>JBQTJE010000056.1:0-19683 GCA_052387455.1 Pseudonocardia sp.
TGATCGCGACGACGCCCGCGATGACACGGGTGGTGATCAGGTACGGCACGCTGGGCACCCCCATGACCTCCAGCGCGTCTATCTCCACGGAGAACCGCATGGCGCCCAGCTGCGCGGTGAACCCGGCGCCCAGCGTGGCGGTCAGCGCCGCCGCGGCGACCAGCGGCGCGATGTCGCGGGTGTTGAAGTACGCGGTGATGAAGCCGGTCAGGGCCTCCACACCGAGCGAGTCGAGCGCCCGGAATCCCTGGATGCCCACCAGGCTGCCGACGAACAGCGACAGCGACAGCATCACCCCCGCCGTGCCCAGTACGACGATCAACGCGCCGGACCCGAAGCTCACCTCGGCCAGCAGCCGGGCGATCTCGGCGCGGTAGCGGCGCAGGGTGCGCGGGATCCAGAGGATCGCCCTCACGTAGAGCGAGAGCTGGTCGCCCAGCACCGCCAGCTGGTCGAGCGGTCCGGTCAGCAGGCGCGATGCGGCCCGCCCGCCCGAGGTGGCCATCTCAGGACCCCTTCGGCGGCACGAGCTCGAGGTACAGCGCGGTGAGCACCAGGTTGATCAGGAACACGAGGATGAACGAGATCACGACGGCCTGGTTGACCGCGTCGCCGACGCCCTTGGGGCCCGGTGGTGGGTTGAGCCCGCGGAAGCACGCCACGACACCTGCCGTGAAGCCGAACAGCGCGGCCTTGAACTCGCTCACGACGATGTCGGAGACCTGCGCGATCGCCGAGAAGCTCGCGATGTAGGCGCCCGGGGTGCCGCCCTGGACGATGACGTTGAAGAAGTAGCCACCGCCCACTCCGACCACGGTCGCGAGCCCGTTGAGCACCAGCGCGGTCACCGTCATGGCCAGCACCCTGGGCACCACGAGGCGCTGGATCGGGGAGATGCCCAGCACCTCCATCGCGGCGATCTCCTCGCGGATGGTGCGGGCTCCGAGGTCGGCGCAGACCGCGCTCCCCCCGGCGCCCGCGAGGAGCAGGGCCGTGACGATCGGCGCCGCCTGCTGGACGATCGCCAGCACCGCTCCCGCGCCGGTCTGGCTCTGCGCACCGAACTGGCGGGTGAGGTCGGCGAGCAGCAGCGCGATCGTCGCGCCGAACGGGATCGTGAACAACGCCGTCGGCAACGCCGAGACCTTCGTGACGAACCAGGTCTGCTCGATGTACTCGCGGATCTGGACCGGCGGGGTGAACGTCAGGCGCAGGACGTCGGCGCCGAGCGCGAACAGGCGCCCGACGGGGGTGAGCAGCCGGGAGAGGGGCCCGGGATCGGTGACGGTCACGTCAGCTCGTCGGGGGGACGACGTTGAGCGGGCGGGTGGCGTCGCTCGGGGCGGGCGGCCCACTCGGGACGGGCTGACCGCCGGGAACGGGCTGCGAGCCGTAGGACTCCCGGATGGCCTGTTGCGCCGCCGGGGAGAGCGAGGGCAGCAGGCCCGTCACCCGCTCCCGGCGCCGCGCCACCGCGCGCCGTTCCGGCATCCCCGGGGACGCTTCCAGCTGCGGCTTCATCGCGGGCAGTCCCTTGAGCTCGCCGGCCTCGGCCATCTCCCGCTGCGCCTGCGCGGTGTCCTTCTCCTCCGACATGCCGATCGGGCCCTGGCGGCGCCCGTTGAGGAACTGGCTGACCACCGGCTCGTCGCTGGTCAGCAGCACCTCCCGCGGGCCGAACATCGCCAGGTGCTTGCGGTAGAGCATGCCGATGTTGTCCGGCACGGTCTGCGCGGTGTTGATGTCGTGGGTGACGATCAGGAATGTCGAGTCCGTCTGCGCGTTCAGGTCGATGATCAGCTGGTTGAGGTAGGCCGTGCGCACCGGGTCGAGGCCCGAGTCGGGCTCGTCGAACAGGATGATCTCCGGCTCCAGCACCAGCGCTCTGGCCAGGCCCGCCCGCTTGCGCATCCCGCCGGAGATCTCGCCCGGCAGCTTCTTCTCGTCCCCGGTGAGGCCAACCATCGACATCTTCTCCGCGACGATGTCGTTGATCTGCGACTCGGACTTGCGGGTGTGCTCGCGCAGCGGGAACGCGATGTTGTCGTAGAGGTTCATCGACCCGAACAGCGCGCCGTCCTGGAACAGCACCCCGAACAACTTGCGCAGCTCGTACAGGCGGCTCTCGCTGGTCCGGACCAGGTCGGTGTCGTGGATGAAGATGCTGCCCTGCTCCGGCTTGAGCAGCCCGATGAGGCACTTCAGGAACACCGACTTGCCCGTCCCCGACGGGCCCAGCAGCACGCTGACCTCGCCAGGCGGCAGCGTCAGCGTCACGTCCGACCAGATGTTCGCCCGACCGAAGGACTTCGACAGCCCCTCGACGACGACCTCGACCCCGGCCACCGGCGCCTCCTGCACTCCACTGAGGTACGGCCCGGACGCGCGTGCTGGGGAGCGGCGCGTCCCTGGGACCGTTCACAGGGCCAACGAGGTGCGGTGACGGCGGTTACTCACCGGTTCCGGTGGATGACCGGTCGTGGTCGAGGACGGCCGCGTCGATCTCCTCGTCGCTCGCCTCGGGCGGGGTCACCGACCCCAGTTCCACAGAACGTCGAGCGGGGCACCCGCGATACGGTCGCCGAGCAGCATCGCTTCGGGCCCGGTGTGCAGCACGAGGCCGGCCAGGAACCGGGAGCCGAGCCGATCCCGCAGGCCGGTCAGGTGCCGGGCCGCCGACGCGCTGACGCCGGTTCCCGCCTTTACCTCGATCGCGACGATCCGGCCGTCGGGCACCTCAAGCAGGAGATCGACCTCGCTTCCGCTGCGGTCCCGGAAGTGGCTGACCGTCGGGGCGTCCGGGGCGGCCGCTGCCTGCCGTAGCACCTCGGCGAGCACGAAGCCCTCCAGAAGCGCACCGTCGGCGCCTCGCGCGACCTCGGGCAGCAGCAGCGCGCTCACGTCCGCCCGGCTCAGCGCCGCGGCCAGCCCCGGATCGGTCAGGAAGATCTTGGGTGCGCGGACCTCCCGTTGGCTGAAGTTGGGCGACCACGCCGGGATCCGCACGGTGAGGAAGACCGCCTCCAGGACGTCGAGGTAGCGCAGGACGCTGGTCCTCGGCAGCTGGGCATCGGCAGCCAGATCGCTGACGTTCAGCAGACCGGCGTGGCGAGCGCTGACGAGTCGGAGCAGCCGAGGGAGGTCGGCGGTTCGCGGGGATGCCGAGATGCCCGGCGCCTCGCGCTCGATCACCGTCTCGACGAACGCTCGGAACCACGCTCGACGCCGCCCGACGTCGACCCGGCGGACCGCCTCCGGGAACCCACCCGCGACGGCTCGCTCCAGGTACTCACGCTTGGTCAGCGTCGAGCGATGACCCACCGGCAGCTCCCCCGAGACGAGGTTGTCGAACAGGCACGGCGGACGGCCGTGCAGCTCGCCCTGGCTGAACGGCCACAGGGTGTGTCGCTCGATGCGCCCGGCGAGCGTCTCCGACACGGCCCGGTTCGCGCTGAGCTGCGAGCTGCCGGTGACGATGAACCGGCCCGGTCGCTGGTCGCGGTCGACGCTGGCCTTGATCGCGAGCATGAGCTCGGGCACCCGCTGCACCTCGTCGATCGCGAACAGGCCCGGTCTGCCCTCGACGAAGCCGGTCGGATCGTCCTGCGCCAGGGCGCGGACGGCCGGGTCGTCCAACGAGGCATAGGTCGCACCGGGTCGCTCGGTGACGATCTGCTGGACGAGGGTCGACTTGCCTGCCTGCCGCGGCCCGACGACGCCGACGACGCGGGTGTCGAGCAGTGCGGCACTCACCGGACCGAGCAGGTCGCGCCGTACGACTGCCGCGTCCGACATCGCTCCGCCGCTGCTCACCCGCCAGATACTGCCATCTTGCTGGACGATTCGGTACCCAGCTGCGGACGATCCGTCGGCGTGAGATGGACGATCCGCAGATCCTGGGCGGGCCGCACCGTGCCGGCGGTAACGGCGAGCCGTCCTACGCCGCTCAGGCCGCTGCCCCACTCCACGGCACGGCGCCCACGCCACCGCGCCGCGCCGACGTCCGGACGTGGGCGCGGCGCGGGACGGGTGGCGCGGCTGCACTTCCGGGCGGTCGCCGAGCTGCGGTTCAATGCCGATCGCGACCGGCGGACGCGCCGGCCGATGTGGCGTTCGCCCAGGTCCATGAGTACCTGCGACGCACCGGCCGGTGGTTGGTGGTGTTCGACATCGACGGGCCGTCCGACAGCGTGCGCGACCTCCTCCCGTCCGGACCCGGGCACGTCCTGGTCATCGGTGACGGCCAGCACGGCTGGGCGGGGGCGACCGCGACGCTGGCCGTCGGGCCGTTCGAGCGGGCGGAGTCGCGCGACCTGCTCGGCCGGTGCCTGCCCGGTCTCGGGGAGGCTGACGCGGACGAGCTGGCCGAAGAGCTCGGCGACCTGCCGATGGCGCTGCACCAGGCGGCGAACGCGATCCTGGCCGCCGGCCTGCCGGCCGCCGGGTTCCTGGCGATGTACCGGGACTGCGCGGCGGAGGCACTCGCGCTGGCCACCGGTGGCGCGGGATCGCCGCTGGCCGCGTCGTGGACCGTCGCGTTCGACCGGCTGGCGACGGACGACCTCGCGGCGCTCCAGCTCGTCACGCTGGTCGCCTGGCTCGCGCCGGAACCCGTGCCGCTCACCATCCTGACGTCGCACCCGCAGCTGCTTCCCGCCCCGCTCGCCGAGGCCGCCGCCGACCCGTTGCGCCTTGCCCGATGCCGGGCGGTGCTCGGCATCCGCGGCATCGCACGGATCCAGGGCGCCGTCGAGCTGCACAGGGTGCCGGCGGCGCTGCTGCGCGGCCGCACCACCGAGAGCGACCCGGACTGGCCGGCGTGCGCGGCCCGGGTCGTGCGTGCGGCCGCGCCGGAGGACCCCCGGCCCGGCGGCGAGACCTGGCAGCGATGGCAGGGACTGCTGCCGCACGTGCGCGCCGTCGTCGAGCGTGACCGGCCCGCGGGCGCCGCCGAGGACGTCGAACAGCTCGTCCGCCTACTGCGCACGTCCGAGGTCCCGACTCCCACCGGCGACACCATCGGCGACGCGATCGCCGGCGTGCTCACCCCGCAGGTGCAGGCGATGCTCGCCCTGATGGAACCGAAGGACCGGGCCCGCTACCTGCTGCAGAAGAAGCAACAGCAGCGGGCCGAGGTCACCGCGCTGCTGAGCCAACTCCAGGGGCTGCGGCACTCGACCGCGATGTCGGTCATCCGCAACATCCGGTGACCGGCGGGCCCGGGCCGCTCAGGCCGCCGCGGCGACGAGGGCGGCCTGGTCCTCGACGTGGAAGCGCTCCTCCAGCACCTCGGGCGAGGCGTCGATGTCGATCTCCAGGACGGGACGGCCGCGCGCGGACTCGATGGCGCCGAGCCTGCGGTCGATCTTGTCCATGGCGTACTCGGCCAATTCGTCGAGCCGGATGGCGAAGGGGGGCTCGTCGCCGTGGTACTCGAAGTTCTCGGTGAGCAGGCTCATCGTCGGCACGAGCAGTTCCTGCATCCGCTCGTCGACGGCGTCCCACAGGGTGTCGTCGGCGGCGACGTGGCGGCGGCAGGTGAACGTGCCCCACGCCATGTGGCGGCGCTCGTCGTCGCCGATGTGCTTGATCAGCTTCTGCATGCCGGGGAGGATGCCGCGGCTGGCGCAGACCTTGGCCCAGGCGAAGTAGCCGGTGAGCGCGAGCGTGCCCTCGACGATGTGGTTGTAGGTCACCGAGGCGCGGATCTGGTTGCGCGGCGACGGGTCGTCGTGCAGTGCGTAGAGGCTCTCCGGCAGTTCGCGGGTGAAGATCTGGACGTAGGCGTCGTTGAAGTCGACGAACTCGTGCAGGTCGCCCGTGAGCCCCAGGGCGTCGAACCAGCGACGGAAGCCCTCGGCGTGCTTGGCCTCCTCGAAGACGAACTGGGTCAGGTACATCTCGTCGGCCAACCGGCCCTCGGCGGCCATCGCGGCGACGAACGGCTGCAGGTCCTGGGTCACCGACTCCTCACCCGCCATGAACTGGGCGGCGAGCATGCACGTCCAGTGGCGTTCCAGGTCGGTCATCGCGGCGAAGTCGCGGGCGTCCTGGGTGAAGTCGAGGTCGGCCGGGTTCCAGTGCTTCGCGTTGCCCTTGGCGAACAGCCGCATCGGGAACGAGTCGAACTTCAGCCCGCCCTTGCTCAGGCTGGCGAAACCCGTGCGCTTGCCGTGCTCGATGCTCCTGGTCATCCGATCTGCCTTTGCTCTCGGGGGGTGTTCGGGGGGCGGAGCCCCCCGAAGGTGATCAGGCCGCGGATGTTGCGGCCCTCGCGCATGTCCTCGTACCCGGTGTTGATCTGCTCCAGGGAGTATGTCCTGGTCACCAGCTCCGCGAGCTTGAGCTGACCCAGCCGGTGCATCTCCAGCAACCGCGGCACGTCGTGCTGGGCGTTGGAGCTGCCGTAGAGCGCGCCGCGGACCTGCTTCTCGTAGAGGGTCAGCTCCAGTAGCGACAGGCTCGCCGTGTCCTCGTCCGGCCGGCCCAGCGCGGTGACGACCACGCGGCCCTTCTTGCCCACGAGCTGCAGCGCGGGCTGCAGGTGCGCGCCCTCGGCGAGGTCGGTGGTCAGGATGGCGGCCTCGGCCAGGCGCCCGCGGGTGAGCTCGCTGACGGTCTCCCACGCCTCGCTCATGCTTGCCGCGACGTGCGTGGCACCCAGCTCCCTGGCCTTGTCGCGCTTGAACTCCACCGGATCGACGGCCACCACGTAGCGGCAGCCGGCGAGCTTCGCACCCTGCACCGCGTTGGCCCCGACGCCGCCGATGCCGATCACCACGGCCGTGTCGCCGGGCTCCAGGCCCGCGGTGCGGACCGCCGACCCGAAGCCGGTGGTGACCCCGCAGCCGACCAGCGCCGCCAGCTCCAGCGGGATGCCCTCGTCGATCTTCACGACGGACTTGACCGGGACGACCGTGTGCTGCGCGAACGTGCCGAGCAGGCACATCTGGCCGACGTCCTCGCCGCGGGCGTGGAACCGGTAGGTGCCGTCGAGCTGCGGGCCCAACGTCGCCGCGTAGCCGTCGTCGCACAGCGCGGTGTAGCCGCGCACGCAGTAGGAACACCGCCCGCAGCTGGGCAGGAACGTCAGGACGACGGGATCGCCGACCTCGACCTCGGTGACCCCCGCGCCCACCTCGGCGACCCGCCCGGCGCCCTCGTGGCCGCCGACCATGGGGTAGGCGACGGGCAGGTCGCCGGTCACGAGGTGCTCGTCGGAGTGGCACAGCCCGCTGGCCGCCAGCTCCACCAGCACCTCACCGGGGCCGGGCGGGTCGAGCTCGACCTCCTCGACCTCCCACTTGCCGCCCAGCTCCCACAACACCGCAGCAGTGGTCCTCATGGGCGGCATCGTGCCTGGTGCCGCCCGAACCCCGCACCGGCCCACCCGCGCCCGCCGTGGCCCGCGCGTGCCACCGGCGAGTCCGCGTCCCCGGCACGGCGAGTCCGCGTCCCCGGCACGGCGAGTCCGTCGTTTCGGCACGGCGAGTCCGTCGTTTCGGCACGTTTCGCTACGCCGCGCAGGTGAACACGGAGGACCGGACAGGCGCGCGACGCCCGTCCGGCGCAGATCCATTGAGGACGTCACCCGATCGCGCTAACGTGACGCCGCCCCGGTGGCCGCAGTCCCGGGCACCGCCCCCACACTGCGGAGGTCTCGATGAAATCCGCGACGGCGATCCGCACCGCCGCAGCCACCGTGCTGCTGGCCGTGACCTGGCTCCTCGTGGTCGCCGCGCCGGCCGGGGCGAGCCCCGACCACGACGGCGACTCCGGCGGCTGCCCGCCCGGCGGCTGCGTGAACGTCTACGAACCCGAGCCGACGCACAGCCCGGACCCACCCCAGAACGACGGCGACGGGCACGGCAGCGGGGACAGCGGCGGGTGCTGCGGCGGCTCGGACGCCACCCACGACCCCGCGCCGGTCACCCCGCCGGAGACTGTGATCGTCGTTCCGGCACAGCCGCTGCCCGCCGCCCCCGCGCGACCGCGCGCCCAGCCGCGGCCGGTGGCGCCGCCCGAGGGTTTCGTCCCCGCCGACGCCGCTGCCCCGGCCGGGGCGCTCGACCTCACCGCCACCAGCCGCGGGTCGGGTGAGCTGCTGCCGCCGCCCACCTCCGCCGAGGTCGCCCCCGCCGCGGTGAGCACGCCCGCCGGACCGGCCGACATGCCGCCGTGGACGCTCATCGCGGGCGGCCTCGTCGCCGCCGCGGCCGCCGCCGGGCTCGGCGCGACCGCGCGCCGGCCCCAACCGGTCCCGACCGCGCCCGGATACGCCACCACGCCCGGACACGGCACCGCCCCGGCATTCGGCGAGTCGACGATCCCGATCCCGGTGGGCGCCGCCGGACCGGCCGGGGTGGCCGCGCTCGCCGGGTTCGGTGGCGCCGTCGCGGGGGCGCCTCCGTGGCCCGCGCCGCACCCGGCACCGGCGCCCGCCGCCGAGCTGATGGACCTCGCCATGGACGCCGTCGGCGTCCGGGACGCGGTCGACGCGGCCGACCTGGCCCGGCAGAACACGCTGGCGAGCGTGAACCCGGTCCCCGCCGAGCTGCCCTCCGAGCCACCCGCTGCGCCGAGCACGGGGACGATCGACCTGAGCTCCGGCCCGGCCGACCTCCCGGCCGCCGACGCTCCGGCCGACCTCCCGGCCGCCGAACCCACCGCCCCCGCCGGATCCGCTGCCCCCGCTCCGCCGGACACCGTCGCCGAGCCGGCGGCAGCCGCAGCGACGGCAGCCCAAGCCCCGGCGGCGGATGCCCCGGCGGCGGAAACGCCCGCGGAAACTCCCGCGGAACAGCCGACAGCAGACCAGCCGACCGCAGCCGAGACGACCACGTCGAACGGGTCCGCCGCACAGGACACGCCGTCAGCGTCCGACCCGGCAGCCCCCGACCAGGCAGATGCGGCGCTGGACCGGCAGGATATGCACGGCCGCGGCCGCAACGACCAGCTCCGCGAGCTCATGGACGAACCCCTGAGATGACCCTGACCCAACCCCACCCGCCACCGACCCGGCGGTTCCCCGTCCGCCGGGTCGTCAGCGTCGTGCTGATGGTCGCCGGCCTCGCGGTCGCCGGCTTCGGCCTGTTCGCCTCCTGCCAGCAGGCGCAGGCCGGCGAGGTGTTCCTGGACCCGGCCGCGTCCCCCGGCCTCGACCCGTTCTTCGGCGGCGGCACGGTGACCGCTGCACCCCCGGGCCCGAAGGTGGCGCTGCCGCAGGTGGCCCGCCCGGCAGGTGGGCAGGGCGTCCCGGCCGTCGCCGGCACCACCCCCGGCCTCTACGGGGGCGTGGAGAACCAGACGCTGTGCAACACCGCGCAGATCATCGGCTACCTGGAGACGACGCCCGATCGGGCCGGGCCGTGGACCGAGGCCCTCGGCATCGCGCCCGGCGGCATCCGCGCGTTCCTCACCGGGCTCACACCGGTGGTTCTGCGCGTCGACACGCGCGTGACGAGCATCGGCTTCCGGGGCGGGCGCGCCGTCCCGACCCAGGCGGTGCTGGAGACGGGCACGGTGGTGCTCGTCGACGCGGGCGGGCAGCCACGGGTGCGCTGCGGGTCGGGCAACCCGCTGGACCGGCCCCGGTCGGTGCGGACCGGCGGCGACGGCACCCGCTTCGCCGGCACGCCGTGGCCGGGCTTCAGCCCGACGACGATCGTGGTGATCACCCCCACCGCGCCGATCGGCGCGATCATCCTGGTGGACCTGCGCGGCGGTGTGACGATCGTGCGCGTGCCCGGCAGCCCGGACGTCGTCATCCCGCAGCTGCCGCCGCTGCTGCGCCCCGGCGACCCGGTGGCCGTCGCCGGCCGCGGGTTCCCGCCCGGCACGCGGGTGACGATCACCTACGACGACCCGGCGCTGACGCTGGCGACCGTGGCCGCGG
The DNA here is from genome assembly GCA_052387455.1 of Pseudonocardia sp. GTDB lineage: Bacteria > Actinomycetota > Actinomycetes > Mycobacteriales > Pseudonocardiaceae > Pseudonocardia. Next base: position 9,896 of record JBQTJE010000056.1, read on the forward strand.
ACGGCGCGGGCAACGTCTCCACGAACGTAGCCATCCCGGCAGCATCCACGCGCGGGCTGCACGTCGTGACCGCCACGGGTGGCGGCGTGACCAACCTGCTCTACGTCTACGTGCTGCCGCCGCTCTGATCCCGGCCGGGCACCGGCAGCTCCAGGCTCGCGACGAGGCCGCCGCCGTCACGCGGCAGCAGCGCGAGGGTCCCACCCATGGCGGTCACGATCTGGTCGACGATCCACAGGCCGAGCCCCGCGGTGCCGGCCCGTTCACCGACCGCCACGCCCTTCGCCGTCACGAGCCCCTGCTGGCCGGGCGGGAGACCGGGGCCCCGGTCGCGCACCTGGACGACCAGCCGCTCGTCGGCGTGGCGCAGGTCCAGCTCGACGGGCGCGGCGCCGCTGTGCCGGGCGGCGTTCTCGGCGAGGTTGGTGAGCACCCGGCGCAGCCGCTGCGGGTCGCAGCACACGGTGGCATCCGGCGGGTCGACGACCGCGCGGCGCCGCTGCGGCGCCACCCCGGCGGCGTCGAGCACCGCCTCGGCCAGCTCGGCCAGCGGCACGGGCCGCTCGCGCACCCGGCCCAGCGGGCTGCCGTCGCGGATCGCGACGTCGGCGAGGCCGTCGAGCATGTCGCGCAGGTGCACGGCGTGCTCGGCGAGCAGCCCGACCGCGGCCGGGCGGGCGGCACCGTGGAGGCGGTCGGCGGCGAGGTCGGTGGTGAGCGCGGTCAGCGACGCCACCGGCGTGCGGAACTCGTGCAGCACCACCCGCACCCCGTCGATGCGCGCGTCCTGCGCCGCGAGCTGCGTCCGGACGGCGGCGGCGGCGTCGAGCTGGCGTTCGAGCGTGCGCACCAGCACCCCGACGAGCACGGCGATCGCGACGAGGAAACCGGTCCACCACGCGCCGGCGAGCCAGCGCTGCGCGAGCGGCACGGCGTCGTCGGAGGCCAGCACCGCCACCACCGTGAACGCCGCCCCGACCCCGACGGACGCGAGCCGGCCGGGGACCGTGCCGCCCCGCACGCCCGCGGCGATCACAACCAGCGGCAACGTGGCCACCATGATGCTCTCGGCGGCGCCGGTGAGTGCGCAGGCCGCCAGCGCGAGCGCCGCGTCGACCGTCGTGATCAGCCAGGACGGCCGCAGCCGCCGGTCGCGCCACTCCAGCACGACGACCACGACCGAGTAGGCCAGCGCCCCCGCCACGAGCGCCGTCGCCGCGGTCACCCGGCCCCGGGCGAGCTCCGGCCCGATCAGCAGCGCGAGCCCGACGGCCAGGACGACCAGCACCCGGATGACCGCCGCCGTGCGCTCCTCCCCCGTCAGACTGCCCATCGGACCCCCTAGCATCCTGCGGTGTGCGGGACGGCCGTCACGTCGTGGTCATCGTGGACGACCACGCCCTGTTCGCCCAGGGTCTCGCCCTGCTGCTGGAGTCGCGGGCGGGTGACAGGTTCGTCGTAGCCGGGTCGACGACCACGGGCGAGGGGGCCGTCGCGCTCGTCGGCCGGGAGGGCGCCGACATCGCCATCGTCGACCTCGCGCTGCCGCCGCTGGGCGGGGTCGAGACGATCCGGCGGATCAGCACGGCCTACCCCCGCACCAACGTGCTGGCGCTCTCGGGTACCGAGGACCTCATGCTGGCCGCGGCCGCGCTGCGGGCGGGCGCGGCGGGTTTCCTCGGCAAGTCCGCCGACCCCGACGTCCTGGTCGCGCCGTTGCTCGCGATCGCCGCGGGGGTGCGCGTGGTCCGCGCCGACCTCCTCGACGCGCTGCTGGCCGCCGCGACCCGCGCCGCCCCGCCGGTGCCGCTGGGCGAGCGGGATCTGGAACTGTGGACGCTGCTCGCCCGCGGCCTGGAGACCAGCGAGATCGCGCGGCCGATGCTCGTCAGCGAGCGCACCGCGAAGCGCATGATCGCGACACTGCTACACAAGCTGGGCGCAGCAAACCGCACAGAAGCCGCCGCCCTAGCCGGCCACTACGGCCTACTGGACGACCCGCCGCCCTGAGCCCCGAACCCGCACTTAGTGACCTGGATGCTGTTTTCGGCCCTCTCGAACAGCATTTAGGTCACTAAGTGCTGTACGGGCACGGCGACCGCGGAGTGGCCCGCGGGGGCCGGATGTGGCCCGTTCGGGGTGTCGTCCGGGTGGGGGTGGGCGGGGCAGACTGCGCGGCAACCGAACTTGGAGGATGACGTGGCGGTGTTCAGCGACGAGGCCGAGGTGTACGACTACCTGGGCGGGGTGTTCCGGCACGGGCTGGAGGACGAGGAGCTGGTGGCCAAGCTGCGCCCGTCCGGGGTGATCCTGCGGGTGCACTACACCGATCCGGACGCCGTGCTCACCGTCAACATGCCTGCCGCGCAGATCCACACCGGCGCCGGCAACGGCCCGGACCCGAACGTCGAGCTGTTCATGACCGCCGACACCGGCAACCGGTTCTGGCTGGGCAAGGTCGTGCTGCCGGTGGCGCTCGCGAAGGGCGTCGTGCGCGCGAAGGGCCCGGTCGCGAAGCTGCTCAAGGTCCTGCCCCTGGCGAAAGGGCTGTTCGGCCCGTACCGGGCGCGGCTGGAGGCCTCGGGGCGCAAGGACCTACTCAACGCCTAGCCCGAACGGGTGGCGGAGCACGCGGCCGTTCGGGGGGACATCGATACTCCGTCGATGGATGCGGTGTGGCTCGACGTGTCGTCGACGATGGGACTGACCGGCAACTTCCACCCGTTCACCGAGATCAGGTGCGACCCGCCGGAGCCGGTCCCGGTCGCGCCGGGCGACTGGCAGCAGTGGGCGACGGGCCAGCTCGCCCGGGTCGCGGGCCACGAGGCGTGGCAGCCGGGTCGGTACGCCTACGTGGCCGCGACGCGCGACGACGGTGGCCGCCCCACGGAGGTGTTCACCCGCGGTCAGTGGGAGCTGGTCCCGTGAGCCACCGGGCGAGGAGTCGGCGCAGCGCCGCGAGATCACCTGCCGGGGTGTGCCGTGGCCGGTACGGGGGATCGGGTTCGCCGATGCGCGCCGCGCCGCGGCTGTCCGCCCCGTAACGGGGGGCCGTCGCAGCCAGGACGACGAGCAGGACGACGAGCCAGAACGAGACGTCCATGGTGCAAGTGTGACTACTATTGGTCCGGTCTGCCAAGGCCAATTCAGTAGAGGTGGCTCCTTCATGCCGTCTGACGATCTTCACCGCCGCATCGGTGCGCGCAGCTTCGCCCGCCTGCTCGGCGACTGGCGCCCTCCCGACGGCCGCCGCCTCGCCGCAGCGCTGGCCGACCGGGTGCGGCTGCTCGTCCTCGACGGCCGACTGCCGCTGCACACCCGCGTGCCCGCGGAGCGCGAGCTCGCCGACACCCTCGACGTCAGCCGCACCACCGTCGCCGCCGCCTACGAGTCGCTGCGCGAGGCAGGCGTGCTGCGCAGCCGCCGCGGTGCCGGGAGCTGGACCCAGGCCCCCGACGACGCCCCCACCCCGGCGTTCTCCCCGTTCTCCCCGCACGGCGACACCGCGCTCGTCGACCTCGCCTACGCCGCCCTGCCGGCACCGCCGCAGCTGCGCGCCGCCACCGCCGCCGCCGTCCACGACCTCGACGCCCACCTCGGCGGCCACGGCTACGACCTGCTCGGACTGCCCGTGCTGCGGGAGGCGGTGGCCGAGCGGTTCCGCGCCCGCGGCCTGCCCACCACCGCCGATCAGGTGCTCGTCACCAGCGGCGGGATGCAGGCGATCACGCTGGGCCTGGCCGCACTGGCCGGCCCCGGCCACCGCGTACTGGTCGAGCACCCCACCTACCCCAACGCACTGGACGCCGTCCGCACCCGCGGGGCACGGCCCGTGCCGGTACCGCTGGGACACGACATCGTCGGCCCGGACGCGTGGGACCTCGACCTGTTCACCGCGGCCGTCCGCGACACCGCTCCGCGGCTGGCCTACGTCGTCCCCGACCACCACAACCCCACCGGCGCCCGCCTCGACGACGCCGGGCGCGCGCGGCTCGTGGACCTCGCCCGGCGCACCGGCACTCCGCTGCTGGTGGACGAGACCGTGGCCGAGGTGGCCCTCGACGGCGAGGCCGCTTCGCCGGTGGCCGCGCACGGCGCCGTCGACTCCTCGCTGGTGCTCACCGTCGGCTCGGCCAGCAAGGTCTTCTGGGGCGGGCTGCGGGTCGGTTGGATCCGCTCGTCGGCGGCGACGGTCCGGCGGCTCGCGGCGCTGCGGGCCTGCATCGACCTCGGCAGCCCCGTGCTGGACCAGCTCGTCACCGCCCGCCTGCTCGCCGACGTCGACATCATCGGCCGGTCCCGGCGCGCCGAGCTCGCCGCCGCGCGCGACCATCTGCTCGGCCGGCTCGGCGAACGGTTCCCGCACTGGCGGGCGGTGCGCCCCAGCGGCGGATTGTCGCTGTGGATCGACCTCGGCGCCCCCGTGTCCAGCCGCCTGGCCGGCCTCGCGCGCCGCCACGACGTGCTGCTCGCCGCGGGCCCGCGGTTCGGTGTGGACGGCGCGTTCGAGCGGCGACTGCGGCTGCCCTACACGCTGCGCCGCGACCGCGTCGAACCCGCGCTCACCCGGCTGGACGCGGCCTGGCAGGCACTCGACCTCGGCGTCACCGTGCCCGACACCGAGCCGGTGGCCGTGGCCTGAGCGGCGCCCGCCGTAGAGTCCGCTGGACCGACCGAACGATCGAGGAGGATGCGTGGGTGCAGGACCGCTGGCGGGGCTGAAGGTCGTCGAGCTGGGCGGGATCGGGCCGGGGCCGCACGCCGCGATGATCCTCGCCGACCTCGGCGCCGACGTCGTCCGCATCGACCGCCCCGGCGGGCTGCGGCTCGGCGACGGTTCGCGCCCCGATCCGACCCTGCGCGGACGGCGCACCGTCGCCGCCAACCTCAAGGACCCCGCCGGCCGGGACGCCGTGCTGCGGCTGGTCGAGCGGGCCGACGTGCTGCTGGAGGGCTACCGGCCCGGCGTCACCGAGCGCCTCGGCGTGGGCCCGTCCGACTGCCACGCCCGCAACCCGCGCCTGGTCTACGGCCGGATGACCGGCTGGGGCCAGGACGGCCCGATGGCCGCGCGCGCCGGGCACGACATCAACTACATCTCGCTGACGGGGGCGCTGCACGCCATCGGCCGCGCGGGGCAGCGCCCGGTGCCGCCGCTGAACCTCGTCGGCGACTTCGGTGGCGGCTCGATGCTGCTGGTCATCGGCGTGCTCGCGGCGCTGTGGGAGGCGCAGCGGTCCGGGCAGGGGCAGGTCGTCGACGCGGCGATGGTGGACGGGGCGAGCCTGCTCGCGCAGATGGTCTGGGGCCTGCTCGCGCACGGGCACTGGCGCGACGAGCGCGACGTCAACCTGCTCGACGGCCACGCCCCGTTCTACGACACCTACACCTGCGCCTGCGGGGGCCACGTCGCCGTCGGCGCGCTGGAGCCGCAGTTCTACGCCGCGATGCTGGCCGGCCTGGGGGTCGACGCCGCCGAGCTTCCCGCCCAGTACGACCAGGCGGGCTGGCCGGAGCTGCGCAAGCGGTTCGCGGCGGCGTTCGAGAGCCGCACCCGCGACGAGTGGGCGGCCGTGTTCGACGGCACCGACGCCTGCGTCACGCCGGTGCTGGCGTTCGGCGAGGTGGCGGCGCACCCGCATCTCGCCGCACGCGCCACGATCGTCGAGCGCGACGGCGTCACCCAGGCCGCGCCCGCCCCCCGGTTCTCGCGCACCGTCACGGAGGTCCCGGCTCGCGCCGGCGATCCCGAGGACGTCGAGGCCGTGCTCGCCGACTGGGCCTGACCGCCCCGCCGACCGCCCCGCCCGCCCCGCCCGCCCCCGCTGCCCGTCACCGCCGCCGTCACCGCCGCCGTCACCGCCGCCGTCACCGCCGCCGTCACCGCCGCCGTCACCGCCACCGCCACCGCCACCGCCACCGCCACCGCCACCGCCCATGATCGACGTTTCGGTACGCGCAGCCGCACCCACCACGGTCCGCCGTCCCCAACCGCCGATCATGGGTGCCCGCACGTCCCCCCGCACGCCCCCCGCCCCATGATCGACGTTTCGGGACGCGCAGCCGCACCCACCACGGTCCGCCGTCCCCAACCGCCGATCATGGGCGCCTTGCTCTGCGCACCGATACGCACAACGTCGGCGAGCGTGCGCCCTGTCCGGTCCGCAGCTGAACCAGCGCAGTCTCGGCACCCGGTGCGCAGAGGTGCGCAGAGCAAAGGACCCGCACCTCGACCGCGGGCGGCCGGCGGCGGCCGCGGCGGGCTTCAGCCGGCAAGCGCGGTGAAGGCCGACTCCACGACGTCGGCGAGCGGCCGCCCGCCGGCCGCGTCGACCCACACCGTCAGCGCGGCGGTGAGCACCGCCAGCGCCGCACCGGCGAGCACCTGGATCCGCAGATCGCCGGGGTCGACGTTCTCCCGCTCCGCCAGCGCCTCGGCGAACAGGTGCTGCGTCGCCCGCTGGTTCTCCCCCATCCGCGCGCGCAACGCCGGCGTGCGCAGCACCAGCCGGGTGCGTACGAGCACCGCCGCGACCTCCTCGGCCGGCATCGCCCGCAACGCCCCCACCAGCGCCTCCCTGACCGCCACCAGCGGCGCCTCCCCCGACGGGCGGCCGCGGATCAGCTCGGCGATCACCGGGTCGTAGTCGTCGGCCTCGACGACCGATTCCTTCGTCGGGAAGTGCCGGAAGAAGGTCATGTGCGAAACGCCCGCGGCCGCGGCGATGCGCTCGACCGTCGTGGCCTCGTAGCCGTCGGCGAGGAACAGGCGCAGCGCCTGCTCCTGGATCGCCCGGCGGGTGGCGGCCTTGCGCCGCTCGCGCAGGCTCACCCGACCGGCCGGACCGCCGCGGCCCCCAGCACGCCGTCCAGGGACGCGCGCAGCCCCGCCGCCGACCGGCCCCGCCAGAGCAGGTGGGCGTCCGGTCGCACCAGCAGGACGTCACGGCCGTCACCGCGCAGCTCGGCGACCAGCGGACCGAGTGCCGCCCGGGCCACGTCCACACACGCGTCCACACCGGCGTCCACGCGGGCGCCGGCGACCCCGGGCGCGAGCACGACCCACGACGGGCCGAGCGCGGCGTGCAGCGACATCGCCTCGCCGTCGGGGGTACGGCAGGCCAGGTCGGGCACCCGGTCGCCGGGCCGTGGCCCGCGCGCCGGCCACGACCGCGGCGCGAGCGGGCCCCCGCGGTAGCTCACCAGCAGCTGCGAGGCCCGCTCCCACGCGAAACGCTGCACGACCGGGCGGTTGAGCAGCGGGACGACGACGTGGTCGCGCAGCAACCGGGCCACGGTACTGCGGCCGAGCATGGCGCCGGTGAGGCCGCTGGTCGCGGCGAGCACCTCGGCCGCGACCGGGCGGCGCTCGGCGCCGTAGGTGTCCAGCAGCGCCGCGCCGGCCCGGCCGTGCACCACCAGGGCGAGCTTCCACGCGAGGTTCTCGGCGTCCCCGATGCCGGTGTTCAGACCCTGCCCACCGAACGGGCTGTGGACGTGCGCGGCGTCGCCCGCGAGCATCACGCGCCCGCGCCGGTAGGTGTCGGCGAGCCTGCGGTGGATGGCGAACTCCGAGGTCCAGACGGCGTCACCGACGGCCGAGGTCCGCCCGGTGTGCGACTCCAGCATCGCGACCAGCGCCGCCCGCACGTCAGTGACCGGCGCCGCCGACGGGGCCATCAACCGCCACCGTCGCTGCGCCCCGTCGTCGGGCAGCGGGAACGCCCCGAGCATCTCGTCGCCGCGCAACCACACCGCGACGGCGTCGCGGGGCAGGCCGAGATCGGCGTCGACGTCGGCGAGCAGGAACCGCTCCACCAGCGGCACCCCGGGGAACCCGATGCCGGCGGCGCGCCGCACCGCGCTGTGCGCCCCGTCCGCGCCGACCACCCAATCGGCGCGCAGCGCACCCGCGGCCGTGTGCAGCGTGACGCCGGTCGAGTCGGGCTCCAGTCCGGAGACGGCCCGCCCCCACTCCACGCGCCCGCCCAGCTCGGCGAACCGGCGGCGCAGCGCGTCCTCGATCTCGGTCTGCGCGACGAGCAGGCCCGGCCGCTTGACCAGCGGCGTGGTCATGCCGACCCGCAGCCGGGACAGTTCCCGGCTGTCCACCGACACGACGACCTGACGGATCGGCAGGCAGCGCCCCGGCAGCTCGCCCAGGGCCCCGAGCCGGTCGAGCACCTCGGCGCCGCGAGGCTGGAGTCCCAGCGCCCGCGACGTGCTCGCGGGGCTCGGCGCCTTGTCGACCACCAGCACGTCGACGCCCGCGGCACGCAGGCCGCACGCCGTGGCCAGGCCGGTGGGGCCGGCACCCACGATGACGACGTCCACGACAACCCCCAAACGTTAGCTGATAACATATGTTAGCAGCTAACGCATCCCGGCGGCCGGACGCAGAACGGCCCCGCCGTCACGTGGACAGCGGGGCCGCTCGGACGTGCAGGTCAGACGGCAGGAGCCTCGTCGACCAGGAGGTTACGGAGGCGGTTGGGGTCGACCGGGATGCCGGGGCCCGACGTCGTGGAGACGGTGACCTTCTTCAGGTACCGCCCCTTCGCCGCCGACGGCTTCGCCCGCATGATTTCGTCGAGCGCTGCGCCGTAGTTCTCCACCAGCTTCTCGGTGGGGAACGACGCCTTGCCGATGACGAAGTGCAGGTTCGACTGCTTGTCGACCCGGAAGTTGATCTTTCCGCCCTTGATGTCCTGGACGGCCTTGGTGACGTCCGGGGTGACGGTGCCCGTCTTCGGGTTGGGCATCAGGCCACGCGGGCCCAGGATGCGGGCGATGCGCCCGACCTTCGCCATCTGGTCCGGTGCGGCGATCGCGGCGTCGAACTCCAGCCACCCACCCTGGATGCGCTCGATGAGGTCCTCCGCGCCGACGACGTCGGCCCCGGCGGCCTCGGCCTCGGCAGCCTTGTCACCGGTGGCGAAGACGATCACGCGGGCGGTCTTGCCGGTTCCGTGCGGCAGGTTCACGGTGCCGCGGACCATCTGGTCGGCCTTGCGCGGATCGACGCCAAGGCGCATCGCGACCTCGACCGTGGCGTCCTGCTTGGACGTCTCGGCGGTCTTCTTCGCGAGGTCGGCGGCCTCCAGCGGGCTGTAGAGCCGCTCCCGGTCGACCAGCTCGGCGTTCTTCTTCCAGATCTTGCTGCGCTTCATCACTGACTCCTCTCGTCAGGTCGTGGTGCGGGCCGCGCAGGCCCTCCCACTCGGTCGGGGGGCTTCGCCCCCCGACTACCCCCCCAACTGCTGTGTCCCGGCTTCGCCGGGGCTGAATCTCTGCTCCGTGGGGACGCCGTCCCCCACGGTCAGCCGTTGACGGTGATTCCCATCGACCGGGCTGTGCCGGCGATGATCTTCGCGGCCTGGTCGACGTCGTTGGCGTTGAGGTCGGACATCTTGACCTCGGCGATCTGCCGGACCTGGTCCATCGTCACCGACGCGACCTTGGTCTTGTGCGGCTCGCCGCTGCCCTTCTCCACACCGGCCGCCTTGAGCAGCAGCCGCGCGGCGGGCGGGGTCTTGAGGGCGAAGGTGAACGAGCGGTCCTCGAACACCGAGATCTCGACCGGGACGATGTCACCTGCCTGCGCCTGCGTGGCTGCGTTGTAGGCCTTGCAGAACTCCATGATGTTGACCCCGTGCTGGCCCAGCGCGGGCCCGACGGGCGGCGCGGGCGTGGCGGCACCGGCCTTGATCTGGAGCTTGATGATCGCGGAGAGCTTCCGCTTCTTGGGGGGCATCTCGTTCCTCTGTTGCGTCGAACTGTCGATGGTG
>JBQTJE010000057.1:0-22136 GCA_052387455.1 Pseudonocardia sp.
GAGCCTAAGGACAGACCGACCACCACGCTCCCGGCGACCACCAGGACGACCGTCCGAGCCGATCTCCGACTTCCTGCTCGACGACCACGAGAACGTCCGGCGCGGCATCCCACAGCTGCTGGCGTCCCAGGACGACATCGCGGTCGTCGGCGAGGCCGCGACGGCCGCCCAGGGACTCGCCCGGGTGCCCGCCTTGCGTCCGGACGTGGCGATCCTCGACGTCCGGCTGCCCGACGGCGACGGCGTGCAGGTGTGCCGGGAGATCCGCTCGTCGATCGAGCCGCCGCCGGTGTGCCTGATGCTCACCTCGTACTCCGACGACGAGGCGCTGTTCGGCGCGATCATGGCCGGCGCGGCCGGGTACCTGCTCAAGCAGGTCGCCGGGGTGGACCTGGTGGGCGCCGTGCGCACCGTCGCAGGCGGCGGGTCGCTGCTGGACCCGAAGGCCACCGCGCTCGTGCTGGAGCGGCTGCGTCAGGTCGACGAGCCGCCGGATCCGCGCTACGCCTCGCTGAGCCCGCAGGAACGACGCATCCTGGGCCTGATCGCCGACGGGCTGACCAACCGGCAGATCGGTACGCAGCTGTACCTGGCCGAGAAGACCGTGAAGAACTACGTTTCCTCGCTGCTGCACAAGCTGGGCTTCGCCCGCCGCACCGAGGCGGCCGTCTACGCGGCGCAACGCCGCGCGGGCGAGCACCGCTGAGACCGCCCGGGCGCTGGAATCTGGAGAGGATCACATGACCTCCACCCGCCTGCCGGAGATCACTCCGGAGGAGCAGAGCCGACTCGACGAGCTGTACGCGGCGTTCGAGGCCGCGCACATGAAGCCACTGTGGACACAGATCGGTGGGTTGATGCCGACCAGCCCCCGCTCCGACGCGGTTGCGATGCTGTGGCGCTGGTCCACCCTGCTGCCGCTCGCGCAGCGGGCCGGCGAGCTGGTGCCGGTCGGCCGCGGCGGGGAGCGCCGCGCGATCGCGCTCGCCAACCCCGGCCTGCCCGGCACCCCCTACGCGACCCCCACACTGTGGGCCGCGATCCAGTACCTCGGCCCCCGCGAGGAGGCCCCGTCGCACCGGCATGTGCAGACCGCCTTCCGGTTCGTCGTCGAGGGCGAGGGCGTCTGGACCAACGTCGACGGCGACGCGGTCGCGATGCGCCGCGGTGACCTGCTGCTCACGCCCGGGATGCACTGGCACGAGCACCACAACACCACCGACCACCCGATGGCCTGGATCGACGGCCTGGACATCCCGCTGGTCCGCACGATCGACGCCGGCTTCTTCGAGTTCGGTCCCGACGAGCTCGCCACGCGGGCCACGCCGCAGTTCTCCCGCAACGAGCGCCTGTGGGGGCACCCGGGCCTGACCCCGGTGGGCGCGCCCACCCCGCGCAGCCGGCTGGCGTCGCCCCTGATGGCCTACCGCCGGGAGCACACCGACGCCGCGCTCACCGCCCAGCTCGAGCTGGAGGCCGAGGGGCACGGCGGGGTCGTCGAGCCCGGGCATGCCGCGGTCCGGTTCACCAACCCGGCGACCGCAGGCGACTGCCTCTCCACCATCCGCTGCGAGATGCACCGGCTGCGTCCCGGTAGCCGCACCGCCGCCGTGCGGGTCGCCGGTTCCGCCGTGTGGCAGGTCTTCGAGGGCTCGGGCGTGGTCACGGTGGGCAGCGAGACCTACGAGGTCGGCACGGGCGACATGTTCTGCGTGCCGTCCTGGACGCCCCTGCAGCTGCGGTCCGACGTCGGCCTCGACGCCTTCCGCTACTCCGACGACCCCGTGTTCGAGGCCCTGGGCCTGGCCCGGACCGTCCGAGAAGCCTGAACGATGCGGGTCGCCGTCGCGGGGGGCGGGCCGGGTGGGCTGTTCGCCGCCACCCTCATCCGCCGGGCCGACCCGTCGGCCGAGGTCACGGTGTTCGAGCGCAACCGCGCCGACGACACGTTCGGCTTCGGCGTGGTGTTCTCCGACCGCACGCTCGCCGGCATCCACGAGGCCGACCCGGTGCTGCGCCACGCGCTGACCGAGCACGGCCGGCACTGGGACGAGATCGAGGTCCGGCTCAAGGGCGAACGGATCCGCTGCGGCGGCAACGGCATGGCCGCCGTCGCGCGCAGGACCCTGCTCGGCCTCATGCAGGCGCGCGCCCGCGACGTCGGCGCGCACCTGCGCTTCTCGGCCGAGGTGTCCCTCGACGACCTGGCGGGCCACGACCTCGTGATCGCCGCGGACGGCACCGGCTCGACGATCCGCGGGCGCCTCGACGCCGACCTCGACACCCGCGTCGAGACCGCGTCGGCGAAGTTCATCTGGTTCGGCACCGACCACCTGTTCGACGGGCTGACCTTCGTGCACGAGCGCAGCGTGGACGGGGTGTTCGCCGTGCACGGCTACCCCATCTCGCCCGACATGTCGACGTTCATCGTGGAGACCGACGAGGCGTCCTGGCGCCGCGCCGGTCTGGACGAGTTCGACGTCACCCGGCCGCCCGGGCCCAGCGACACGGTGTCGAAGGCGTACCTGGAAACACTCTTCGCCGACCAGATCGACGGCAGCCGACTGCTCGTCAACAACTCCCGCTGGGGCAACTTCCACACCCGCCGGACCCGGCGGTGGCACACGCTGGGGGCGGGCGGGAAGACCGCGCAGCCGGTGGCGTTCCTCGGCGACGCCGTGCACACCGCCCACTTCTCCGTCGGCTCCGGCACGAAGATGGCGATGGAGGACGCGGTGGCGCTCTCGCGGGCGCTGGCCGAGCACCCGGGCGACCTGCCGGCCGCGCTGGCGGCGTACGAGCACGCCGCGCAACCGTTGGTGCGCAGGATCCAGGACGCGGCCCGTCCCAGCCTGGCGTGGTGGGAGCACTTCGGCCGCTACCACGACCACTTCGAGCCGTGGCAGTTCGCCTACCACTTCCTGTCCCGCAGCATCACCGACCGGCAGCTGGCGCGCCGCGACGCGGGGTTCGTGGCCGCCGGCCATCGCGCCTGGGTGGACGCACACGGCGCCGAGCCGCTGGAGACCCCGTTCGAGGGCGCGGGGTGGTCGGCCCCCGGCCGGCTGCTCGCGGTGGTCGCCGGTGCGATGGTCGCCGGCGGGGACGGCACCGCAGGGCTTCCGCTGGCCGACCGACCGCGGCCGGGGCCGTGGGGGGCGCTCGTCGCGGCACCCGACACGGAGCGGGCGCTGCCCGCGGCCTTCGCACGCCTTACCGAGCTCGCGGAGCTCGGCGCCGCCGCGCCGGTGCTCGTCGCCGTGCACGGCGGGACGGCGCTGACCCGGACGCTGGTGTGCGAGCAGGCCCGCATGCACGACCGGCTGCCGGCGCTGCTCGTCGAGCCCCGGTCCGGCGACAACGAGCCCGGCGACGACGGGGCCGTCCGCGACCGGGCGCTCACGGCGGTGCTGGCCGGCCGCGCCGATCTGGTGGGAGTACCCGCATGACCACCGTCAGGGGCCGACCGCGCTACGGCGCTGCCGTCAACGCGTCGGTCAACAGCGCCACCAGAGCTTCGAGCTGCACGTCCGCGGAGGACGCCACCTCGTCCTCCGAACCGTCCAGCGCCCGGGCGGCGAGCCCCGCCTTGCTGTCGATCAGCTCGGCGATCCGGGCGTCGATGGTCTGGGCGGCGATGATCCGCCACGCGGTGACGGGCTCCGTCTGCCCGATGCGGTGGCTGCGGTCGATGGCCTGGGTCTGCTCCGCGTCGGTCCAGGACAGCTCGGCGAGCACGATGTTCGACGCCACCTGCAGGTTGATCCCGACCCCGGCCGTGGCAAGCGAACAGACCGCGACCGCGACGTCCGGGTCGTTCACGAATGCGTCGATCTGGCGCTGCCGCGCCGTCCGCGTCTGATCGCCGCGGATCGAGGAGAACCGGATACCAGCCTTGCCGAACGTCGCCTCGGCGGCGTCCATCACGTCGACGTGCCGAGCGAAGAACACGACCTTGCCGGCGCTGCGTGCAAGCTGGGCCGCGTAGTCGGCGGCGAGGCCCGCCTTCGCCCGCCCGATGCGCCGCATCATGGCGAACACGTTCTCCGCCCCGTTCTCCGAGCCGCTCCCCTCGGTCGCCTCCTTCCGTTCCCGGGTGGCGATCCTGCGCACGAGGTCGTGGTCGATCCCCGCGGCAGCGAGATCGGCGGGGCCGGACGTGCGCCGCGCGAGCGCACCCTCGTACCGCGCCACCATGCGGCGGGCGAGGCTCTGCTCGGCCTCCCGGATCGACCGGCCGGCCTTCTCGTCCAGCTCGACCGGGAGGTCGGCGATCCGCCGGGCCGGGATGTCCGCGGCCACGTCGACCTTGCGGCGACGGACGATCCCGAGGTCGACCACACACTGGCGGGCGGCCGGGTAGAAACCGGGGTCGGCCGGGGTCAGGCCCGTCTCCTCCAGCGCGTGCATCAGCGCGGCGAGCGGCGACGCGTCGTCGATCCAGCCGAGGAACTGCCAGATCGCCCGGAAGTCCTCGATGTCGTTGATCAGCGGGGTGCCGGTCAGCGCCATCAGCAGGGGCCGCGCGACGCGGGAGCGGAGGCGCTCGGCGAGCTCCAGCACGTGCTGCGAGCGCTGGGAGGTCTTGTTCTTGATGAAGTGTGCCTCGTCGATGACCATGCCGCGGAAGCCGAGGTCCCCGATCCAGCCCACGTGCCGGTCGAGCACCTCGTAGTTGACCACGACGATGTCGGCGAAGCCGTCCATGGCGTCGCCGTCGCCGTGGATCACGGTGGCCGACCGCCTGGGTGTCCAGAGCGCGGCCTCGCGGGCCCAGTTGGTCTTGACGACGTTCGGCACGACCACGAGCAGCGGGTAGGCGTTCGCCGCCTGCGCGGCGAGCAGCGCCTGCGCGGTCTTGCCCAGGCCCGGTTCGTCGGCCAGCAGGAAACTGCGGTGCCCGGCGGCGGCCGCCGCGACGACGCTCGCCTGGTGGGGCATCAGCTCGCGACCGCCAGGCGCGTGCAGGGACGTCGGCGCGGGCAGTGCCATGCACGTCGAGGCTCCCCCGCCGGCCCGTTCGAACGAGCTGAAGAGCGGCCCGAGCAGTTCCCAGCTCGCCAGCCGTCGCGGCGCGACCGCGCTCGGCCTGGCAGCCGAGAAGTCCGGGGCCAGGAAGGGGTTGGCCAGCCGGCGCGAGACGATCGCCTGCGGCACGACGCCCCGCCGCTCGGTGCTGGCGGGGGGCGGCTCCGCGGGCGCGACCTCGGCGGCGGCGTCCTCCAGCCCGGCGACCTCCAAAAGGTTGCGCATGAGCGTCCTGGCCGCCTCGGGCAGGACGGCGTCGTCTGCGAGCAGCGCGAGCAGGGACGTGTCGTGGGTGGCGATCTGCGCGAGGATCAGCGCGATCCCGTCGAGACGTCTGAGCATCCCGGAACGGCGGGCGTCGCCGCCCGGCATCGCCTGCACCTGCGCCCGCTCCTGACGCGCCAGGACCGCCACGACCTGGAACTTCGTGCGGTCCGACGGACGCATGGCGCCACGTTGCGCCGCGGCCTCGACCTCGGACGCGGTGCGGGCGAGCACCGGACTGATGCCGTCGTCGTGGGCGCGGACGCGGTGTTGTGTCCCACAAGCGGTGCGGTGAGCGCGCCGTAGGCGCTGGCCACCTCGAGCCACGAACTGCTCCTGCCCCATACGATCGAAGCCCGAACGCCGGCGGCGATCGGGTCCCTCACGTCGTGATCGGTCGTTGCTGGCGCAGGATGCGAACCTGCGACCTCCGCGTGCTGAACCGGACGGAGGCTCCGACTCAGCCATCATAGTCGGTGCCGTTCCCGTTACCGCAGCCCGAAGCCGACGCTCACGGTATCCGGTCGCCGATCACGCCTCAACGCCGTGATCTGGTCGAACGTGCGCGCACCGTAAATTGGTCGAACGCGCACGGATGCCCACCGGCCCACATATGGTCGTTCGCCGGTGGGTGCTCCTGCAGGCGACCTCCTCCTCGAACCCGATCGAGCCCAGCTGCTCGCACGGCCCTACTACGCAGGTGGCGGTGCCGAGGCGATCGACCGGTTGATCGCGGACTGACAACCTCACATGGGCACCGGCCTCATCGGGGTCAAGTCCCGTGTCGTGTCGTGTTCGTGTCGTACCGACGGACGACCACACGTCGTCCCGGTCTGGTTCGTCCTCGACGGCGACGACCTGCTCGTCACCACCGGGAAGGATTCGGTGAAGGGTCGAGCGCTGCGCCGTGACGGGCGGGTGGCGCTGTGCGTCGACGACGGCAACCCGCCGTACGCCTTCGTCCTCATCGAGGGCAGGGCGACGACGACCGAGGAGCCGGCCGAGGTGCTCGGCGCATCGATCCGCAACGCCGTGCGCTACGTGGGTCAGGAACTCGCGGCCGAGTACGGCGCACTCAACGCCGGCGATCAGTTGATCCTTGCCCGTATCACTCCGGAGCACGTCGTCGCGGAGAACAACATCACCGAGATCGGGTAGGTCGCACCCCGCGGGGGTGCTCCACTGGCTGGCGTGGCGGCTCAGTGTTGTCGCGCCGCGGCCTTGAAGATCGGCGCGACGAGCCGCGGCGGCCCCGGCCGCCGCGGCGACCCAGACGCAGGTCCGGAGCGGGCGACCGCCGCCGCCACGCCGTCGTGCTGGCCCTGCTCGGGCCGCGCACCGGGCCGTGGCTCGGTGGTACCGGCGGCCGCTGGCCTACCGCCCGGAGCCGCTGCACGAACTGCTGCAGAGCGCCTGTCCGCTGATCACTCACTGATGGGCCTGGCGCCACTGCAGGTCGGCGGCCACCGCCTGCTCGTAGAAGGCGATCCAGTGCCGGCGCCCGGCGAGCTGCTGACGGTAGGGAGCCGGCCGAAGCACACGACCCGCTGCCACACCGGCGGGCGGTCGCGCCACTGGCCGGCCTGCCGGTCGAAGTACCGGTCCGGGATCGCGACGGAGAAGGTGACGACCGCGGTGCCGCCGGCGCTGTGGTTGAGCTTGATCGAGTTGCTGCGGCTGGTGTTGCCGTGGATGGTGATCTCGTTCATGGTGGTCTCCTGATGCTCGGTGTCGGTGGTGACGGGCCCGGCCTCAGCGCGGCGCCGGGTTCATCGACGCTCGCCCCGCCGGTGTTGTGCTGACCTCTCGGCGTCACCTGCCGGACACCGGCCGGGGGACCGCCCTGGCGAGCGCCAGTACCGGACCCAGCGCTGGTCGTGAGCCGCTGCACCAGCGACACGGATGGCCCCGGCTCGGTCCAGACTTGCGCTCAGTGAACCGCTTCGGGGCTCTGCGACGGACTGGGCGTCAGTCGGCCCGGGTGCCGGCGTCGTGGTCCGGTCCGTCGAAGACCTTCACTGAGATCAGCGGGACACCGAGGTCGCGGATCCTGGCGAGCAGGCCGTGCAGCTCGGCCTGGTCGCGGACAGTGCCGCTCAGGACGGTCGCCCCGGCGGGTTCGCGGTGCAGGGTCGGGCCGCCGAACCACGCGGACCAGCGGTCGTCGAGGTGCCCGTCGACGACGATCTGGTAGCGCGCGGTCACCTGTTGTCCGCTGCTGCGGCGACGGCTCATCGGATCGTGGCGACCTTCGGTGCGGACCGACCGGGCCGCCGACGGATGATCCATTCGGCGACGGCCGCGTTGATCAGCCAACCGGAGCCGACCGACAGGGCGGTGCTGAGGTCGCTGGTGCCGAAGACGGCTTCGCCGATGCCTTGGGTGAACACCTGGGTGCCGGCGGCGACGGCGAGAGCGTAGGCGCGGATCATCCAGGCGCGGTGCGCGGCGAAGTTGCGGCGGCGGACGGCGGCGAGCCCGAGGACGATGCCGGCCCCCATCGCGGTGCTGGCGACGAGCCGGATGGTCCACAGCAGGTCACCACCCGGTGCACCCGGGTAGGACAGCGTCATCCACAGCCCGGAGCCGGCGACGACCAGACCGGCTGCGATGAGCACGCGACCGGCCCGGCGGTGCCAGGCGCGATGCCTGCGGCGGATCCGGGCGGGGAACTGGAACGCGCCGACGACGGCGTACACCGCGGCGGCGGCGACGTGCAGGACCACGGGGACGGGTGCGGCGTCGACGCGCGGGTTGGCGGGCAGCAGCGCCGCGCCGCCGGCGAGCTCGAGGAGCCGCAGTGACCCGGCGACGAGCGGGAAGAGGATGAGCGCGACCAGCGCGGCAGGAACCCACCAGCTCGACCCGGGCCGGGAGCCCGGCCGGCGCTGCGACATCGGACGCTGCGGCGCCGGCCGGGTGCCAGGAGCGGTGTGCCGGGTCATTCCGCACCCACGGTGGCGACGGCCGGCTGCGGAGCGATCGCGCGGGCGGTTCGCCACAGCGACCAGCCCAGGGTGATCAGGGCGACGCCGTTGGGGAGGGCCAGCAGCCGGTAGAAGGCGTCGGGCATCACGGAGAGCAGGACGGTGATGACACCACCGGCCGCGAGGAGCGCGGCCGCCCAGCGGGCCAGGACACGTGCCCGGTAGAGGGCGATGCCGAAGACGAGGCCGCCGGCCAGGAAGGTGATGTTCTGGACCTGCAGGGCGGTCTGCAGGGCCCCGATGTCACCGGTGGCGGTGTCGCCGGTGATCACGGCGATGACGTCGTTGACGTAGGCGGCCTCGGTCCCGGCGACGGAGGGCAGGACGTAGGCCAGGGCGAAGGTGCTGCCCATGATCAGGAGGTAGCCGGTGGCGAGCACCAGGTAGCCGATGAGCCCGAGGACTCCGTTGCGACGGACCTGGCTGAGGTACATGCCGGTGATGCCGGCCAGCGCCAGGACGGCCATCAGCACCTTCAGCGAGTTGCGCACGGCCAGCTCGGTCGTGGTGATGGAGGTGGCGTCCAGGTGGGGGTGGCCGATCTGGACGCCGATGAAGATCAGGCCGGCGGCGACCGCGGCGGCGCCGGCGGCCCGGGTGAGGGTGGCGGGGGTGATGGTCATGTCCGGCTCCTTCGTTCGGGTCCGCGGCGGTCGCTGCGGGACGAACCGACGGTAGGAACCGGCGGGGTGAGCGGGCCTCACCACACGATGTGACCGGCGGGGTGAGATCCGGCGGCTACATCAGGCCGCGCTCGCGGGCGCGGCGGACCGCGGCCCGGCGGTTGGTGACGTCGAGTTTGGTGAAGATGTGCTTGGTGTGGGTGCGCAGCGTGTTGTGCGAGACGTAGAGCTCGCGGGCGATCTGCGGGCCGGTCAGCTCGCTGTCGAGCAGCCGCAGCACCTGCAGCTCCCGCTCGGTCAACGCCTCGGCCGACGACCCTGTCGATGACGTTGCCGACGCCGTCGGTCGCCGTCGGTCAGCGGCCCCGAGGTCGAGCAGGCGACGCACCTGGTCACCGCCGACGTCGCGGGGCTCGGCGTCGGCCAGCAGCGCCGTCATCGCGACGCCCTCGTCGAGGAACAGCCGCACGTAGCCGTCCGGCTCGGGCACCTCGGCCAGAGCCCGCCCGAGCACCTCGCGGGCGCGCGGCCGTTCCCCCCGCGCGTGGTGGGCGAGGGCGGCCAGCATGCGGATCTCGACGAGGCTGCCGGCGCGTCCCGAGGTCTGCGCGGCCTCGGCCAGCCGCTCCAGCAGGTGGACGGCCTGGTCGATCGTGTCGGTGTCCCGATGTGCCCGGTACCGGGCGAGGAGCAGGCGCACCAGGGTGAGGTGGTCGAACTCGCGCAGGTAACCGACCTCGTCGGTGGCGGACACGCGGCGGTCTCGGGCCCAGTCGGCGGCGTCGACCAGCCTGCCGTGGACGATCCGGATCCGGGCCTTCATGGCCGCGATGGGGCGCACGTCGGGGAAGAACCCCGGCCGGTGCAGCCGCTCCGCCTCGTCCAGCAGGCCGAGCGCCGCCTCCGGGTCGCCCTCCGCGTCGGCGACCCGGGCCATCGCCACGAACCACCGATGGCTGCTCTCGGTCATCGACACCCGCGCTCCGAGGGCCGCGGCGGTGTCGAGGTGTCGCCGGGCGCTGTCGAGGTCGCCGAGGTCGCGATCGATCTCGGCGAGCCCCACGTGCAGCTCGGCGGTGGCCCGCGCCACGGCCGTGCCCTGCGACTCGGCCGCCCGCAGCGCCCGCTGGTAGAGCCGGCGTGCCGTGCCGGGTCGACCGGCCGCGAGCCACATGTCGGCAAGGACGACGGTGCTGCTCAGCTCGTCGACGACGTTGCCGGCGGCGTGCAGGCTGGCCACGGCCTGGGTGAACGTCTCCAGCGCCGCCGACATCTGCCCCTCGGACCAGGCGGCGAACCCGAGGAAGGCGGCCGCGGCGCCCCGCACCGCATGGGCGGCGGGGCCGGCCAGGTCCAGGGCGCGCCGGGCGTGCGCCGCGGTGCCCGCCACGTCGCCGCGGGCCTGGGCTAGCGAGGCCCGGTACATGGCGATGGTCGCCGGCAACGCGTGCAGCTCCTCGTCGTCCGGCGAGGTGTGTCGCCCGCCCGCCAGCGCCCGATCGGCGTCGTCGAGTCGGGCCTCGACCCCGTCGAGGTCACCGCGCACCAGCCACGACCACCCCGAGCACACGGTGAGCACCGGGCTGCGCGCGATGGCGTCGTCGGGCAGCGCGTCGAGCCAGCCGAGCAGCACCGCGTCCTGCCGGGCCCGCCGGACCGCCGGCAGCGCCCGCTCCACGAGGTGGGCCGCGCGGTCGACGTCCCGGGCGGCGAGCGCGTGGTCGACCGCGTCCTGCATCAGGTCGTGGCGCTCGTACCAGCCACTGGCCCGCAGGTGCAGCGGCGCGGCGTGCTCGCCGGGCAGGCGCGCGCGCAGCACATCGGCGAACAGGTGGTGGTAGCGGTACCACTCCCGCCGGTCGTCCAGCGCGACGACGAACAGGTTCGCGCGCTCCAGGCTCTCCAGCATGCGGACGCCGTCGGCGCGCTCGGTGACCGCGTCACACAGGTCCCCGGTCAGCCGGTCGAGCACGGCCGTGGCCAGCAGGAACTCGCGGACGTCGTCAGGCTGACGCGCCAGCACCTCCTCGGCAAGGTAATCCACGACGTAGCGGTCATCGCCCGCGAACCCGGCGACGAACCCGGCGCGGTCCGCACGCCCCTGCATCGACAGCGCCGCGAGCTGCAGCGCCGCGATCCACCCCTCCGTCCGCGACTCCAGCACCGCCACGTCGGCCGCGGCGAGGTCCAGCCCGGCCACCCCGGTGAGGTATGCCGCGGCCTCCTCGACGGTGAACCGCAGGTCCGCGGCCCGGATCTCCACCAGCTCGCCGCGGGCCCGCAGCCGGGGCAGCGGCAGCGGCGGATCCGCTCGGGTCCCGATCACGACGTGCACGTTCCCCGGGAGGTGCTCGAGCAGGAACGACATCCCGGCGTGGATCTCCAGGTCGTCGATGACGTGGTAGTCGTCGAGCACCAGACCGACCTCATGCGGGGCCTCGCCGAGCTCGTTGAGCACCGTGGCCAGCACCGCCTGCATGGACGGCCGGCTCGACCGCAGCAGCGCCAGCGCGCCCGCGCCGACCCCCGGAACCGCGGCCTGCAGCGCGGAGACGACATAGGTCCAGAACGTGACCGGCTGGTTGTCCCTGCTGTCCAGGGACACCCACGCCACCGACGGACCATCGCCGGACACCGCGGCGGCCCACTCGGCCAGCAGCGTCGTCTTGCCGAACCCGGCCGGTGCCGAGACCAGCGTCAGCGTCTCCGCGGCTCCGTAACTCAGCCGCTCGGCCAGTCGGGGACGTGGTACGAGGGCGCGCCGCGGTCGGGGGACGTACAGCTTGGTGCCTACCAGCGGGATCTCCATGAGGCCCCCCTCACCACGATCCGTGGTCACGGTAGTCCAGTGGCTTGCAGGTGCTGACGATCCGGCGCGATTGCTTCGGCTGGTGCGGCTCGTCGTTGATCGGCCGGTTTGTCATGCCCAGCTGACGCGCCGGTGGGTGGAGTGGGCGTCCGCGGCGACCGCGCGAAGTGCCCGCAGCCGGGCCTGGAGGTAGCCAGGCGGGCCGGGCTCGATGAACACGCGCACCCGCGCCACACCGGCCTCGACCGCGGCCAGGGCGCGGCGGTGGCCCTTGCGCACGACCAGGGCGCCGTCCTCGCGGCGGCGGACCGGGATGGGCTCGCGCACACCACGGTCGGCGATGTCGCGCACGAAGTGGCGGTCCAGCGCGGCGTCGGCGCGCACGTTCACGCGGACGACCAGCACGCGGGGGTCGACCCAGGCCAGCTCGCCGATCCTCCGGAACCGGGGTGCTCCCGACCGGCGGCTGCGGCGGGTTGTCGTGTTGTGCGACGTCGGTGACGGACATCGGGCGGCTCCTGGTGAACTCGGGCCGGACAGCACGCTCCGGCGGCGCTCGTCCCGGTGCGGGACGCGCCGCTCCCGGCGGCGCCGGGGCCGTCCGGCGGGGGTTCCGCGCTGGCCCGGCCGGGGTGGACCAGCGCGTGGCGACGCCGAAATCCGGTGATGTGCCCGGGGCTGGTTCACCCGGACGACCTCGGCGCCGGACAGTCGGCTGCTGACCACGAACGCGCGCAGCCGCACCTCGACGAGGACGTGTTGCTCCTCGGGGTTCTTCCGGCGGATCGCGTCGTCGCACATCAGGACGGCCTCGCCGTGGGCGGCAGCGTCGCGCATCCACTGCACGTCGGCGATCCGCTCGTCCTCGGGGATGCCGTAGCGCTCGGCGAGCGTGACGAGGTCGACGTCGGCCGCCCGCAGTCCGCGCGGCACGATGAGCCGCCCGATGCTGCGGTCGAGGAAGAACCTCGGCAGCCCGCTACGCGGCGGCGGTGTGGACACGAACGGCGTCGAGCAGCTCGTCGACCGGCACGCCGAAGTCCTCGCTCAACTCCTCGATCGACTCCCCCGCCTTGAACCGGTTCAGCACGACCTCGACCCGCACACCACCCCGCGCGAAGACCGGGATCCCGAACGAGCGCTCCGGGTCGACCACGACGTCGGCCGCACCGTACTGCGGCAGATGGATCGCCCGCGCCCAGTCGTCCGCGGCGAACTCGATCCGCCGCAAGTAGGAGTCGACGACCTCGCGGAACACGAGCTGGTCGTTGCGAGCCACCACCAGCTGGCGCGCCGACTTGCCCTCGGGGGTGTCGCCGGTGGCTTCGGCGAAGTCGTAGAGCACCTCGGCCCCGTCCGTGTAGAGCGACCGCGAGGCCAGCACGTGCTCGATACCGAGGCGCTCCTGAAGTCGGGTGATCGCCGGGCGGATGCGCTGCAACGGCACGCCGGCGTGGCGGAAAGCAGCCAGGACGAAGCCCTCCGCGAGGCCGATGAAGAGCACCGACGGACCGCGGTCCGCGGTCGGGCGCAGGGTGATGACCGGCGCACTCGTCACCGGCGTCCGGTCCTTTGAGCGACGCGCGTAGCCGCGCGCCCAGCTGTCGAAGGTGCTGCGCGACACGTCGATGTGCCGCGCCGCGTCGGTGATCGAGTACAGCGGCACGTCGAAGCGCACGTTCCTCGCCTCGGTACTGGTCACGGTCGCGAGTCTCGCACGGCCACGCGGGCGGACCCCGCAGCCCCACCGAGGCGGCGCGGAAGCTGGCCTCAGGCTGCCGGCTCGTCGCGCTACAGGTGTGCTGCCCTGCGGGCGGTTCGCGGCCTCCGGCACCGATCCGGTGGTGACGTCGCGGCCGAGGTCGAGCGCGGCGAGGAACCACACGACCAGCGACGTCCACGGCGTGCGGGCATCAACGGTGGTGGCGTGGCGGTCGTTGACCGCACCGCGCGGGCGCCGCGACGAGGGCGGCGCCGGCGCGGCGGGGCGCAGGTCCATGAACGCCGCGTAGGTGGTGTCGAACCGACCTTCGGCGGTGCCCGGGCCGGTGCGGGTGAGCTGCACGAGGCTGCCCGCACCGTGCGCGATCTTGAGGTCGGTGAGCAGCCG
Source organism: Pseudonocardia sp. (assembly GCA_052387455.1). Lineage (GTDB taxonomy): Bacteria > Actinomycetota > Actinomycetes > Mycobacteriales > Pseudonocardiaceae > Pseudonocardia. The sequence goes on from JBQTJE010000057.1 coordinate 13,822, forward strand.
GCCCCCGATCCGCAGCTGCTCCACCCACGCCCACGGGACCGCGGGGACGGCACAGGTGGCGATGACCCGGTCGAACGGCGCGTGCCCGGGCAGGCCATCGGCGCCGTCGCCGGTGTGCAGGGTGGGGTGGTGGCCCAGCTCGGCCAGCCGCGCCCGGGCCTGCTCGACGAGCGCGTGTTCGACGTCGACGGAGAACACCCGCTCGTCGCCGAGGCGGTGGCACAGCAGCCCGGCGTTGTAGCCGGTCCCGGTGCCGATCTCCAGCACCCGGTGTCCGGGGGCGATGTCGAGGGCTTCGAGCATGCGGACCATCAGCCCGGGCTGGCTCGACGAGGACACGACCTCGGTGACCGCGCCGCTGCGGCGCAGGTCGGTGATCAGGACCGTGTTGGCGTAGACCCGGTCGAGCCAGTCCACCGCCGGGGTCGTGGTGGTGTCGGTGCATGTCCAGGCCCCGGTGTGGTCCTGGGTGTAGAACCGCGGCGCCAGCCGGTGGCGAGGCACCGCGGCGATCGCGGCGCCCCAGGCCGGGTCGGTGAGCTTGCCGGCCGCGGCGAGCTGGTCGGCCAGCCGCCCGGCCGCGAGCAGGCCAGGCCAGCTCGCGCGCGCCTCGATCGCGGCCGCCGGCGACTCGCTGACCGCGTTCCTCCGGGCACCGCGGTCCCCGAATGGTCCCCAACGGAGAGCGCTGTAGATCATGCCAAGATCACATTCAGAGACAACGAGAGCCCGCCGACCTGGCACTTCTCCAGATCGACGGGCTCCCGTCACGCCGTCGGGACGACAGGATTTGAACCTGCGACCCCTTGACCCCCAGTCAAGTGCGCTACCAAGCTGCGCCACGTCCCGGCCACCCCCGCGGGGGGCGCGACCACACTACCGCACCGCCCGGATCCGCCCTGCCGACCACCGGCGCTTGTCGGCCCACCCCGCGGCACTGTTCACGAGGTGGGGCGCACGATCGAGTGAGGGCGTCACCCTCGGTTCATCCCGCGGTGAGCTGATACCCCGGACGAGCCCCGGAGGGTGTCCCATGCGCATGCCGCCCCGTTCCCAGCCCCGCTTCTTCCGCCGCGCCGCCGTCGCCGTCGCCGGAGTCGCGCTCGTCGCGCTCGCCGGCTGCGGGGGCCCCGAGCCCGAGGCCGGGCCGGGCACCGTCCGGCTGGCCGTCACCGACCTGAAGGGCCTGGAGGAGCTGCAGCGCGAGTTCGGGGCGTTCGTCGAGGTGCTGGAGCGCTCGACGGGCCTCGCGGTCGAGTTCTTCCCGGTCAGCGACCGGGTGGCCGCGGCGGGGGCGCTGGAGGCCGACCGCGTCGACATGGTGTTCACCGGTCCCGCCGAGTACGTGGTGCTGGCCGAGCGCACGCAGGCCGAGCCGCTGGTCGCGATCCGGCGGCCGGACTACCACTCGTGCGTGTACACGGCGGCGGGCTCGAACCTCACGCAGGTCGCGCAGCTGCGCGGACAGAAGATCGCGATGAGTGACGTCGGCTCGACGAGCGGGCACCTCGGGCCGTCGCAGCTGCTCGTCGACGCCGGGCTCGACCCGCAGGCCGACGTCGAGGTCCTCACGGTCGGCGACGCGGTGCACGCGGCCCTGGAACGCGGCGACGTCGCCGCGGTCGGCGTCGGCTGCCACGACTACGAGGAGTTCGTCCCGGCCGCCGACCGAGCCGCGTTCCCGCTGCTGGTCGAGGGCCCCCCGCTGCCTCCGGACGTCGTGATGTACCGCAAGGGCGTCGACCCGGCGGTCGTGCAGGCGGTGCGCGGCGCGTTCGAGCGGGAGTTCCCGGCGCTGCTCGCGGCGATGCTGGAGGGCAAGGACAACGCGAAGTACGCCGACGCGACGCTGGTGACGGTGACCGACGCCGACTACGACGTCGTGCGGTCGATGTACCGCGCCATCGGGGTGGACGATTTCACCGAGTTCGTCGGGGACTGAGCCGTGTCGGTGCACGTGCGCGGCCTGCGGGTGGCGTTCCCCGGGCACGCGCCGGTGCTCGACGGGCTGGACCTGACCGTCGGCCGCGGCGAGATCGTGGCCCTGGTGGGGGCGAACGGGGCCGGCAAGACCACGCTGCTGCGCAGCCTGGTGCGCCTCGTCGAGCCCGAGGCCGGGACGGTGCTGGTGAACGGGTCGCGGGTCACCGGCGCGCGCGGGCGTGAGCTGCGCCGGATCCGGGCCGGGGTGGGCTACGTGTTCCAGCGTCTGCATCTCGTCGGGCGGTTACCGGCGTTCCACAACGTGCTGCACGGCACCCTCGGCCGCGACGGGACACTCGCCGCGGTGCCGGCGCTGGCGGGGGCGGGCAGGCGGGCGGCGGCGATGGACGCGCTGGACCGCGTGGGCCTCGCCGAGCTCGCGGCGCGGCGCGTCGACCGGCTCTCCGGCGGGCAGCAGCAGCGGGTGGCGGTGGCGCGGGTGCTGGCGCAGCGCCCGGCGCTGGTGCTCGCCGACGAGCCGGCCGCGAGCCTCGACCCGGCCACGTCCGTCGCCGTCCTGAGCCTGCTGCGGGTGCTGGCCGTCGAGGGCCTCACCGTGGTCGTCGCGCTGCACCACCTCGACCACGCCCGCCGCTACGCCGACCGCATCGTCGGCCTGCACCACGGCCGGATCGTGCTGGACCAGCCCGCGGCAACCTGCCCGGGCACCGACCTCGACGAGCTGTACGCCCCCGCCGGGGTCATCGCGTGACGCTCGCTCCCCCGCCGCGGCTGACCCGCCCGCCGTGGTGGGTGCTGCTGGTCGCCGCCGTCACGGGCGTGCTGGTGCTCGACGGGACCCGTTCGGGCGCCACCGTCGACCCGGCCAACCTCGCCGACGGCGCCGGCCGGTTGCTGGAGTTCCTCGCCGACGCGCTGCCCCCGGATCTGACGCGCTGGCCGTCGATCCTGTCCGCGCTGCTCGTGACGGTGGAGATGGCGGTCGTGGGCACGTTGCTCGGGGTGTTGCTGAGCCTGCCGATCGGCGTCGCCGCCGCCCGCACCACGACGCCGCACCCGCTCGTCTACGCCGCCGCCCGCGGGCTGATCTCGCTGTTCCGCACGATCCCCGACCTCGTGTGGGGGCTGCTGTTCGTGATCACCGTGGGGCTGGGTCCGGAAGCGGGGGTACTCGCCATCGTCGCCGACGTGATCGGGTTCTGCGGGCGCTTCTTCGCCGAGGCCATCGAGGAGACCCCGCCCGGGCCGGTCGAGGCGCTGCGCGCGGCCGGGTCGTCGGAGCCGGGCGTGCTGCTCGGGGCGGTGCTGCCGGCGTGCCGGGCCTCGTTCGTGGCGACGGCGCTGTTCGCCTTGGAGTCGGCGACCCGGTCCTCGGTGGTGCTGGGCGTCGTGGGCGCGGGCGGCATCGGCATCGAGCTGACGGTCTCGATGCAGCTGCTGCGCTACGACGAGGCGATGACGATCATCCTGGCGATCTTCGTGGTAGTGGTGGCGGTGGAGCGGATCTCCTCGGCCATCCGGTCCCGGATCCTCTAGTCCCCCTGATTCCTGATCCCTGACCACTGGAGAGGTGCTCGCATGACGGTGTTGCCCGGTGTCACCCTGCTGGCCGGCGGCGGCGCGCCCCCGATGTCCGGCACCGCGACCATCGACGGCGGCACGCTCGCCGAGTTCTGCCCGGGCGAGCCCGGGGATCTCTGGCTGGTGCCCGCCGCGGTCGACGTGCACCTCGACGTCGTCGGGCCCCGTCGCCGCCCGCGGGCGGGCGTGGTGCTCGACCTCGACCCGGTGCTCGCCGCCGTGGACGCCGAGTGCGCCGGTGCGGGCGTCGGCACGGTCTGCATCGCCGCCCGCTTCGAGGACAGCCCGGCCAAGAGCATTCGCCGCGGTGACGGGGCGGAGCTGTGCGCTGCGGTGGAGCGGCTCGCGCCGTACCTGGCCTGCGACTGGCGGGTGCACGCCCGGGTGGAGGTCACCGATGCGGGCGCGGTGGACGAGCTCGCGGAGGCGCTCGCCGTGAGCACGCGGGTCGCGCTGGTCTCGGTGATGGAGCTGTCGGCCGAGCGCACCAGGTTCGGGTCCGCCGAGGCCCACCTGGAGTTCTACGCCGCCGACTGGGGGGTGCCCGCCGCCGAGGTCGAGGCCACGATGGCGACGGCCCGGGCGGGACGGGCCGCGGCCGGGCGGCGGCGGGCGCAGACCGCGGCGCTGGCCCGCGCGCACGGGGTGGCCCTGGCGACCCACGACGACCGCGAGCCCGAGCACGTCGAGGAGGGGCACGCGCTCGGCGCGACGATCGCGGAGTTCCCGCTGACGACCCGGGCCGCCGCGCGGGCCCGGGAGCTGGGCATGTGCACCGTGCTCGGCGCGCCCAACGCGCTGCGCGGGCGCTCCACAGCCGGAAACCTCCTGGTGCGCGACGCCGTCGCGGCCGGGCTGGTGGACGTCCTGGGCTCGGACTACCTGCCCGCCGCGCTCGTCGCGGCACCGTTCGCCCTGGCCGGCACCGGCCGCCCGGCCGCGCTCGCCGACCTGGTCGACCTGGTCGCCGCCGGCCCGGCGGCGGCGCTGGGCCTGCCCGTCCCGCAGGTCGCGGTGGGCGCGCCGCTCGACGCTACCCTCGTGCGGCTCGTCGACGGCAGGCCGCTGCCGGTGACGACCTGGCGGCGCGGGGTGCTCACCGCCCGCCGCGCTGGCGCTTCTCCCGTACCCGCACCGACAGCCGGATCGGCGAGCCGGTGAACCCGAACTCCTCGCGCAGCCGCCGTTCCAGGAACCGGCGGTAGCCCGCCTCCAGGAAACCGGACGTGAACAACACGAACGTCGGCGGCCGGGACTGCGCCTGGGTGGCGAAGAGCACCTTGGGCTGCTTGCCGCCGCGCACCGGCGGCGGGGTCGCGGCAATCACCTCGGCGAGCCAGCCGTTCAGCTTGCCCGTCGGGATGCGGGTGTCCCACGAGGCCAGCGCCGTGCGCAGCGCGGGTGCGACCTTCGCCACCGCCCGCCCGGTGAGCGCGGAGATGTTCACCCGCTCCGCCCACGGCACGCGCACGAGGTCGCGCTCCAGCTCGCGTTTCATCGCCAGCCGGCGGTCGGAGTCGACCAGGTCCCACTTGTTGAACGCCAGCACGAGCGCCCGGCCGGCCTCCTCGACCATGGTGATCACGCGCTGGTCCTGCTCGGAGATCGGCTCGGACGCGTCCAGCAGCACCACCGCCACCTCGGCGGCCTCGATCGCCGCGCGGGTGCGCAGCGAGGCGTAGTACTCCATGCCGGACGCGGTCTTCACGCGCTTGCGCAGCCCGGCCGTGTCGACGAACCGCCAGACCTCGCCGTCGAGCTCCACCAGCGAGTCCACCGGGTCGACGGTCGTGCCGGCGACGTCGTGGACCACCGACCGCACCTCCCCGGACACCCGGTTGAGCAGCGACGACTTGCCCACGTTCGGCTTGCCGACCAGCGCCACCCGCCGCGGCCCGCCGACGCCGGTGGCGAACGTGTCGCGGGGGCTGGTGGGCAACGCGTCGAGGATCGCGTCGAGCAGGTCGCCCGAACCCCGGCCGTGCAGCCCGCTCACCGGGTGCGGCTCGCCCAGGCCCAGCCGCCACAGGGCCGCGATGTCGGAGGTGAGCCGGTCGTCGTCGGCCTTGGTGGCGGCAAGCAGCACCGGACGGTCGGAGCGGCGCAGCACCCGCGCCACGGCCTCGTCGGTGGTCGTCGCGCCGACCGAGGCGTCCACCACGAGCAGTACCGCGTCCGCGGTCTGCATGGCAAACGAGGCCTGCGCGGCGACGGCACCCTGCAGGCCGGTGGCGTCGGGCTCCCAGCCGCCGGTGTCGACGAGGGTGAAACGGCGGCCGTTCCACAGCGCGTCGTAAGCGACCCGGTCGCGGGTGACTCCTGGGATGTCCTGCACCACCGCCTCGCGGCGCCCGATCAGCCGGTTGACCAGCGTGGACTTGCCGACGTTCGGCCGACCGACGACGGCGAGCACCGGCTGCGGGCCGGGCCCGGCCGCCCCCTCACCCGAGCCGTCGCCGAACTCGCCGCCCTCGGGGCCGTCGGCGTCGGTGAACTCGGCGGGGTCGAGCCCCAGCCGCGCCATCTCCAGCGCGTCGGCCCGGTCGATGCTCGGGTCGATCCCCCGGTCGCTCCCCCGGGCGGTCGCCCGGTCGGTCTCTGCACTCACGTCCTGCTCCGTACCTCGTCCAGCTCCACGACCAACCCGGCCAGTGCGGCCCGGACGGTCTCCGTCGCGGTGGTCAGCCCTGCCCGCCCGCCACCGGCGGGCAGCACCAGCGGCTCGCCGACCAGCACGTCCACCCGCGGGCGCCAGCGCCGCCCCCCCGGCCGCCGCGCGCCCCGGCACACCACCGGCAGCACCACTGCCCCGGTCGTGCGCGCGAGCCACGCCGCCCCGTGCTGAGCCGCCGTGACGTCACCGGAACCGCGCGTGCCCTCCGGGAAGACCCCGACCAGCCCGCCGGTGCGCAGCACCGCCACCGCCGCCGTCAACGGGCGCCGGTCCGGTTCGCCGCGGCGCACCGCGAGCTGGCCGATCCGCGGCAGCGCCCACCCGAGCGGCCCTCGGAACAGTTCCTGCTTCACCAGGAACACCGAGCGCCGCCCGAGCATGCCGAACAACAGTGGCCCCTCCAGCATGGAGCTGTGGTTGGCCACCAGCACGACCGGGCCCACCGCCGGCACCCGATCGCGGTGGTGCCACCGGATCCGGAACGCCGGCCGGAAGCACCACGTGCCCACCCAGCGTGCCAGGTCGTGCAGCCGGGGCCACGACCCGGGCGGCAGGTCGGTGTGCACGGCCTACCGCACGAGACCGCGCTCGCGCACCAGGCGCAGCAATTCGTCGAGCACCGCGTCGACGCTGAGCGCGTCCGTGTCGAGCACCAGCGCGTCAGGTGCCGCGTGCAGCGGCGAGGTCTTGCGGGTGGAGTCGAGCCGGTCGCGGCGGCGGACGTCGGCGAGCACCGCGGCGGTCTCCGCGACGCGCCCCGCGCGCCGGTCCTGCGCCTCCCGCCGCGCGGCCCGGACCTCCTCCGACGCCGTCAGGTACACCTTCAACGGCGCGTCCGGCGCGACGACGCTGCCGATGTCACGCCCCTCGACGACCATCCCGTCGACGCCCGCGATCAGCTCCTGCTGGCGGGCCACGAGCACCGCCCGCACCTGCGGCAGCGCCGACACCGCGCTCACCGCCCGCGTCACCTCGGGCCCGCGGATCTCCGCCTCGACGTCCTCGCCCGCCAGCCGGATCATCGGCGCGGCCGGGTCCGTGCCCGACTCCAGCCGGGCCGCCACCGCCACCGCGACCGCCTCCGGGTCCGCAGGCGCCACCCCGGCCCGCAGCACCGCGAGCGTCGCGGCCCGGTACATGGCTCCGGTGTCCAGGTAGGCCGCGCCGCACGCGCGGGCCAGGCGCCGCGACACCGTCGACTTGCCCGTGCCCGACGGCCCGTCCATCGCCACGACCCCGTGCAGCCGTCCCGTCACCGCGTCTCCCGCCCGCCGACCACCGGCGCGCGCCGCGCCCGACCCATCATGCCCGTCGGGAGGCCTACAGCCCGACCGCGCGGTAGAGCGAGCCGACCTCGGGGTGGGTGAGCGGGCGGATCCGGCCCGGCCGCTGGCCGCCCATCTGCACGTCGCCGACGGCGGTGCGCACCAGGCGCAGCACCGGGTGGCCGACCTCGTCCAGCAACCGGCGCACCACGTGCTTGCGCCCCTCGTGCAGCACCAGCTCCACCATCGAGCGGCCGGCCGCCGAGTCGACGAGCCGGAACGAGTCGACGGCGACCGGGCCGTCCTCCAGCGTCACGCCCGCCCGCAGGCGGCGGCCGAGGTCGCGCGGCACCTGGCCGGCCACCTCGGCGCCGTAGGTCTTCGGCACCTCGAACGACGGGTGCATGAGCCGGTGGCCCAGTTCGCCGTCGTTGGTGAGAAACAGCAGGCCCTCGGTCTCGGCGTCGAGCCGGCCGACGTGGAACAGCCGCTCCACCCGGTCGGCGACGAGGTCGCCCACGCACGCGCGACCCCGGTCGTCCGACATCGTGGAGAGCATCCCGCGCGGCTTGTTCAGGGCGAGGTGCACGAGATCCTCGCGCACGACGATGCGCGAACCGTCGACGTGCACCACGGCCAGCTCCGGGTCGATCCGGCGGCCCATCTCGCGGACGACGACACCGTCCACGCTCACCCGCCCCGCCGCGATCAGTTCCTCGGCGGCGCGCCGGGAGGCCACGCCGGCCTGGGCCAGCACCTTCTGGAGTCGGACGCCGTCAGGTCGGGCGCCGTCGGTATCGATCACAGTCATCCACATCAGGGGGGATAGGTCGCGGCTCAGGGTAGCGCCG
>JBQTJE010000058.1:0-5237 GCA_052387455.1 Pseudonocardia sp.
GCTCGGTCGCCGGGATGCCCGCCGCGCTGGTCAAGACCCTCACCTGGGACCAGGGCAGCGAGATGGCCGGGCATGCCGCGTTCAGCCTGGCCACGAAGATCGACGTGTACTTCGCCCACCCGCACTCGCCCTGGGAACGCGGCACCAACGAGAACACCAACGGGTTGCTGCGCGAGTACTTCCCCAAGAGCACCGAGATCACCGACAACCAGACCTACCTCGACATGGTGGCCGTCGAACTGAACAACCGACCACGCCGTATCCTCGGCTACCGAACCCCAGCAGAAGTCTTCACCGACCTCCTGGCCAGCACGATTGCTTCCACCGCCTGAGACCGCCCCCTCGACGCAAGCCGCTCCCGTGTTGCCAAGCTCTGCCCACGGGCGTAGCCATCCGGGGAGGTCGGGATGGCACGTCCCCTCTCGGAGACCTGCCCCGCCCGGCGAGTACGTCCCTTAACAATGTTAGCTACGCGCCACTAGATCGTCTAATCTTCGCTCAAGCGATTGCTTCAACATATCAGCGGTCTTACCCTGTGCGTACGGACGAAAACAAGGACACTCGACAGAGACGTTAAGCCCAGCATCGATGCACATCATAATTCCCAGTATTCGAATCGCTTCGACTGCCTCCGAGATTCCCCCCTCTCCAGGGAGCGGAATTTTCTTGGCGAATGCTTCACCGACCTGACGTTCTAACGTAGGTCTTCCGATCCACTTGAGTCCGAAGTCAGCCATCGCACCCACGGCATCGTGAGCCTCTTTCTTAAGAGACTCCATGGTGTCCGCAAGGAGCGCGAGTTTTTGCAGTTTGGGCGCTTCCGCTGGCGGTGAGGAACGCTTGCCCAGAATGCCCCATTCAAGATCGTGGAAACCTGACCGGCAAGCGCGCGCTTCCAGTCATCTGTCACGACCTCTTGGAAGATCGTGGCCGCTCGGGGTGATACCGGAAGTTGTGGCGGTTCGTGCTCGCGGATTCGCTGTCGAGGAATTGGCCCGTACTCTGGCTCCTGCCGGGCCGGCCGGACTACTTGGGGCGGCGGCACCCAGGAGACTTGTCGCCCGACTGCAGGCTCATTCGTCCCCCTCGTTCGGCCTTGTGTGTAGCCCCTCACCCACCGGCCATTCCTGTAATGGCCGCGTACGGATACGTTACGGCGACGAGAGGGCACGGCGCTCCTTCGTCCGGTCAGCACCTCGGACCGAGCTTTCGATCCATTGAAGCTGACAAGCGCGACCGCAGTCCTAAGCGCTCGCAAGTTCACCGGTTCAGCCCAACGGACCGCGCCACTTGACATGTGCGCAACGGGTCGTGAGCCGCGCGCCGCGCGCGGGCGGGCCAGAGGCGACAGCCACCCGCAGCGGCGCAAGCGGCCTTGATCAGGAATGGAATGTCTGAACCGCTGCGCCGGGTCGACCTCAGGCCGCGGCTGAGGGGGTTGCCACGTGCTCATAGATGATCGCGGCCGACGTCGTGAAGCTCTGTCCCTCAGAGGTCGTCGGCATGCAGAACCTCCGGCCATCCCCGGAGATATGCCCGCCGGCGAGGGCACGCACTTCGCTGTTCAACCAGGTGTAGGGCGTTCCGGTCCGTCGGGTAGGGCCGTGATGTAGGCGGCACGTCCGGCGATGGCGGCGACGAAGTTGGCGAAGGAGAGTTCGTCGTCGGGCTGGTGGATCGGGCTGCCGGGCTCGCGGGAGCTGGTGACGAAGCAGGCAGCGTCGTAAAGGCGTTCACGGACGAGGCGCCGGCACAGGATGCCGTAGCGGTCCTTGTAGGAGGTGTCCTGGAAGATCGGTTCGGGCCGGAACACCCCGGCCGCGACCCGGACCGGGGTGACGGAGCGCTCGGTCTCCTCGAGCAGGAACACGTAGCCGAGCCAGGGGCGGACGGTGCCGAAGGTGCCTTCCTCGTAGGCACGCCAAACATCGACGGCGTTGCCGATGGCTTCCTCGGTGCGGTTGTTGAAGTTGTTCCCGAACGACGGCCCGACCTGCGACTTGAGTTCGATGGCCGCGACCAGGCGGCCACCGGAGACGACGACGAGGTCCCACTTCTTGGTGGGCCGGTAGTAGCCGGGCAGCTCGACCCCGGCGCGGCGCAGCACCTCGGAGTGGTCGAATCCGGCGTCGACGAAGACCTGTTCGAGCAGGTCGAGGATCCCGTCGAGGTGCCCGCCGCCGGTGACCGACCCACGGCTACCCGCATCGGTCTTGCCGCTGGCGAGCTGCTTGGCGGCCTGGGAATCGCGGACGGTCCAGTAGCTGCGGACGGCCTGGTCGAAGGCGTCGGGCGGAAGTGCGATCGTCTACTCCGGGAGCGAGTCGAGGCCGTAAAGGCGCAGAGCGACAGAGGTTGCCGCATCCACGTCGCGAAGGTCAAACGCCTCTGCCAGCGCGGCAGCGTCCTCGGCTGAGACGTCGTCGATCCGCGGGACCCGGATGCGCCGCAGGTACTGTGCCTGGAATCGCAGGGTGCCGCCGCGCATCTTCACGCAGAAGGCCTCGACGAACGCGGTGGCGACCCGGGACAGCAGCAGTCCGCCGAGCACGCGTAGATCCCAGCCTTGGGAGGTGACGAAGTACAGGTTGTGGTGCGGGTAGGTGCAGCCCTCGTCGAGGACCGGGTGCATGGTCATCCGCATGTCGGGGATGAGCAGCTTCGACGCGTCCTTCAACCCGGGGATGACTCGATCGATGGTGCGGTACCAGCGATGTGGCTGCCGTTCGGCCACGTTCCGCCGGCGCAGCGCCTCGGCGTGGGCCTCGTAGTAGCCGAACAGCCGGGGGTGGTCCTGCAGTCGGACCAGGCCCTCGTCGTCCCAGGGGTTGACGAGGTAGTGGCCCGACCACTCGACCCGGCCGGAGGCGATGTCGGACACCATCGACAGCGGCAACATCCGGTCAGGTTCGGCGACGTCGGTGCGGGTCGTGATGAACACCCCGTCCGCACCGGTGGCGACCCCGATCCCGACGCGGGTCCGGGTGGCCGGGTCCTCCAGCGGTGGGAAGTGCTCGGTCAGGTGCTCGATCATCGCCAGCCGCGCCGGTGACCCGGCGGGCCAGGACTCGTCGCCGGCGAACCAATGCGGCAGCCGCGACACCTGGAAGCTCGGCGCGGTGACCGTCTCGGTCGAGTCCCCGCGGCTGTAGTCGGCCAGCGCCGGCGCCGACTCGGCCCCAAACATGGCGGTGGTGTCTGCGACCACGGCCGATTGCTGAGGGCGCCGCGAGATGACGGTGACGGCGGGGTAGGCCGAGACCTGGTCCTCGAAGGCGTCGACGTCGTGCATCGCGACGATGACGTCGACAGAGAAGCCGTCGGTGACCAGCCCGCGCAGATGGCGGCCGTACTGGTTGCGCATCCACCGGTCCGCGCAGATGAACCCAACCTGCCCGCCCTGCCGCAGCGACCGCAAGGCGCGCTCGAAGAACCCGACGTACAGATCACTCCGCCCGGTCATCGAGGCGCACGTCGCCCGGTAGGCCCGCATCCGCGCGTCCGGCACGTCCTCGAGCCGCACATAGGGCGGATTCCCGACCACCAGGTCGACGTCGCGGCCTTGCGGGCGCAATAGGTAGTCAGCGGCCTGCACCCACTGCTGCGCCAGCTGCTCGGCGTCGTCCTCGGCCCAACCGTCACCGACGAGCACCCCGACGACGAGCGCGCGCGCCTTCTCGACGTTGACCGGCAGCAGATCGAACGCCCGCAGCGCATCCGCTGCGTCGATGATCGGCTGTTCACGCTTCCGGCACGACGCGCTCAGCCGCGCGACGAGGGGCCCCAGGAACGCACCCGACCCGCAGGCCGGCTCGACTACCCGGAGAGCGGCGAGATCGCGGTCGGGGGTGTAGCCGACGAGGTCGAGAATCAGGCCGACGACCCAAGCGCGGGTGAACACCTCGCCGTGCTCGCCGTCCGCATCGACCAGGTACGCGGCGGGGTCGTGCGCGAGGGACGGCGCGTCCATCAACGAGAGCTGCCCGCCGAACTCGACCAGCTCGCTCCCCGCCTCCAGCGCCATGCCGGGGACGGTACTGGCCGCCTCCGACACTCAGGCCCCGGCCGGCGCCGGCTCGGCGAAAGTCGGGTCGCTGGTTCCTGTCGGTGCTCGGTGCGACGATGCATGCGGGTGACGTCGAGTGATCGGGGTAGGTCGATGGTCGAGCACTCGGCTCGTGCAGCGGCTCGCCAGCGGCTGTACCTCGACGTTCCGTACGCGGAGAAGGGCGACGCGAAGGCCCTCGGCGCACGCTGGGACCCGGCGGAGAAGCGCTGGTTCGACCCGAAGCCGCCGACGGCCGGTCTCGACCGGTGGGCCACACGGACGCCGATCCCGGAGGTGCTCCCGGGTGAGGACCGCACGTTCGGCGACGGCCTGTTCGTCGACCTCATCCCGCGCACGTGCTGGTTCACCAACGTGCGCACCTGCGTCACCCAGCAGGACTGGGAGCGGCTACGGCGGCCGATCTTCCGCCGCGCCGGCCATGTGTGCGAGGCGTGCGGCGCGGCCGAGGATCGCGCCTCGCGCAGCTGGCTCGAAGTTCACGAGCGGTGGCACTTCGACGAGCGGACCGGTGTGCAGTCGCTCCGCCGACTGATCAGCCTGTGCTCGCCGTGTCACCTCGTGACGCACTTCGGCTACGCCAACGTGCAGGGCCGCACCGACGAAGCGCTCGCGCACCTGCAGAAGGTCAACGGCCTGACGCTGCCCGAGGCGCTCGCGCACGTCTATGCCGCCGAGGACGTCTGGATCGGTCGGTCCGCACGGGTGTGGGAGCTGGACCTGAGCACCCTCACCGACGTCGGGATCACGCTGCGGCGGCCGGAGCGAGCGGTCGATCGCGCGGCCGTCGCCGAGCGCGCTCACCCGTGAAGCCGTCCGGTCTGCGGTGCCGATGCCCCGCCCACCCGCGGAATGGTCGCCACAGCCGCCGGCCGTCCCACCGCACCCGAGTGCGCCAGCGCCCGTCCGGCAAGGGCTCTGGTCGCGGCTCACCGGCCGGGACTGGTAGGCACGCAGTGATGCCCGGTTGTCTGCGCCTTCCGGCGAGAAGATGATCGGCCACTGTGTACCCACTGACAATGGATCTGTCAATGAAGCTCCGCCAGTGACAGCGGACAGGCCAATCTCCCTGTAGGCGGACACCACATCTCCCTCTCTACGGACAGCTGATCTCCCTGGGCTGTCCGGGCCGGCGGCGTGTCGGTCCGCTGGTAGGCGGCCCCTCCACAGT
>JBQTJE010000059.1:0-2287 GCA_052387455.1 Pseudonocardia sp.
ACTGTGGAGGGGCCGCCTACCAGCGGACCGACACGCCGCCGGCCCGGACAGCCCAGGGAGATCAGCTGTCCGTAGAGAGGGAGATGTGGTGTCCGCCTACAGGGAGATTGGCCTGTCCGCTGTCACTCGTGCAGTTCGTCGACGAGCCGGCTGTACCCCCTGGATGCGCGGACCTTCGCGACCACCTCCGGCGGTAGCGCAGCACCCAGCAGCGCAGCGACGTCGGGCGCACGTCGATCGGGCGTCGATGACAGGCCGACAGCGGTATCACCGCGGCCGTCGCCGCGACCATGTGCGCGGGCGCTGTCGACCCCGGTCGATGTTGTGACCACCGGGTCGTCGCGGAGGCGACGGGGCTCGTCGAGCCCGGCGCGGGCTTCGTCGCCGTCGCCGCGGCCGCGCTCGGCCCGACGACGCTGCAACGCCTGGGCGGTCGCGTAGGCCAGCGCAGCGGTCATCCGAGTCAGTTCCGGTCCCGGACCGAGCGTCGGAGCATCCGTCGGCTCGGTCATCGGCTGCTCCCCCGTCCAGACCCGCGGCCGTCGTTGATCGGCTTCTTCCGCAGTGTGCCCGCCCGCTCGCTGCCGCGGGGCGTTCTTCCCGGCCCGCTGCTGTCGCGCCGCAGCGCTTCCGGCGCGGTCGTGCCCTGGCCGGTCCGGGGCTGGCTCCCGCCGAGGAGCGCTGCGCTGCGCCGCGCGGCGGCTGCCTGCCCACCGTGGTCACTTCGCTCGTGATAGGCCGCGATCTCCGCGAGCAGGGCAGCGAACGCGACCACCAGCTCCGGCATGCCGCTGTCTCCGCCGCGGCTGCCGAGCCCGCGCACCGCGACGAGCAGCCACGCGGCCCGGCGCAGGTCGCGTCCGACCGGTCCCCACCGGGCGGGTTGCCCAACCCCCGGGACGCGCGTCGCGCGATCGAGCGCGTCGGCCATGGGCCAAGGGACCGGCGTCGTGGCTCGTGCGGTGGCCGTGCAGAGCGCGGCGGCCATGTCGCCGGCGCTGTGCACAACCCCGTCCACCTCCGTGCGGTCTCCGGCGGCGAGCGCGGCGGTCGCGTGCTCGACCGCGGAGGCGGCGTTGTCCACCGCGGCGCGTCGCGACAGCTCGCCGTCGTCGAGCGCCTCGGCAGGTTCCGGTCGGGCTTGTCCCGGTTCCGTCGCGCCACCGAGACCCCGTTCAACCGGGTCTTCGAGGTCCGCCCGTAGCGGCGGTCGGATCGGCGCACCTGAGCGGTCACATCCGTTGCAGGACGAGCAGCGAGCGGGCCTCGACGGTGTGCGCGGCGCCGCCGTCGACGGTCCGCGGCTGCGCGGCCACGAGTCCCGGAGCCCGGGAGAGTACGGCGATCTCCCCGGCCGCGGTGTCCACCACCACCGCCCACCCGGCGCCGTACGCCGCGGGGGGCAGCCCCACCTCGATGTCCTCGTGGTGGGCGTTGAAGCACAGCAGGAACGAGTCGTCGGTGACACGCTCGCCGCGGGCGTCGACGTCGGCGAGCGCGTCGCCGTTGAGGAACACGGTGACGCACTTGCCGAACCCGGAGTCCCAGTCCCGCTCGGTCATCTCCGCGCCCGCGGGGGTGAACCACGCGATGTCGGCCAGGGCGGTGTCCGGGCGGCGGCGCGAGCCGATGGGGCGGCCGGCGAAGAACCGGCGCCGCCGGAACACCGGGTGCGCGGCCCGCAGCGCCGCGAGCCCGGCGGTGAACGCGGCGAGGTCGGCGTGCTTGACCGCCAGCGTCCAGTCCGTCCAGGCGGTCTCGTTGTCCTGGCAGTAGACGTTGTTGTTGCCGCCCTGGGTGCGGCCCAGCTCGTCACCGTGGGCCAGCATCGGCACGCCCTGGCTCACCATCAGCGTGGCGAGGAAGTTGCGCTGCTGGCGCGCCCGCAGGGCGAGCACGCCCTCGTCGTCGGTCGGGCCCTCGACCCCGCAGTTCCAGGAGCGGTTGTGGCTCTCGCCGTCCCGGTTGTCCTCGCCGTTGGCCTCGTTGTGCTTGTCGTTGTACGACACCAGGTCCGCGAGGGTGAACCCGTCGTGCGCGGTGACGAAGTTGATCGACGCGTAGGGGCGGCGGCCGTCGTCCTGGTAGAGGTCGGAGCTGCCGGTGAGCCGGGAGGCGAACTCGCCGAGCGTGCCCGGCTCGCCGCGCCAGAAGTCGCGGACGGTGTCGCGGTACTTGCCGTTCCACTCCGTCCACAGCGGCGGGAAGTTGCCCACCTGGTAGCCGCCGGGCCCGACGTCCCACGGCTCGGCGATGAGCTTGGCCTGGCTGATCACCGGGTCCTGCT
>JBQTJE010000060.1:0-13689 GCA_052387455.1 Pseudonocardia sp.
GGTGCCGCTGCCGCCGTCCGCGACCGGGCCCGCCGCCGGGCGGGCACCCGCCGGACCCGCGGCCGGTTCCCGCCGGACCGTCGCACCGGGCGCCGGTGCCGGCGCCGTGACCCCGTGGCCGCCGGGCCGGCCGTGGTCGCAGCGCGAGCCGGTGGCACCGCCCGGCGGGCCGGGATCGGCCGGGCGGTTCGCTGGCGGTGACGGTCCGCGATCGGGCGGGGCCCCGGGCCGGGCGGGCGGCCCCGACGCCCACGGCGGCCAACCCCGTCCGGCGTCGACCCACCCGCCCGGCGCCGCACCGCCGGGGACGGCGGGGCGTCCGGGGGCCGGGCACGTCCCGCTGATGCCGGGAGGCGGCGCCGGACAGCAGGACGACGGCACCCACCGGCGCCCGCCGTGGCTGCTCCAGGACGACCCCGAGTCGATCTGGTTCGCCGGGATGCCGGAGTACACCGATCCGGTCATCCGCGCGGACCGGCCGTAGCCCGGTCAGGCCGGGACTGGGGCGAGGTCCAGCTCGAAGTCGGCGGTGCGGAACGCTACCGGCCCCCGACCCGGACGGGCCGGTGCTCGCGCAGCGACGCCACGCATGCCTCGGCGACCCGGTTCGTCGCCACCGCGTCGGCGACCGTGCACGGCGACTCCCGGTCGCCGACCGTGAGCTCGACGAACGCGGCCAGCTCGGCGCGGAACGCGTCGGCGAACCGGTCCATGAAGAACGCGTGCGGCGTCCCGGCCGGGAACGTCACCCCCGGCTCGACCGAGCGCAGCGGCAGCCGGTCCTCCAGCCCGACCGCGATGCTGTCGGCCGTGCCGTGCAGCTCGAGGCGCACGTCGTAGCCGCGCGGGTTGTGCCGGGTGTTGGAGACCAGGGCGAGCGTGCCGTCGTCGAGGGTCAGGGTGGCGGCGGCGGTGTCGACGTCGTCGTGCTCGGCGAAGAGCGGGTCGCGGGCGGTGCCGGTGGCGTAGACCTCCACCACCTCGCGGCCGGTGACCCAGCGGATCGCGTCGATGTCGTGCACCGCGCAGTCGCGGAAGATCCCGCCGGAGATCGCCACGTACGCGGCGGGCGGGGGCGCCGGGTCGAGCGTGGTGGCCCGCACGGTGTGCAGCGCGCCCAGCTCGCCGCTCGCCACGGCGCGGCGCGCCGCGGCGTACCCGGCGTCGAAGCGGCGCGGGAAGCCGATCTGCACCCGCTGGTCGCGGCCGGCGATCCGGCGCGCCACGGCCACCGCCTCGTCGATCGCCGCCGCCACCGGCTTCTCGCAGAACGCGGCCACGCCGGCGTCGACGGCTGCCGCGAGCAGCTCCGGATGCGCCGGGGTGGCGGCGGCGATCACCACGCCGTCGACGCGGCGGAGCACCTCCCCGGGCGTGTCGACCAGGGCCGCGCCGACCTCGGCCGCGACGTCGGCGGCCACGGCCGGCACGGCGTCGGTGACGACCAGGTCGACCCCGAGGTCGGCGAGCGTGCGGGCGTGGAACGCGCCGATCCGGCCCAGCCCGATGATCCCGATGCGCATCAGTCGAGCCCTCCCAGCACGTTCTGGTCCCAGTCGAGCACGGCGCCGGTGACGACGCCGCTGCGGTCGGAGAGCAGGAACACGACCATCTCGGCGATCTCGTCCGGATCGCCGAGGCGGCCCATCGGGAGGCGCTCGCCCGCCGCCTCCCGCCAGCCGTCCGACGCCCCGTGCGCGTCGCGCTGGATCGCGTCCTCGCCCTCGGTGGCGGTCCAGCCGATGTTGAGCAGGTTGATCCGGATGCGGTCGAAGCGGTGCGCGTGCGCGGCGTTGCGGGTGAGCCCGGCGAGCCCGGCCTTCGCCGCCACGTACGGGGCCAGGAAGCTCTGGCCGCCGTGTGCCGAGATCGACCCGATGTTCACGATCGAGCCGGGCTCGCCGCGACGCAGGAGATCGGCCACGACGGCCTGCATGAGGAAGAACGGCCCCCGCAGGTTCACCGCGACGTGCCGGTCGAACAGTTCCGGCGTGGTGTCGAGCAGCGTCCCGCGGTCGACGAGACCGGCGGCGTTGACCAGGCCGTCGACCCTCCCGAACGCGTCGACGACCTCGGCCACGCAGGCCCGCACGGCGGCGAGGTCGGCGACGTCGCAGCGGACGAACCGGGCGTCGGCGCCCAGGGCCCGCAGGTCCGCGGCCACCGCCTCGCCCGGCGCCGCGCGGCGCCCCGTCACGACCACCGTCGCGCCCTCCCGGGCCGCGGCCCGGGCGACGGCGGCGCCGACCCCCCGGGTGCCGCCGCTGACGAGGACGACCCGCCCGCTCAGCAATGCCATGCCGGGACCCGCCGCTGCGACCACTCGGCCAGGGCCGCGGTCAGTTGGAACTCGTCGTGGCCGTCGGTGAGCGCGCGCCACACGACGTCGGCCTGGCTGGGCGGGGCGAGCCCGCCGACGGGGGCGTCGCGGTCGAGGTCGGTGGGGAAGGGGTAGCCCTCGGCCGCCGCGGCCAGCACGGTGCGCACCGCGCCCGCGCGGCCGAGACCGAGCAACCGGCGCAGCGTCGGGTACAGCGCCAGGCACATCCGCTCGCGGTCCACCGCCTCCATCGCCCGCCCGAAAGCCGACGACACCTGCAGCAGGTTCGCCATCCGCCGCACGCCGGTGGTGCGGTTGTGCCCGGCGGCGTGGATCAGCGCCGGGTTGAAGAACACCGCGTCGCCCGCGCGCAGCGGCAGCTGCACGTGGTGCGCGGCGAAGAACGCGTCGAAGTCGGGGTGACCCGCGACCAGGTATCCGTGCGCGAAGCGCTGCGATCCCGGCAGGTACATCGTCGGGCCGGTCTCCGGCGGCATGTCGCAGTGCGCCACCGCGCCTTGCAGGGTGAGCGCGGGGGAGAGCCGGTGCACGTGCGCCGGGTAGCGCTGCGCCTGCTCGACGGTCAGGAAGCCGAGGTGGTAGTCGCGGTGCGGGTCCTGCGCCGCGCCGCCCGGGTTCACCACGTTGACCTGCGACGTCAGCTGGTAGCCGGGGCCGAGCCAGGCCTCGCTCACGAGCGCGAGCACGTCGGAGGCGTAGTAGTCGGCGAACACGGCCGGGTCGCGGACGGCGAGCTTCTCCAGCGCGTTCCAGATCCGGTCGTTGGCGCCGGGTCTCGCGAAGTGGTCCCCGGCGCCGGTCCCGCAGCGGCGCTGCTCGGTGACCATCTCCTCGAAGACCGCGGTGGCGCGATCGACGGTGGCGCGCGGCACCGCGCCGGTGACGACCACGATCCCCGGCCCGTCGGCCAGCGCCCCCGCGAGCTCGGCCTGCACCGCGCGGCGCCCGGACGGGGCCCGCAGCGTCGCCGCGTCGTAGACCGGCACGCCCTGCTCGACGGACGCCGCGGTCGGCACCGTGGCGGGGTCGGTGGGGGTGGCGAGGATCGCGGCGAGGTCCTCGACCCGTGCGTCACCGGCGCGCAGCCAGCCCCGCTCCTGGCGGGCGACGGGCGGCTGGTCGAGCGCGGGCTTGGCCATCGGACCTCCGGTCAGGTGCTGGTATAAAGCGCTTTAAGAGCTACCTTCCGCAGCCCGGAGCGGCGTGTCAAGGGGTGAGCGACATGAGCGGTTCCGCCCGCAGGCCGCGGCTGGCCGACGTCGCCGCCGACGTCGGCGTGTCCACGGCATCGGTGTCGCTCGTGCTGCGCGGCGTGGCCGGTCCCAGCGCCGCCACCCGGGAACGGGTCCTGGAGGCCGCCGCGCGCCTCGGCTACCGCGCCGACCGCGCCGCGAGCCTGCTCGCCCGCCGCCGCACCCACCTCGTCGGCGTCCCGGTGGTGCTGCGCGACACGTTCCGTGCGGAACTGGCCGAGGAGCTCCAGACGGCCGCCGACCTGCGCGGCTACACCGTCGCGCTCGCGGCCGTCACGCCCGAACACGACGTTGCCCGCGTCGTCGAGACGCTGCTGGACCTGCGCTGCGAGGCGCTCGTCCTGCTCGCCCCCGACCTCCCGGTGCACGCCCTGCGGGCGCTCGGCGAGCGGGTGCCGCTCGTTGTCACCAGCCTGCACCTGGTCCCCACCGCGTTCGACGTCGTCCGGGCGGCCGACGGCGAGGGCGTCGCGGCCGCCGTCGAGCACCTGGCGGCGCTGGGCCACCGCGACCTCGTGTACGTCGACGGCGGCGACGCGCCGATGGCCGCACAGCGCCGCGCCGGCTTCCTGCACGCCGCGGCCGGGCTCGCGAGCCGCGTGGTCCCGGGCGGTTACGTCGAGGACGCCGGGGCGCGCGCAGCGCGTGAGCTGCTGGGCTCCGGCGCGCTGCCGACCGCCGTCGTCGCCGCCAACGACCGCTGCGCGCTGGGGCTGCTTGACGTCTTCGTCCGTGCCGGGGTGCGGGTGCCGCAGGACGTCTCGGTGATCGGGTACGACGACACCGAGCATGCGGGGCTGCGCCACGTCGGCCTGACGACCGTCAGCCAGGACGCGCCCGCCCAGGCGAAGGAGGCCGTCGGCGCGCTGGTCGAGCGGCTCGACGGGGGGCGGGACGGGCCGCGGGAGATCGTGCTGCCGCCGCGCCTGGTCGTGCGGACCAGCACCGCCCCACCACCGACCGGCGGACGTAGCTCACCCAGTACGTAACTCACCTCTGCTGTAGGTCCGGCTGCGGCGGCGCGCGGAGCGGATCCCGGGGGCGGACGCCGACCGGATCGGGTTGGCGGTGTCCGCCAAGGACTGCCCGGCGCTCGCTGCAGAGACCGCGGTGCGCACGTTCTCCCACGTCACCGACGGTGGATTGGCGCGCAATCTGGAGCCCCCCGCTGCTGGCGGGGGGGTTCGGCCGAACGGCCCCGCGGCGGGGTGGGGGTCTGCGACGATCACCGTCATGACTGATCATGACGTGGGCCCGGCCCGGCCGTACGGCTCGCCGGAGCAGCGGTGGGAGCAGGCGCGGGCGGAGATCGCCCGGGGTGGCGCGACGGGTGGCGGGTCCGGTGGGTTCCTGGTGGACCCGGAGCGGGCGCAGGTGGCGATCGCCCAGTTGGACGCGGCGCTCCAAGACATCCGCCAAGCGTTGGCCGGGTTCGAGACGGCGAGATTCGTCGAGCCGCCGGGGCAGGACCCGGTGAGCCTCAACCTGGCCGAGCAGATGCGCGAGATGGACCGGCGGGCCGGGGAGTACGTGCAGGCCTGGGCGGGGCAGGTGGAGCTGTTCCGCGACGCGGTGCAGGCCCAGGTGGATTCCTACCGTCGGGTGGACGCGGACAGTGCCGGGCGGTTGGCGTGATCTCGCGACGCCACGTGCGGGCGGCCGGTCCGGCGTTGGTGCTGGTGGTGGCGCTGGCCGGGTGCGCCCCGGGGGTCCTCCCCGGCCTGCCTGCGGTGCCGGGGATCCCGGGCCCGGACGGGCCGCCGTATGAGGGGTTGGCGTTCGACATCGCGCTGGTGCCCGTGGAGCTGCGGGTGCCCGAGCCCAAGGACGCGCGCGGGATCCGGGCGTGCGACCTGCTCACCCCGGCGCAGCTCGCGGAGGTCGGTCTGCGGGCCGAGACCGGCGAGCGCGTCCCCACCTCGCAGGGGGACCAGTGCGCCTCCCAGACGGTGGAGGGCGACCTGGAGATCGTCGGGATCGGCAGCAACACCGGCCTGCGCAACCCTGGCCTACCCGGGGTCTATGTCAACGCACGCGGCGCGTCGTTGTTCGAGCCGATCACGATTGCCGGCCACCCGGGTGCGCGGCTGCGGCTGCGCCCGGGCAGCGGCTGCGAGGTGACCGCGGCCTCGTCCGACGACCAGCTCGTCGGCGCCAACGGCGCTGAGAGTCCCCGCGACGGCTCCGACGACTGCGCCCGCTACGAGCGCATCACCGAACTCATCTTGTCCAACCTCCCGCCCCGCCGTTAGGAGTCCGTCATGCCCGTCGCCCACCCCGGCACCCAGGTCGCATTCACCGGCACGGTCGCCCAGATCCAGGCACGGGAGACCGTTGTCGGAGTCAGCTCACATGCAACGTAACTTACGTCTACTGTAAGTTACAGAACATGCCAGCGGGATCATTCGTCAACCGCACCGACGAGCTTGCCGCGCTGCATGGCTGGTGGGCGGAGTCCGAGCGCCTCGGAGTGGTCTGGGGGCGTCGGCGCGTCGGCAAGACTGCGCTCATCCAACGGTTCGCTTCCGATCTGGACGTGCCGGTGGTCTTCCATACCGGGGTGGGCCGGCCGGCGGTCGACGAGCTGGCGCAGCTCTCGCGAGGGGTGGCCGGCGTCCTCGCACATCCCGTCCGCGACCTCGCCGCGCGGCCGTACGTGAGCTGGGACGATGCCCTGGAAGATCTCGCGGTCCGGGGGGCCGACCGGCCGATCCTGCTGGTCCTCGACGAGTTCCCCGAGCTGACGGCGGGCTCGCCCGAGCTGCCGGGCCTGCTCCGTGCGCTCACCGACCGGACCATCGGCCGGACCCGGCTGCGGATCCTGCTGTGCGGCTCGGCCGTCCGGTACATGCAGCAGCTCCAGGAGGACCGCGCGCCGCTGTTCGGGCGGTTCGACCTGGCGCTGCAGGTCCACCCGTTCCGGCCGCACGAGGCCGCGCTGATGCTGCCCGACCTCACCCCCGAGCATCGGGCCCTCGTC
Organism: Pseudonocardia sp.; assembly: GCA_052387455.1. GTDB lineage: Bacteria > Actinomycetota > Actinomycetes > Mycobacteriales > Pseudonocardiaceae > Pseudonocardia. Next base: position 6,575 of record JBQTJE010000060.1, read on the forward strand.
TACGGGCTGGTGGGCGGGACCCCGCTCTACCTGTCGTGGTGGAACCAGGGCGAGCCGGTCGGGTCCAACGTCGAACGGCTCGCGGGCACCCCGGACGGCCGGCTGCTGACCGAAGGCAGGCTCGTCCTCGCCACCGAGGCCGACCACGGCGATCTCCCGGCGAAGGTCCTGCACGCGATCGCCGAGGGCCGCACCACCTACGGTGAGATCAAGACGGCCGTCCGTGCCGAACCGGCGCGCACCCTCGATCGCCTCGTCGCGCTGCGGCTCGTCGAGCGGCTCGAACCCGTCACGGAGCGTGGCCGGGGCCGGCGCGCTTCTTACCGCATCGTCGACAACTTCCTCGCGTTCTACCTGGGCCTGCTCACCCGCCACCGCGGCGAGATCGAGCGCGGCCTCGGCCCGAGCATCCTCCCGGTGCTGCTCGCCGGCCTGGACGACCACATGGGCCCGCGCTGGGAGGAGATGTTCAGGCAGCACCTCCGACGGCTCGCCGTCGCGGGAACGCTGGCCCCGGACGTCGTCGCGATCGGACCGTGGTGGTCGAGCGACTCGCAGACCGAGATCGACGCCGTCGCGCTGGCGGGGCGGTCGCGGACACCGGTGCTCGTCGGCGAGGCGAAGTGGGCCCGGAACGTCGACGGTGCAGCGCTGGCGATCCGGCTGCGGCGGCGTGCGGAGCGGGTTCCGGGGGCGGACGCCGACCGGATCGGGTTGGCGGTGTGTGCCCGCTCCACCGTCTCCGGCGCGCCGGACGGGACGGTCACCGTCACCGCGGCCGACGTCATGGGCGAGCGCTGACGTCGGCTAGCGATGGCCGGCACCGCGAGCCGGCGGATCGGGAGGGCGGGGGCACGCGTTCACGGCACAGGCCAACGGATCACGGCGTGGGCGGCCGGTGCCCGTACAACTCGTCCAGCCCGATGAGCCGGACCACCCGCCGGTCCCGCGCCACGGCCGCCAGCTCGGGGGTGAAGCCCGAGACGCTGAACACCCCGAGCTCGGCACCCCCGGCGTCGTACCCGCCCACGACCAGCAGGTCACGGATGTGCTCGAGCCGGCGGAGCTCGGCGAGGCCGGGCCTGCGGTCGCGCGCCTTCACCTCGCCGAGGAAGGCGACGGCTGCGCCGGGGGTACGGGGTCGCGAGCCGCGCCGCAGCGCCATCACGTCCACCTCGTGGCTGGTGGCGTGCTCGCGGCAGGGGACGCTCGCCTGCCCGGTCGCGCCGACATCGAGGCCCGCCTCGCGGCGGGCGTCGCGAGCGACCCATTCCCGGGCGAGCATCTCCAGGTGCGGACCCAGGATCCGCGACTCGACGGTGTGGCCGACCTCGTCCCAGACCGCCGCCGCTCGTCCGGCCTCCAGATCGGGTAGGTGCGGCTCGATCACCAGGTGGTGCAGCCGGACCACCGGGTCGGCGACCGTGAGCACGGGACGACGTTGCCTGAGCAGGTCCTGCTCGCGCACGATGAACCCGGCCGACTCGAGCATCCCGATCTGGTAGGTCAGCGAGCTGGACGGCCTGCCCAGCAGCCCGCCGATCTTCGCCGGTGAGCTCTCGCCGGCCGCGATCACTCCGAGCAGGGACGCGTAGATGCCGGCGTCACGAACCCGGGGGTCCTCGTGGACGATCCGGTTCGCCTCGTCGAACAGCGGGACGCTCGGTCGCAGGATGTTGCGCGCGACCCACGCGCCCAACGCGGCAGGTTCGGTCGGCACGACCGGATCGGGAACGAGGTCGCGGTATCCCGGCGTGCCGCCCACCAGGGCGTGGTGCAGGAAGGCGAGCTCAGGCTTCTCGATCCGCCAGAAGGTGGCGGCGTCCCGGTAGCGGAACGGCGTGATCGACAGCTCCAGCGCGCCCCGCCCGCGCAGCGCCTTGGTCCCCGACAGCAGGCTCGACATGACCGAGACGGCCGAGCCGCAGAGCACCAGTCGCAGCGGGACGGGACGGGCGGTCGCGCCGGGTCCGAGGCCGTCGTAGAGCGCCTGCACGATCGAGGGCAGGCCCGGCGTCTCGTGCATCAGGTACGCGAACTCGTCGAGGACCATCAGCGGCGGGGTTCCGGTGCCGGCGCGTTCCGTCATCAGTGACGTGGCGACGGCCAGGGCGTGCTCCCAGTCGGTGAAGCGCAGCGCGATCGGCAATCGGGCCCAGCGGGCGAGCGAGTCCGCGAACCGTCGCAGCGACACGGCCTCGGCCTGCTCGGTGGCGAGGTGGTAGAAGCCGCCGGTTGCCTCTGCCAGGCGGCGGAGCAGGAACGACTTGCCCTGCCGGCGGCGGCCGTACACCACCGCGATCCGCAGCCCCGGCAGGCTCGACCCGGCGAACTCGGCCAGGTCGGCCCACTCCTCGTCCCGATCGAAGACGTCCGGCGGTTTGGGGATCACGCCGCGCAGTCTAACGTTAACGTCATTAGCGTAACTGTACTGGCGCTAAGGGCGCGGACGCGCCGCATCGCTGTCGCGTCGACGATGCCGGATGGACGACACTGCCTCCCATGGCGCCCGGTCCGCTGGTCGGCCGCGACACGCAGCTCGGCGAGCTGCGGGCCGCGGCCCGCCGTGTCGCGGCGGGCGGGGCCGCGGTCGTGCTCGTCGCGGGCGAGCCGGGCATCGGCAAGACCCGGCTCGTCGCCGAGCTGGCGGCCGGTGCCCCGTGCCCGGTGCTCGTCGGGCGGGCCGACCCCGAGGAGGGGGCGCCCCCGCTGTGGCCGTGGCGCCAAGCCCTGTCCGGCCGGCCGGAGCGGGCCGCGCTGACCACGATCGGCGCCACGCCCCCGCCCACCCGAGCCGCCGACCCCGGGTCCGCGACGATGCTCGCCACCGCCGTCCGCACGCTGGCCTTCGACACCGTGCTCGACGGGCTCGCGGCGTCGGCGGCGGGCACCGGGCTCGTCGTCGTGCTGGAGGACCTGCACTGGGCCGACGAGTCCACGTTGCGCCTGCTCGTCCTCGCGGCCGGGCGCCCCGGGCTCGCCGTGGTCGGCACCTACCGGTCCACCGAGCGGGGCCCGGCGCTGCGGGCGGCGCTCACCGACCTGCGCCGCCTCGACTGCACCCGCACGATCGCGCTGCGCCCGTGGGCCCTCGGCGACGTCGCGGCGCACCTGCCCGCCGAGGCGCACCCCTCGTGGGCGCCGGTCGCGCTGCGGGCCGGGGGCGGCAACCCGCTGCTCGTCGGCGCCCTGCTCAGGGCGCTGGACGACACCGGGCTGATCGGCGCGCCCGCGCCCGTCGACGGGTCGTGGCCGCTCGGCGTGCCCGACGACCTCGCCGACGTCACCGCCGAGCGGCTCGCCCGGCTCGACCCGGCGACCCGGTTCGCCGTCGAGGTCGCGAGCGTGACCGGCCCGGGATGCCGGCCCGAGCACCTGCTCCTGCTCGACCCGGGCGAACGCGCCTACGCGGACGCGCTGACCGGCCTGGAGGACGCGGCCGCGGCCGGGCTGCTGCAGGCCGGGGAACCGCCGTCGTTCGACCCCGTCCACGCGCTGGTGCGCGAGGCCGTCTACGCGCGGCTGCCGGCTGCGCGCCGGCTGGACTGGCACGCGCGCCTGGCCGACGCCGTCGAGTCCGGTGCGCTGCCCGGCGAGGCCGTCACCCACCGGCTGCGGTGCGCCACCGGCCCGGCCGGGCGGGCGGCCGCCGTCCGCGCCTGCCGAGCCGCGGCCGGGGCGGCGTCGGCGGCGCTGGCCTTCGACCGCGCCGTCGAGCTGCTCGACGCCGCACTCGCCCTGCCCGGCCTCGACCCGGCCGACCGGGCGCTGCTGCTGCTGGAGGCCGCGGAGGCCGAGTTCGCCGCGGGCCTGCCGGACGCGGCGGTGGCCCGCTGCCGGCGCGCCTGCGATGCGACCGAGGACCCCGCGCTGCTGGTGCGGGCCGCGCTGGTGGTGCGCGGGTTCGACGGCCCGCACCACCGGGAGGTCATCGCGCTGTGCGACGCGGCGATCCGGGCGCTGCCCCCCGACGACCGGGCCGGGCGCGCCCGGGTGCTGGCCCAGCGGGCGGTGGCCACCGCCGACGTCGTCGGGTGGGAGGGCATCGGCGCGGCCAGCGTCGAGGCGCTGCGCCTGGCCGAGGAGAGCGGGTCGCCCGAAGCCCTCGCCGACGCCCTGCGGGCGCGCCAGCACGCGGTCAGCGGGCCGGGCGGGGTGACCGAGCGGCTGGCCATCGGCCGCCGCATGGCCGAGCTCGCGCAGCAGGGCGGGCCGGTCGACGCCGAGCTGTGGGGGCGGCTGTGGCGGGTCGACGCCGCGTTCCAGCTCGGTGCGCTCGACGCCGTCGACGGCGAGCTCGCCCACGTCGCGCAGCTGGTGGAACGGCTGGGCTGGCCGATCGCGGCCTGGCACCTGCACCGCACGCGCGCGGCCCGGCACCTGCTCACCGGCCGGTTCGACGACGCCGAGGCCGAGGCCGACCTGGCGCTCGTCGCGGCCCGACGCACCGGCGACGCCGGCGCGGCCATGCTGGACGGCCCCTTCCGCAGCGAGGTGTGGCGGCTGCGAGGTCGCTTCGCCGCGGTCGTGGAGCTGCTGACCACGGCCGAGGCCGCCGGCGTCGGCGGACACGCGCCGGTCTTCTGGGCGGACGCCGGGATCATCATGTACGAGGCGGGTGAAACCGACCGGGCGCACCGCTTCTTCGAGCGGCTCCGCCCGGTCGTCGCCACCGCACCCGAGGACGGGAACTGGCTGGCCGCCACGCTGAAGACCGGGGAACTGGCGACCCACCTGGACGACGCCGCCACAGCCGAGTTGTGCCTCGACGCCACCACGCCCTACGCCGCGCACTTCGTCGCCGGAGGCTCCGGCTCGATCCGGTGTGACGGGTCGGTGTCCCGCGTGCTCGGGGTCATCGCCGCCGCGCTCGGCCGCACGGACGAGGCCGAACGCCGCCTCACCGACGCCGTGGCGATGGAGGACCGGATCGGGGCGCTGCCCTACCGGGTGCTCTCCGAGATCGCGCTCGCCGGGCTGCTGGCGCAGCGGGCGGGCGGGCGGACGGACCTGCGGGAGCGGGCCGCCGGGCGGGAGCGGGCCGCGGGCCTGGCGCGGCGCGCCGCGGACACCGCCCGGAGGATCGGGATGGACCCCGCGCTGGCGGCGGCCTCGGAGCTGCTGGCGCGGATCCGCGCCGAGCAGCACTCGGCCGTACCCCTCACCGCCCGCGAGCGTGAGGTCCTGGCGCGCCTCGCCGGTGGGCGGACGAACCGGCAGATCGCCGCCGAGCTCGTCGTCTCCGAGCGGACGGTCGAGACGCACGTGGCGAATGTGCTCGGCAAGCTCGGCGTCGCCAACCGGACCGAGGCGGCCACCTGGGCCGCCCGGCACGGGCACGCGACCACGTAGCCACCTCCGTACCGCGACCGCGTGGTTTCCCGGATCTGCGGCGGCGCTCCCAGCGTCACCGTCGTCGGTACCAGAACGACCCGACGACGGAGGACCCCATGTACGCCACCCTGCACCGCACGAGCGGACCCCCGGCCGAGGCGCCCGACGCGGCGCTGCGGCTGCGCCAGATCGGCGGCCCGCTGACCCTGACCGTGACGCTGAGCCCCGAGCGCCCCGCCGACGCCGGCGCGTTCGAGGTCCACCGGGACTGCCGCCTCACCGAACCGGACGCGGTCGCCGCCGTCGCGCAGGTCCTGACCTTCGCCGGACCCGTCAGCGACGCGATGCTGGCAGCCGGCGAGCGGGCCGAACGCGAGCGGATCGCCCCGGCCATGATCGACCAGCCCGGCGGGGTCCGGCAGCTCGCGCTGTGGCACCCCGAGCTGCGCCGGCGGATCGTGATCACGCTCGCCACGTCGATGGAGGCGCTGGAGGACGCCGGGAAGAAGATTGACAACCTGCCGCTGCTGCCCGGCGAGGACGTCGCGCTGCTGCCCGGCCCGGACCACGTCGAGATCTTCCGGGTGGAGTCGTGACCACCGCGCTGGCGGTCGGTCGGTACGCCCTGGCGCCCCAGCGGTGCGCGGTGCGGTTCACCGCCCGCGGGTTCGGCCTGCGCGTGCCCGGCGAGATGTCCGTGCGCTCCGGGGAGGTGCGCGTCGACGGGGCGGGCGCGGTCGTCACCGCCGTACTGGACGCGGCGAGCTTCCGCACCCGCACCCCGCGGCGCGACCGTGACGTGCGCTCGGCCGGGTTCCTCGACGTCGAGCAGCACCCCGACATCCTGCTCAGCGGGCGGTGGGACGGCCCCGGCACCGCCCTGCGGGCGACGCTGACGGTGAAGGGCGTGGCCGCGCCGGTGGACATCGAGATCGTCGACGTGGCGCGTTCCCCGCACGGTGCCCGCGCCGCGGCCCGCGCCCGTGTCGACCGGCGGGCGTTCCCGGTCGGCCCGGTGCGCGGTCCGGTGGGCCGGTGGATCGACGTGGAGCTCGACCTGGAGCTCGATGTGGAGCGCGACGATGTCTGATCGCACCCGCACCGGCGCCGTCCTGCTCGCCGGCCTGAGCCTGTTCGATGCCCTCTACCCGCCATTGTTCGGCGTCGGCGGCGGAGCGACCCCCGACGTGATCGTGATCAGCCTCGCGCTCGGGGTGCTCACGCTGATCCCGCTCGGGCTGTGGGCCGCGTGGAAACGGAGACATTCCAGCCGGACCGGCCGACCGCGCGCCGCCATGTGGGTCGCCGTGGTCGTGCGGGTGCTGTCGGCCCTCTCCGCGATCCCGGCGTTCTTCGTCGACGAGGTACCCACCGGAGCCAGGGTCGCCGCCGGGTTCGTGGTCGTGCTGACCGTGGTCGGCGTCGTGCTGGTCCGGGGCGAACTGGTCGGCGCGACCGCCCGCACCGAACGGGGAGCACGGCGGGGTTGAGCGCCAGGTCGGGACGCGGGTCGGGGGCTTGCGGCGCTCATGCGGTCGCCGCGAGCACCGAGCGCAGGTGCTCCGCGCTGGCGGCGACGTCGGCGACCGGGCCGGCGCCGGCCGGCTCGCCGGTGAGGATCGTGTCCTGTTCCAGCACGTACCAGCCGTCGTACCCGGCGCCCGCCAGCGCGGCGACGATGGGCGCGCCGGCGGCGGCGCCGCGCCCCCGCGCCCGGGGCATACCGGCGCGCCCCCCCGCGGGGGGGGTGAGCTCGCGGGGCGGCACGCGCGTGGCGAGCC
>JBQTJE010000061.1:0-13440 GCA_052387455.1 Pseudonocardia sp.
GGCCGGGTCGGGGGGTCGACGGCGGGCCGCCGGGGGCGCACACCATCGAACCGTGGCCGCCCGCGGCGCACGCTGGTCGCAGTCGAGGAGAAGCCACCACCCCACCCGCCGTCCGCGACGGGCCCAAGCCAGGAGCACCGCGATGAGCCACCCCGGACAGCCCGCAGGCCACGACGGCGGCACCGCCGTCCTCACCCCACCCGACCCGCAGCGCCGCCATGCGCAGCCACCGCCCGCGCACTGGCCGGCTCCGCCGCGCCCGCCGCGCCCGGCCACCCGGCCCGTGGCGCTGGCCCGCCCCGGGATCTCGGTGCGCACCCTGCTCGGCGTCGCCACCGCGGCTGCCGTGCTCGGCCTCGCCGGCGGCGCCGCCCTCGCCGGCACCCTCGGCGGCGCCACCTCGGCGGGGCAGACCCCGGTCGCGGTGTCCGCACCGCTGCCTGCGACGACGGCACCCGCCGTCCCGTCCACGGGCTCAGGCGGCGCCATCCCGGATGTCGGCTCGACGGCGTCGGCCGTCCCGCAGACGGGTACGGGCGCCGGCGGCGCGAGCGAGTTCCCGAGCGGACTCCCGAGTGCCGACGTGCCGCCGTCCGGCGCCGGACCGAACGGCGTCGGCAGCCCGTACGGGCCCGGTGGCGGGCCCGAGGGCGGGCCCGGCGGCCCGTACAGCGGCGAGCAGCAGGGCGGCCCGTACGGCGGCCCGCCTCCCGGTGGGCCCTACGGCCCGCCGCCCGGCCCCTACGGCGGCGGCCACTACGGCGGCGGCCCTGGCGGCCCCGGCGGCCCCTGAACGACGACGACCGACCACCCGGGGTGCTACCCCTGGGACGGCGTGACCGGGGATCACGCCAGAGCGGAGCCCGGACCCGACGGGGTGGGTCCGGGCTCCGCCCTGTCCGGAGGCCTTCCTCGCCCATGATCACATCTGGTGGCGTTCGTGGCGGTCCGAGGCGGTTGGCGAACCGTCGGCGGGCCACCTTGCCGCCGCCGCCATGGTCACCGTCTCGGGACCAGTGGCCGTGCGATCCGGGCCATGATCGTCGCTTGGGGACCGGGTGCCGCGAAGTTCGCGGTTCGCAGTCCTTGTTCGACGATCATGCGCGCGATCGGTCCCAAGCCGACGATCATGACACCCGGGGCGGCCGGGCTGCCGAACGAGCGATCCGGCGACAGTCTCCTCCGGGGCCGCACGGCACCGCACGGCACCGCTTGAGGTGATCGTCATGGGCGGGACCGGTCCCGCAACATCGGGGTGGCGGCGCGTCGACCCGCTTCGCCGACATGCGCCCGGCGGGGGTTGTCCCCACCCCGATCCGGGGGCGGTCACGCCCGGCGCGGGGGTCCGCACCATCGACCCGGTTCACCGGCGACGGCAATGTCTTCCTCACGATCTTCCGCACGATCCTTTCGACCCGAACGCAGGAGAGCAGCCATGACCCACCCCCACTGGAACACCGGCGGGCCCTGGGCGGCCGCCGAGACCCAGCAGCAGTGGCACTACGGCGCCTATCCCTACGACGAGCGGACCACGGTCGTAGCGGCGGGCGCCGCGGGTGGCGGGATGCGCACGAAGTTCACCGTCGGGCTGGCCGCCGCCGCGGTCGGGCTGCTCGCCGCGGGGGTCTGGGTCGGCTTCGGCCCGGTCCCGCAGGCTGCGGCGTCCGACACCGTGCGGCTGCAGCCGGTCTCGTCCGCGGGCGACAGCCCGTTCCTGCCGCCGGTCGGCCAGGACAAGACCGGCATCACCCCGCCTGCCGCTTCGGGCGGCGACTTCGCGGGCGACACCCCCGGTCTCTACGCCGAGGGCGACGAACCGAGCTGCGACACCGCCGAGCTCGTGTCGGGCCTGCAGGCCGACGACGCCAAGTTGCAGGCGTGGGCCGCGGCGCTGGGCATCGCGCCCACCGAGATCCCGACCTTCGTCGAGAGCCTGAGCCCGGTGCTGCTGCGATCGGACACCGCCGTCACCGACCACGGGTTCGTGGCGGGCGGCTTCGCGCCGTCGCAGGCCGTGCTGCAGGCCGGCACCTCCGTGCTGATCAACGGCTACGGCGAGCCGACCGTCAAGTGCTACAGCGGGGACCCGCTGACCAGACCGGTCGACTACGACGCCGAGCAGGTCGACTACGTGGGCGAACCGTGGTCGCACTGGGCTCCGGAGCACTGCACGTACATCGAGCCCACCAAGGTCGTGATCAAGAAGCACATCGTCGTCGACCCCGACGACAACCGGCCGCACGAGAAGCCGGGCAAGCCCTACCCGTGGGAGCCGAACCCCGAGCACGGCGAGCAGCCCGGCGACGGCGAGCACCCCGACGGAAACGAGAAGGACGAGCACGACGAGCACGACGAGCACGACGAGCACGGAACGAAGGACGAGCACGGCGACAACGAAGGGGACGAGCAGGACGAGGCCATGCCCGGTTCGGCGAAGCAGGCGACGGCCGGCGGGTCCGCCGAGGGCGACGCCGGCACCACCGGCGACACCGACGGGGACACCGGCACCGACGAGCAGCCCGGAACCTCGCCGGCCACCACCGACGAGACCACCACCGACGAGACGACCACCGACGAGACCACCACGGGCGACGCCATGCCGCCGAACGGCCCTGCGTCGACCGACGGCACCACGCCCCCGAACGGCACCGGCCCGACCGACGGCGCCGCGCCGGGCACGACCGGCACCAGCCCGTTCATGGCCGGCACCATGCCCGGCCCCGGCGGACCGCCGGCCGGCGCCCCAGGCGGTCCGGCAGGTCCGGCAGGTCCGGCAGGCACCCAGGGCACCGGGCCCGCCCCGGGCACCGGCCCGTTCGCGGGACCCGGACCGGCCACCGGCGGTCCCCAGGGTCCGGGAGGCGGACCGCAGGGCCCGGCCGGCGGGCACCAGGGCGGCAACGGCGGCGGTCCCGGCCAGGGCGGCGAGAACGTCTAGCGCCAGCCACGTCGTAGAGCCCGGATCCGCCTCGTGGGGGTGGATCCGGGCTCCGTCACGCGGGCGCCGCGGCCGGCGGTCCGGCCTACGATGCGGAGATGGCGTACTACCGGCGCTGCGGCGACGTGCCCCCGAAACGCCACACCCAGCACCGCGGGGCCGGGGGTGGCCTGCGCTACGAGGAACTGATGGGCGAGGAGGGCTTCTCCGCCGACTCGTCGCTGCTCTACCACCGCCACATCCCGTCCGCGGTCGTGGACGCGACGCCGTGGGAGCTCCCGGACCTCACGACCGAGCCCAATGTCCCGTTGCTGCCCCGGCACCTGCGGTTGCACGAACTGTTCGCCGCGGGCGCCCGCGCCGACGTCGTCTCCGGGCGCAGGCTGGTCCTCGGCAACGCCGACGTCCGACTCTCCTACGTCGTCGCCACCGAGCCGTCGCCGCTCTACCGCAATGCGGTCGGTGACGAGTGCGTGTATGTGGAGGCCGGCGCGGCGACCGTCGAGACCGTGTTCGGGACGCTCGCGGCTCGGCAGGGCGACTACGTGCTGCTCCCGCGGGCCACGACCCACCGCTGGGTGCCCGACGGGCCGGTGCGCTGCTACGTGATCGAGGCGGAGTCGCACATCGCGCCGCCGAAGCGCTACCTGTCGCGCTACGGCCAACTGCTGGAGCACGCGCCGTACTGCGAGCGGGACCTGCACGGCCCGGCCGGCCCGTTGCTCGCCGAGGGCGCCGACGTGGAGGTGCTGGTCAAGCATCGCGGCTCGCCCAGGCACGGTTCGAGCCTCGCCGGCACCCGCTACGTCGTGCCGCACCACCCGTTCGACGTCGTCGGCTGGGACGGGTGCCTGTACCCCTACACGTTCAACGTCGCCGCCTTCGAGCCGATCACCGGGCGGGTGCACCAGCCGCCGCCGGTGCACCAGGTGTTCGAGGGTCACAACTTCGTGGTCTGCAACTTCGTGCCGCGCAAGGTCGACTACCACCCGCTGGCGATCCCGGTGCCCTACTACCACTCCAATGTGGACTCCGACGAGGTCATGTTCTACTGCGGCGGGAGCTACGAGGCACGGAAGGGCTCGGGCATCGGGCAGGGCTCGATCTCGCTGCATCCCGGCGGGCACAGCCACGGCCCGCAGCCCGGCGCGTACGAGCGCAGCATCGGCGTGCAGCAGGTGGACGAGCTGGCCGTCATGGTCGACACGTTCCGCCCGCTGGAGCTCGGCGAGGGCGGCCGCGCGGCCGAGGACCCGGCCTACGCCTGGACGTGGGCCCGCCGGTGACGTGGCTCGACCTGCCCGCCGACACGGGGTTCGGCATCGCGAACCTGCCCTACGGCGTGTTCGACGCGGGCGCCGGGCGCCGCCTCGGCATCGCGATCGGCGAGGACGTGCTCGACGTCGCCGCCGTGGCCGCCCGCCGAGCCCCCGACCTCGCCCCGTTGCTCACCGCACCCGTGCTCAACCCCCTGCTGGCCGCGGGGGCGTCCACCTGGCGTCGGGTCCGCGCCGCCGTCGTCGACTGGCTCACCGACCCGACCGCGGCGGCGGACGTGCGCCCGCACCTGCACCGCCGCGCCGCCGTCACCCTGCACCTGCCCTACGAGGTCGCCGACTACGTCGACTTCTACGCGAGCGAGCACCACGCGGCGAACGTCGGGCGGATCTTCGGCAGGGCCGAGCCCCTGCACCCGAACTGGCGTCACCTGCCCTGCGGCTACCACGGCCGGGCCGGATCGGTGGTGGTCTCGGGGACCCCGGTGCGCCGGCCGCACGGCCCGCTCGGCGCCGGGGAGTTCGGCCCGACGCGGCGGCTGGACTTCGAGTGCGAGGTCGGCTTCCTGCTCGGCCCGGGCTCGGACGCTCCGGTGCCGACCGCCGACGTCGCCGAGCACGTGTTCGGGGTGTTCCTGCTCGACGACTGGTCCGCGCGCGACGTGCAGGCGTGGGAGACCGTGCCGCTGGGCCCGTTCCTCGGCAAGTCGTTCTCGACGTCGGTATCCCCGTGGGTGGTGCCGCTGGCCGCGCTCGACGCGGCGTGGGTCGACCCGCCGCGCCAGGACCCGCAGCCGCTGCCGTACCTGCGCGGCGGACGCGGGCTCGACCTCGCGCTCACCGTCACGCTGAACGGGGAGGTCCTCTCCCGTCCGCCGTTCGCGTCGATGTACTGGACGCCGGCGCAGATGCTCGCCCACCTCACCGTCAACGGGGCCCGCACCCGCCCCGGCGACGTGTTCGCCTCCGGCACCGTCAGCGGCCCGGGCCGCGGCGAGCGCGGCTGCCTGCTGGAGCTGAGCTGGGGCGGCACCGAGCCGCTGGCGCTGACCGACGGCTCGACCCGCACGTTCCTGTGCGACGGCGACGAGGTCGTGATCGCCGCGACCGCCCCCGGCCCCCGCGGCACCGGGATCGACCTGGGCGAGGTCCGCGGCACGGTCGTGGGATGAGACGCGTGACGGCCGGCCGCAGGTCACCCGATGGTCGAGCCCAGGAGCAGGCCCAGGCCGTAGGTCACCGCGGCGGCGCCGAGCCCGATCCCGAACTGGCGCAGCGCCCGGCGTAGCGGCGGGCCGCCCGACAGCACCCCCACCGTCGCGCCCGTCAGCATCAGCGCCAGCCCCACCAGGACGGCCGCCGTGACCAGCGCGGCGTCGCCGTCGAGCCCGACCACGAACGGCAGCACCGGCACCGCGGCCCCGCAGGCGAAGAACGCGAAGCTCGACGCCGCCGCGCCCCGCCCCGTTCCGACGACGTCGGGGCGCCGGTCGGCGCCAGGCTCGGGCGGGGCGGCGCTGCCCGGGTCGCGCAGCACCACGTCGGCCCGGCGGCGCGCCTCCTCGGCGGGAATGCCGCGGGCGCGGTAGACGAGGGCGAGCTCGTTGGCGTCGATGTCGAGGAACGGCAGGATCAGGGGGGCGTCGCGGGTGTCGGGCGCCGACGCGGCGAGCAGTTCGCGCTGCGAGCGCACCGACACGTACTCCCCCGCGCCCATCGACAGCGCCCCGGCCAGCAGTCCCGCGAGGACGGTGAGCAGCACCGTCGCGGTGGTGGCACCGCCGCCCGCCACGCCGAGCACGAGGGCGAGGTTGCTCACCAGACCGTCGTTCGCGCCGAACACGGCCGCCCGGAACGTCCCCGACACCTGGGCCCGCCCGCGCGCCGCGAGGCCGCGCACCACCTCCTCGTGGACGCGCTCGTCGGCGGCCATCGCGGGGGTGGCGTCGACGTCGAAGCGGTAGGGCGAGCGGGTCTCCGCACGCTGGACCAGCGCGAGCACGAACACCGACCCGAACCGTCGCGCGAGGAACGCCAGCAGCCGCATCCGGGCGTGTCCCCGGCGTCGCGGGCCGGCGTCGTCGCCGAGCAACCGGGCCCAGTGCGCCGCGTGGCGCTCCTCGGCCGCGGCCAGCCCGACGAGGATCTCGCGCTCCTCCCCCGTGCGGCGGGTGGCGAGCCGCCGGTAGACCTGCGCCTCCTCGCGCTCGTCGGCGAGTCGGCGGCGCCAGCGGCGGACCTCGGCGGAAGTCGGGCGCAGGTCGGGCACACCGGAATGCTGCCCGAGGTGCTCCGGTGGCGGCCGCCCCGGTCCGGCGTCCGAGCGCCGGACCGAGATACTAGCGATCGTTAGAATTTCAATCTCTCCGCGGATTGCCGTAGCGGAGGGCGCGCTGGTTCGTTGTGACTGGCAAGGCCGGGGGGCGAGAGGAGCGCCGATGTCGCGCACGACCACTTCCCCGATCACCGACGCCGTGGCCCGGACGCGGGATCTCACCGACGTCGACATCGCCTTCACCGCACGCACCGACCCGCAGCGGGGAACCTTCGTGCTCGGCGACGTGCTCGGCGCCCGGGCGACGTCCCTGCAGGGGCTGGTCATTCCCGCCGGATGCGGCGTCGGCGGCAAGTGCCTCGCGCTGAAGCACCCGGTCACGGTCAGCGACTACGTCCAGGCGCCCGACATCACCCACCAGTTCGACCACGCGGTGCGCGCGGAGGGGCTGCGTGCGGTGCTCGCCGTGCCCTTCCGGGTCGGCGGCGAGGTGCGCGGTGTGGTGTACAGCGCCTCCCGGCGCCCGGTCCGTTTCGTCGAGCGGTTCGTGTCGGTCGTGGAGTCCATCGTCCGCCGGGCCGAGCGGGATCTCGCGACGCAGGCGGAGACCGACGCCCTCGCGGCCGGGACGGTCGAGCGGTTGCCCTCGGCCGGTAGTCCCGGGGTGCTGGCCGAGCTGCGCGAGCTGCACGCCGAGCTGCGTGCGATTGCCGCGGCCGCCGGCGAACGGGCGGTCCAGGACCGGCTCTACGGCGTCTGCCAGCGCCTGACCGACGAGAGCAGCCCGCCCGTCGTCGCGTCGCCCGTGCGGCTCAGCCCGCGGGAGATCGACGTCCTGTCGCAGGTGGCCGTGGGCTGCGGCAACGCCGAGGTGGCGCGGCGGCTGTCGATCCGGGTCGACACCGTCAAGTCCTACCTGAAGTGCGCGATGGCCAAGCTGGACTGCCACAGCCGCGGCGAGGCGGTGTTCGTGGCCCGCCGCGCGGGGCTGCTGCCGTGACCTCTGGTGGGAGCCGGGTCGAGCGCAAGCGCGCCCAGCGGGTCGCCCAGCTGGAGCGCACCGCGGCGCGGATGTTCGCCGAGAAGGGCTACGAGGGCACCAACCTCGAGGAGATCGGGGCGGCGCTGGACCTGCGCGGCCCGAGCCTCTACTACTACATCTCCTCCAAGGAGGAGCTCTTCTTCCGCTGCGTGCAGGGCTGCACCGACGAGGTGATCGCCCGGCTGGAGCGGATCGCGCGGTCCGAAGCCGACCCGGTGCGCAGGCTGCGCCAGATGTTCCGCGAGCAGGTCCTGATCGAGCTGCGCGACTACCCGGAGTTCGTGCCGCTGTTCGTCAGGATCAGGCTCCCGCGCGCGCCGATGCGCGAGCGCCTGCTCGAGCTGCGCCGGTCACACGGCGCGGTGTTCCGGCGGGTGGCCGACGAGGTCGGGGCGGCGACCGGCCGCCCGGCCGCGGCGACGCGGACCGGTTTGATGATCGCCTTCGGCGCGCTCGCGTACGTCCCGGAGTGGTACGACCCGGCGGGCCCGCTCGGCCCCGACGAGCTGGCCGACGAGCTCGCCGACGCCCTGATCGCACAGCTCGGGGGATGACGGGTCGGGGATGACGGGTCGGGCCCCCACCTTCGTGGGTGGCCGCGCGGCCGGCGGCGACGTAGCGTCCCGGCTCCCCGCACCCCGAGGAGCATCGTGATGGACGTCCCGAGCCTGATGCGCCAGTCGCTGCAGTTCCACCGGGACCGCACGGCGATCGTCACCGAGCACCGGAGCCTGACCTTCGCCGAGGCCTGGGACCGGGGCGTCCGGCTGGCCAACGCCCTGCTCGAGCACGGGGTGCGCCCGGGGGACCGGGTGGCGAGCGTCGAGGACAACAACCTGGGCGCCGCGGACCTGTTCCTCGGCGCGGCGATCGCCGGAGCGGTCCGCGTTCCCCTCTACGCGCGCAACTCACGCCGCTCGCACGCCCAGATGCTCGAGCAGACCCAGGCCACGGTGGTGCTCACCGATCCCGCCTACGCCGACAGCGTGATCGGGCTGGAGACCGAGATCGACACGCTGGCCCACGTCCTGGTGCGCGACGACGGCTACGAGAAGTGGCTGGCCGACCGGTCCGGTGTCGACCCGATGATCGACGTGGACGGTGAGGACTGGTACATCATCCGGCACTCGGCGGGCACCACCGGGCGCTCCAAGGGCGTCGGCTACACCCAGCACGACTGGCTGGTGAACTGCCGCAACTGGTACTACCGCCTGCCCAACCTGGGCTGGGACAGCGTCGTCGGGCACGCGGGGCCGATCTCGCACGCCTCGGGCTACCTCTTCCTGCCGGCGTGGCTCCAGGGCAGCGGCAACCTGCTGTTCGGCTCCTTCGACGCCGGCAAGGTGCTGGACATGATGGAGCACCACCGCATCAGCCACATGTTCGCCCCGCCGTCGATGCTGGCCGCGCTCGCGGCCGACCCGGGCGCAGCCGGCCGGGACTACTCGGCGCTGCGCTGCATCCTCGTCGGCGGTGCCCCGATCACCGACGCCACCGCGCTCGCCGGGCGGCGCGTGTTCGGCGAGGTGCTGCACCAGGTGTTCGGCCAGACGGAGGCCGTCCCGCTGACGGTGATGACCCCGCAGGAGTGGTTCGGCGACCAGGAGGGGTCCACGCCGATGCGGGCCGCCGGTCGCGTGCTGCCCTTCGCCCGCCTCGAGGTCCGCGACGCGGACGGCGTGGTGCTGCCGGTGGGCGCGGAAGGTGAGATCTTCGCCCAGGTCGAGGGCCAGATGCGCGGGTTCTGGGGCGACGACGAGCTCACCGCGACGCGGCTGGTCGACGGGTGGGTGCGCACCGGCGACATCGGCCGGCTCGACGCCAACGGCTACCTGTACGTTCTGGACCGGGTCGACGACATGATCGTCTCGGGTGGGTTCAACATCTGGCCGGCCGAGCTGGAGACCGTGATCGCCGACCATCCCGAGGTCGTCGAGGTCGCCGTCTTCGGAGTCCCGCACGAGCGGTGGGGGGAGACCCCGATGGCGGTCTGCTGCGTGGCCGACGGCGCAAGGGTGACCGCCGAGGAGATCGTCGCCGTGGTGGTCGACCGGCTCGGGTCGTACAAGAAGCCGTCGGCGGTGGAGTTCACCTGCGAGCCGCTGCCCAAGAGCGTGGTCGGCAAGCTGCAGCGCAAGGCGCTGCGCGAGCCGCACTGGGTCGGCCACGACCGCCGGGTGAGCGGGGCGTAGGCGCGACCATGGCCACTCCCGAGACCGGCACCCCGACGAACGCGATGAAGAAGATCGCGATCGCGAGCTGCACGGGCACCACGATCGAGTTCTACGACTTCTTCATCTACGGCACGGCCGCCGCGCTCGTGTTCGGGAAGCTGTTCTTTCCCGCGCTCGGTCCCGCGGCGGGCACCGTCGCCGCGTTCGCGACGTTCGGGGTCGCGTTCGTGGCCAGGCCGTTCGGCTCGATCCTGTTCGGGCACTTCGGCGACCGGGTCGGCCGCAAGAAGACGCTCATCGCGACCCTGCTGCTGATGGGCCTGTCCACGGTCGCGATCGGCCTGATGCCCACGGCCGGCGCGATCGGCGCCGCGGCGCCGGTCGTCGTGGTCTTCCTGCGGATCCTGCAGGGCCTGGCCGTCGGCGGGGAGTGGGCCGGCGCCACGCTGCTCACCGCGGAGAACGCCCCGAAGGCGCGGCGCGGGTTCTACGCGATGTTCCCCCAGCTCGGCCCGGCCATCGCGTTCACGCTGGCGAGCGCCACGTTCCTGGTCACGGCGCTGGCAATGAGCGACGAGGCGTTCCTCGCCTACGGCTGGCGCATCCCGTTCATCGCCAGCATCCTGCTCGTCGGAGTGGGCCTGTACGTGCGGATCAACATCGACGAGACGCCGGTGTTCCGCGGCGAGCTCGCCGCGGCCGGTGCGGCCAAGGTGCCGTTCGTCGAGGCGTTGCGGCACCAGACCCGCGAGGTCCTGCTCGGAGCCGGCATGATGACGATGATCTTCGCCTTCTTCTACATCGCCGTCTCGTACCTGACCAGCTACGGCACGACCGTGCTCGGGCTGGGACGCCCGACCGTGCTCGCGCTGGGTATCGCGGGCGGCGTGGCGTTCGCCCTCACCATCGCCGGCTCGGCCGTGCTCTCCGACCGGGTGGGCCGCCGACGGGTCGTGATCTGGGCGAACGCCGCCGCGATCGCGTGGGCCCTGCTCCTGTTCCCGATCCTCGACACCGGTTCGCCCGTGGCCTTCGGGATCGGGCTGTGCGTGACGCTGGCCATCGTGGGCGTCTCCTACGGTCCGGTGGGCGCCTACCTGCCGGAGCTGTTCAGCACCCGCCACCGCTACACCGGCGCCGGGCTGGCCTACAATCTCGCCGGCGTCCTCGGCGGGGCGATCCCGCCGCTGCTCGCCGCCGCCTTGGCCGCCACCTACGGTGGCGCCGCGATCGGCTGGTACCTCGCCGCGATGGCCGCGCTGAGCCTGGTCTGCACGATCGCACTCGGCGAGACCCGCGAGGCCGACTTGGAGAACGTGCAGCCGGCCCCGGCCCCGGCTTCGACGTGACGGGACCGGACGTCCGGGCCGGACGCGATCACCAGCCGCGTCTGTCGATCCGGTCGTTACCCCCCTGATCGTGGGGGGAATCACGAATGCGACGCCCGTAAGTTTCCGCCACCACTCCGCGCCGGCTCCCGGCGCCGGAGCACTGGAGGTGTGGAAACAGATGAATCGCTCAAGGATGGTCCGGGGTGCGGTCGTCGTCGCAGGGCTGACGGCCGTCGCCTTCGGGACCGCTCCCCCCTTGGCACTGGCCGCGCCCGGCGCGGATCCCTCGGCCGTCGGGCAGTGGCGCACGCCGTTCGAGGAAGGCGGCGCCGACACCCCTCGATGCGTGGAGGAGGAACGGTTCGGCAACCCCTACCTGATCTGCAAGCCGGCCGCCCAGGCCCAGTTCGTCGCGCCCAACGGCACCGTCATGTACTACAACGGCATCGAGGGCCAGGAGAACATCGAGACCGGCCTGGTCCCCGAGCTGGCCCCGACCAGCGCGGAGGACCGCTCCCGCGTCCTGGACCTGCGCGACGGCGCACCCACGTGGCGCGTCCCCGAAGGCGAGCAGGGCGCCGGGATCAACCCCGAGATCCAGGACGGCCGCACGTCTGAGGACTGCCTGCGCGACGACCCGCTCGGCGTGCTCGGCGTGCCCGGGCGACCCGGTGACGGGCCGGTCGGCAGCCTGGCCGGCCAGGCCGGAGCGCCGGAGAGCAACCCGGTCTGCTCACCGGACGACCCGGCCGAGAACGACGTCAACATGTTCTGCGGCGACATCGCGCAGATGGCGGACGGCCGGGCGCTGGTCATCGGCGGCACGGACTACTACAACGAGCCGGCGATCCTGGAGCGCAACGAGGGCGACCCGGCCAACGTCGGCCTGCTCGAGGTCCAGGGCCTGCGGTCCAGCCGGATCTACGACTCGACGAAGGAGAGCTTCAGCCCCACCGAGGGCCAGATGAAGTTCAACCGCTGGTACTCCACTCTCACGACGCTGCCCGACGGGAAGATGCTCGCCACCGGCGGCGTGTCCAAGCTCGTGAAGACGACCCAGGGCGGCCAGGTCCGGCGGACCGAGACCTTCGACCCGGCCACGAGCGAGTGGACCGAGAACTTCACCGGTCCGGCGTCGGAGAACTCCCTGCCCCTCAACGCCCGCCTGCACCTGACCCCGAACGGGAAGGTCTTCTACGGCGGCAACGGGCAGCAGTGGAACCCGTTCGGGCAGGCGATCGACGAGGCCACGTTCGCGATCCGGCAGTTCTTCGACCCCGAGACGGCGCAGTGGCAGCAGGCCGGCGTGGGTCTGGTCCGCGACGCCGCGTTCTCCGTCGCGCTGCCGATGGCCGCGCCGTACGACCGGATGGACATCCTCAGCATCAGCGGATCGGTGGGCCCGCCGCCGGGCGCGTACCTCGCGCTGCCACTGTCCACCGTCACCTCCGTGACGGCGGAGGGCACCGTCAGCGAGCGGCAGACGGCACCGGTGGCGCACTCTCGCTGGTCGGGCTCGGGCGTCGCGCTGCCCGACGGCAAGGTGCTCGCGCTCAACGGCGCGGGCGCCAACGAGCTCTTCGCGCCCAACACCGAGCAGCCGGTGCGCGCGGTCGAGCTGTTCGACCCGGCGACCGACCAGTGGACCGAGGTCGCCGTCCAGGACCGCGACCGGATGTACCACAGCACGGCGGTACTGCTGCCCGACGGCCGGGTGCTCTCCGGTGGTCACGTGCCTGCGGGCACCTTCTACGGCGCGGTGCGCAACATGCCCGAGCCGACCTCGCAGAACCACCGCGACCCCAGCTTCAACATCTACTCCCCGCCCTACCTGTTCTGGGGTGAGCGGCCGCGGATCGACGAGGTGCAGTCCGGGATCGCCTGGGGCGAGAGCTTCACCGTCCGGACCGACGAGGCCGACCAGATCACGAAGGTAATGCTGATGCGGACCGGCTCGCCGCAGCACGCGAACGACAACGACCCGCGGACCCTGGAGCTGCCGTTCACCGTCTCGGACGGGAAACTGCGGGTGGACGCGCCGCCGAACGGGATCGCGGCCCCGCCCGGCTACTACTACCTGTTCATCGACCGCGAGGAGGAGGGCAAGGGCCTGGTGCCGTCGGTCGCCCGGATGGTGCACATCGGCGAGAAGTCGGACAGCGAGCCGGCGGTGGAGCCGATGAACGGCGACCTCACCGAGGGTGGCTCGGCGACGCCGGAGCCGTCGCGTCCGGGTGAGGCGGGCTACGACCCGAACTTCCCGCCGAGCCTGCCGATGTCGGGCGAGTCCGGGGACGAGGCCGTCACCGCTGCGCGGGCCACGCCTTCGGGCAGCGGCCGGCGGGCGCGCCGGTAGCGTGCCCACTACGTCCGGGGGCCTGCGGCGACGTTCTCGCCGCAGGC
>JBQTJE010000062.1:0-9769 GCA_052387455.1 Pseudonocardia sp.
TCAGCATCACGATCGGCAGTGCGTCACCAGCGCCCAGAACCTCACGGATCGTAGCTGATCGGGTGATCGTTATCGCCCAAGGTAGTTGCAGGTTGGGGTTCAACCAAGGGTTCAACGGAGGGGTCAATCGACGGTTCCGACTTGGCTCGCACCCCACCCTCGCGACGAAGTTCCAGCGTGCAGGCCACGGTGACGGATCACCTGGTGTACCAGACTCGCTTGGCAACGAGCACTGGTTCACATCGGCCGCCCGTCGCCTCCGTCCCTTCGAATCGATTCCTGCTCGTATTCGTTCCTATTCGTTCATTACTTCCTGCTAAGTTGATCCCATTCCTCCCTCGTTCCCGCTTCTCCTGTACTTGCTCTCGCATTTCATGGCGGGAATGTCGCTCCCCGTTCGCCGGCGCCCCACCCTTTCCCGTCTCGCCCTTTCGGTG
Source organism: Pseudonocardia sp. (assembly GCA_052387455.1). Classification (GTDB taxonomy): domain Bacteria; phylum Actinomycetota; class Actinomycetes; order Mycobacteriales; family Pseudonocardiaceae; genus Pseudonocardia. Next base: position 438 of record JBQTJE010000062.1, read on the forward strand.
GTTTCACCACTGCGATGAGGTGTTGTCAGATTATCGAACAATTGCCACGATCACCTTCGGTGAAATCGTGTGAATCGTTGCCATTCGGCGGACCGAGGAGTATATTGGTGGTTGTCACCAGGAGGCGCCCCAAAGGGTGCCGGGAGGCCCCAATGAGGGCCGAGGCGGAGACGAAATCCAATGGTCGGAACGGGTGAGTTGTGCCCGACGATCCGGCCTGTAACCGACCGGCCCCGGAACGGGTCAGAACAGGAGATCGAGATGGACGTCGAGGCGACGCTCACGGAGCTACGGGCCCTGGTCACCGGGTGCCTGAGCACCGGATACAGCGACGGGTGCCCCACCGAATGGGCCCAGGACGCGCTCGAGGCCCTGGAGTTGCTGGCAGGTCTGGACGAGCACCTGTCCCGCGGTGGCTACCTGCCGAGTGGGTGGACCCGATGAGCACCCCCACCACACCCGAGGAGACGACCATGGACCCGACCACCGACCCGACCACCGACGCCACCACGGGGACGCCGACCACGGGGACGTCGACCACGGGGACGTCGACCACGGAGACGCCGACCCTGGGGACGTCGACCCTGGGGACGTCGACCCTGGGGGCCGCGACCGGCGGGGCCCCGGTGCCCGCCACGAGGACCCCGGGCCCAGTGGGGCCTTCGGGTCGGTTGCGCAACGGTGAGCTGCGCCGTCAGGTGGCCGCGTACCTCGCGGACGGGGCCGGGGGCGCGTTCACGGCCGGGGAGATCGCCCGGGCGCTGGCGGGCCGCTCGGCGGGGGCGGTGGCCAACGCGCTGCAGGTCCTGGCGTCGCGTGGGGAGGCGGTGGTGGTCGGCACCGGACCGACCCGGTACGGGCCGACCCCGAGCACCACCTCCGCCGCGACCGGCACCACCCTCGGCGGCACCACCCCCGGCGCCGCTGTGAGTGGCACCCCGGGTACGGGGGGCCACCCGACGCCCCGGGTCCGGCGGGCCCCCGCCTCCGGCCCCGCCGCGACGGTCACGGCCGGGCCGGATGTGGCCGGTACGTCCGGTGCCGGTGGGGGGGAGGATCCGGTTTCCGGGCCGGTGCCGCGCCCGAACGGGCAGCTCTACCACCCGCGCCTCGTCGCGGGCATGCCTGATGTGACCGCGCTGCAGAAGCTGCGCGCGGCCGGGGTGCCCGCCCTGCTCTACGGACCGCCCGGCACGGGGAAGACCTCGGTGGTCGAGGCGGCCTTCGGGGACCTGATCACCGTGCCCGGTGACGGGGACACCACCGTCGCGGACATCGTGGGCGAGTACACCCAGACCCCCGAGGGTCGCTTCGTGTTTGTACACGGCCCGCTGGTCCGGGCGATGCGCGAGGGCCGGTGCCTGTTCGTCGACGACGCCACCCTGATCCCCCCGAACGTCCTCGCGTCCCTGTACCCCGCGATGGACGGGCGCCGTCAGGTGATCGTCAAGGCCAACGGGGGCGAGACCGTGCAGGCGGCCGAGGGGTTCTACGTGGTGGCCGGGCACAACCCGGGCGTGCACGGCGCGGTCCTCACCGACGCCCTGTCCTCGCGGTTCTCCGCGCAGATCCAGGTGTCCTCGGACTACGACCTCGCCACCCAGCTCAAGATCGACCGCCGCGCGGTGCGCGCGGCCCGCAACCTCGCGACCCGGCAACGTCGGGGCGAGGTCGGGTGGGCACCGCAGCTGCGTGAGCTGATCGCGTTCTCCAAGATCGCCGAGGTCCTCGGGGTCGAGGCGGCCGCCGGGAACCTCATCGGGGTCGCCCCGGAGGAGGACCGCGACACCGTCGCCACCGTGGTCCGCGACGCGTTCGGCGCCGAGCACACCCCTCTGGCTCTGGGCCCCCGCATCTGACCGACCCGACCCCCACCCCGGGCCGTGAGAGGCCTCGCCGAACCCAGCCGCTACCGCCCGACCCGAAGGAGCACGACATGACCGCCCACCCGACCGCCCACGTGATCGCCGACCCGGACGCCGCCCCGGCCCCGGACGCCGCCGACCCGACCTGGCTGGCCCTGTCGGTCGCGCTGACAGACGAGGTACCGGTCATCGCCGACCGCGACGACCTCCTGGTCACCATCGCCCCAGGTGCGGGCCGGGGCGCCCCGGCGTGTTTCCTGCCCGCGCTGGCCACCATCGCGGTCGACCGCGCCCACCTCGGCGCGGTCGCCCCCACCACGATCGCGCCGCACCGGATCGGGGACCGGGCCCGCTACGGGCCCGCGTGGGGGCTGCTGGTCCACGAGTGCGCCCACGCCGCGCACTCGGTCTGGGAGAACCCCTCCGGGGCGCCCCCGGGCGCGGCCGCCGCAGCGACCCTGCTCGAGGAGTCGCGGATCGAGGCCGCGCACATCCGACGCCGCCCCGATGACCGGCACTGGCTGCGGGCCTCGGCCACCCACCTCATCCTCGCCGACTTCGCCATGACCCCGGCCGCTGTGACCACCCCGGGCCCCGCGCCCACCCCCGTGACCGTGGCGGCCCCGGCCCCGGCGCACGGTGCGGGCCCTGCTGGCGGACCGGGAGGCGTCGCCCCGGCGCCTACCTCCCACCCGGATGGGCCCGCGATGACCCCCGGGAACGCCGGGCGGGCGGCCGCGCTGCTGCTGGCCCGGGTCGACGCCGGGATCCTCACCGACGACGAGGTCGCCCGGGTCACCTCCGCCGTGACCGAGGTCCTCGGCGAGGAGACCCTCGCGCGGCTGCGCGAGATCTGGACTGCCGCGCACGCCACCGGCGACGACGACTCCGACGCCATGATCGAGTTGGGTCGCCGCTGGTGTGCCGCGCTCGGCGCCGACCCCACCACCACAGACCCGGCCGACCCTGCCGACCCGGCGGGAGGCGGCGTCCCCGGGGACGACGGTTCGGCGGACGACGGTTCGGGGACCGAGGGCCCGGACGGCCCGGTCGACGATGGATCCTCGGTGCTGGCCCGGGCGATCGGCGATGCGGTGGCCCGGGTCGCCCTCATGGTCGGCAGCGAGACGACTCCCGCCGACCCCGCCGACGCCCCCACCGGGGGCGCTGCGGCCGAGGGGGTGTCGACGGTGGAGGCGGCCGCGCGGGCGGACGCCGATGCTGCGGCGCTGCGGGTGTTCGGCCCGCCCGGCACCGACGACGCGGGGTCCGCCCCGTGCAGCGGCACCCGGGGCCGGGGGCGGTCGGAGGTGATCGCCGGGACCCGGGCGCCCACCCGGGCCGAACGGCAAGCCGCGCGCCAGGTCGGTCGGTTGCTCGACACCGCCGGGATTCGCGACCGGGTCGCCACCCGCACCACCTCCGCGCTCCCACCGGGACGGCTGCGGATGCGCGGCGCGCTGGTGGCCGACGCGCAACGGGCGGCCGGGGCGATCCCGACCGCGGAACCGTTCACCCGCACCACCCGCCGTACGGTGCCGACCCCGCCGCTACGCCTCGGGGTGGCGTGCGACGTGTCCAGCTCGATGCGCGGGTTCGCCCGGCCGGTCGCGTCGGCGGCGTGGATCCTCGCGCACGCCGCCGCGCACACCCGGGTCGCCACCACCACGGCCACGGTCACCTTCGGCGACGAGGTGCACGCGATCACCCGCCCCGGGACCGCGCCGCGTGAGGTGACCCGGTTCAACGCCCCGGACGGCTACGAGGTCATCGACGCGGCGATCGATGCCCTCGACGGCGCGCTGGGGCTGTCCCGGCCGGGTGCGGCGCGGCTGTTGGTAATCGTGTCCGACGGCCACTTCTCCCCGGCCCCCCGGATCGCCGCGCAGACGAAGATCGACCGGCTCGTCACGGCCGGGTGCGGGGTGCTGTGGCTCGCCCCGCACCCCACCGCCCGGGCGTTGGACGGCGCCACCCTGCAGGCCCTGGCCGACCCCGCCACGTCCGCGCAGGCCATCGCCCGGGCCGCCACCCGCGCCCTGCAGGCCACCCGCTGACCGATCCGGGACGGGCCCCGCACCGGGGCCCGTCCGGACGCGGGGACGGGCGGAGCATCACACCTGTCCCGCGACGGCCACCTCTTCCCTCCTCACGGAGGGCCAGGAGGTGGGCCGGGAGCCGGTTGACACGACTCTGACGTGCACGAACACCTTTCCGTAGAGATCGCTTGACTTCACCACCGCGCAGAGCGCTCATTTCCGTGTAGCCCAGTACCACCCGGCAGCGCGCGCCGACGGGCCACACCGCCCCCGGGGGCATGACCCACCCACCGAACACCCATCACGAAGGGGAACGTTATGCCCGCACCACGAACCACCCGCCCCTCCACGACGCCGGACACCACGACGCCGGACACCACGGCGCCGGACGCGGCGAGGCCAGACTGCACCACGCCGGACAGCACCACGCCGGACACCACGACGCCGGACACCACGACGCCGGACACGACGACGCCGGACACCACCGCGCCCGACGCGGCGGGGCCGGACGTGACCGCCGACGACCCCGGCACCCAGGACGGCGCCACGGACCCGACGACGGCCCCTACGGTGGCGGGCCCGGACAGTCCGGCGCCCCGGGTCTCGACCCGGCCCCGGCGCGGCACACGGCGCCCCAACGCCACCACCGCGACGGCCGCCGCGTCGGACGACACCGTCCCGGAACCCGGTACCGACAGCGCGCCCCCGGACACCGCCGCGCCGGATCCGGCCACTGCGGAGGCCACGACAGATGACTTGGCCCCGGCGTCCGTCGGCGACACCGACACCGACACCGGAGACCGGGGTGACAACGGCCCGGTCGCCGACGATGTGTGGGCCGAGCTGCGCAAGCAGCCGGGCTGTACCGCCACCGAACTCACCCGGTCGGTGCCCGCGAGCCGCAGCGTCGTGCTCAAGCTGTTGAACCGGTGGTGCGCCGAGGGCAGCGTGGACACCACACCCGGTACGACTGCCCGGGCCGCGACCCGCTACTTCGCCCTTCCCTCGACCCTGCCGCCCGCAGACACCACCATCACCACCACCACCACCGGGGAGCCCACCTCGCCCGCTTCCTCGGAGGCGACCACACCGGGGGAGACGACCACACCGCAGGAGACGACGGTTCCACTGCAGGACGAGACGGGCCACATGGGTACGGCTGACACGCACCCCGACACCGGCACACCCGGACCTGCCCGGACGAACTCCTCGGGGTCGGTTCGGCTGGGATCGGGTGCGTTGCACGGGATGGTCGAGGACTTCCTGCGTGAGCACCCCGACGGCGAGCACGGCCCGGTCGCGGTCGCGAAGGCGGTCGGTCGCTCCTCGGGCGCGGTGGCCAACGCTCTCGAGCGCATGGTCTCCTCCGGATGGGCGGTGCGCACGTCGAACAAGCCCAAGCGGTACCGGATCGCGGAGACCTCCGACGACGTCCCCACGCCCACCCCGGATGGTGCGGCGGCAGGAGACATCCAGGGCGTGGCCCCGGTCGGTCCGGTCGTCGGCGGCGTAGCCGACGGCGGTCCGGGCGACGTGCGGGACGGCGGCACGGACAACGCGGCCGCTGGCACGGCGGCGCGGGCCCGTCGGGGCGGGCGGCTGTCGGACGGTTCGGCTCGGTCCGGGCGGAGGGAGCGCGCGACGACCGTTCCGGGCTGAGCCGAGTCTGTCGGGGGCGGTGACCGTTCTGGTCACCGCTCCCCTCTCTGCTCCCTCTCTGCTCTACGGGCCGGTGCCGGCAGGCTTGGGGGGAAAGGCCCGGACGACCCTGCCGGTGCACCGGCACGACCGCGTGTCGTCCCAGCTCAGGGCCAGCCCCTGGCGCTACGGTCGGGTCCGACGAGAGACGGCTGATTCGCGTCATTCCGCTGTTGCATCCAACGTCGAATTCATGCATCAGATGCAATTTCCGAGCCTCTCAGTCGACGGAGATGTGGATGTGGTCGTAATGGCATCCGGTGAGGTTGGTGGGGTCGGGGCAGCCGTAGATGTCGGAGCTGTAGACGGCCCAGGTCGGTGATCGGGCGGTCCAGATCCGTCCTTGCCAGATGAGGTAGCTGATGCCGTAGGCGGGTTGAGCGGTGCTCAGCCAGTTCGCGGTCTGCCAGCCGCGGGCGACGTCGGTCGGGTCGTCGGCGTCGAAGAAGATGTCGCAGGCCCTGCCGAGGGGGTGGTCGCTGGTGGGGTTGTGCAGGTGGGCGTCCCAGCAGGTGGCGCCGCCGCTGGTGGCTCCGGTGGCGGCGAGGGCCTGGTAGAGGGTGTGCATGCGCGGGGTGAGCTGCCCGCCGGTGCCGGTGGGATCGGGGACGGTGGCCCGCTCGGCGGGCCAGGTGCCGCTGCGGGCGCCGGTGGAGGCGGCCTGGTAGGTGTCGGCTTGGGCGAGGACCTGGTCGACGTAGGCGGTGGAGCGGTTGTAGACGAACAGGGCGGCGCGCAGGTCGCCCGTGCGGGCGCCGTTGTCGCAGAGGTAGAACGCGGCGGCGTGCACGGCGTCGTGCGGGAGATACCGCGACGGCGGGTCGGCGCCACCGGCCGGGAGGGCGTGCCGGGTGGTGACCTCGGCGAAGGTGGGCGCGAGGAACTGCATCGGCCCGCCGGCGCCGGATGCGTTCTCGCCGTCGCGGACACCGGGCAGCGGGGAGCGGCCGTGGTCGGTCTCGACCTTCCCGACCGCGGCGAGAGTCGACCAGTCGAGTCCGGGGCAGGTGCCGGACGCGGCCCGGTAGAGGTTGAGGTAGTCGGCGGGAATGTCGGCGAGCGCGGCGGCGCTGGGGCCGCTCGGGCCGAACGAGGTGATCACCGCGCCCAGGGCGGCGGCGATGAGCAGCGGGATGAGCAGGAGCGCGGCGAGCGCGGCGGCGCCGATCTTCGTGGCCATCGGTCGGTCACCTCCGGGGTCTGGCGGCGTGGCGTGACCCGACGGGCGGCATGGGGTGCGGAGGGGCGAGCCGGTGGGGCTGCTCCGCCCGAGTCCCGGCGTCGCGTCCATGGTCGGGCTGGTTCCCGTCCGCCCCGTCGGCGCCGCCACGGTTGTCGCTGGCGTGCGCGGCGGATTCGGGTGGGTGGACGTGCGGCCAGGCCCCGGCGAGGAGGTGCAGCGGGAGCCGCGCGCCGGCACCGGCTGGGGTGGCGCCCGGGCTGGTGTGCAGGGGGAGCCAGACGGGGTCGGCGGGGCTGGGGTACGCGGCGAGGGGGTCGAGGAGCCCGGCGGCGGCGGTGGCGACGGGCACCGTGTCGGGGTGGTCGAGCCCCTGCCAGGCGCGGCGCAGCTGGCGCCGGGCGCTGGCCTCGCGCCGCGCGGTGGGCAACCAGATCAGCAGCGGGGTGGTGATGCCGGTGGCCGCGGCGAGCGCGGCGTACCCGGTGAGCTTGCCGGCAAGTTTGGTCAGGGCCTCGGTGCCCTGGTCGAACTCGAGGAAGAACTCGATGTGCCGGCCGTCGCGGTGGAAGCGGCCGTAGGCGTCGGGTTTGGTGAGGTCGCCGAAGTGTCGGGCGCAGCGGGCCTCGGACCACCAGGCGCCCACCGCGGTGTCCCTGCCCGGCCCAGCGCTGTCGGCCCGGATGTCGTGGCGGGTGGCGGCGATGAGGGCGGTGAACCACTCGTTGACCCCGACGAGGTGCGCCAGGCGCAGGTTGTGGGCGACGCCGAAGGCCCGGTTGTGGCGGTAGCCCAGGTCCTTGACCTCGAGGCCCTCCTCGGCGGCGAGGACCGCGGCGCCGGCGGTGGCCAGGACGTAGTGCATGGGCGCGGTCCCGACCGAGGCGAAGGGCTGGAACCGGTCGATCACCGACCACAGGTACAGCTCGCGCAGCCGTTGGGTGCCCGAGCGGTAGGAGGGGAACGCGAGCGCGGTGATCTGGGTGGAGGTCAGGACGCGGTGCTCGTGCAGCATCCGGATGATCCACCGGTCCCGCGGGGTGAGCCGCCAGGCGAGGCGGGCCTGGTGATCGGCGGTGTTCGCGCAGCGCGATGTGGCCTGGCCGGGCGCGGCGCTACGCAGCGCACGCTGCGGCGTGTGATGAGTGATCGACATGAGGAGGTCCTTCCGAGGTTGCCGGGTCGGGCAGGGCGGCGGCGTACGAGAACCGGCGCGAGGAAGTGGTGCGGTCAGCGACGGCGCGGGTCGCCGTGGATCACCGATGCGGGCGGACGGTCGGCCGCCGCCGCTTGGCCGTCGGTCAGCCGCCTGGGCGGGCCGGGGACGGAGGGCGAGGCGGGGACGTCGCGGACTTCGGTCGGACGCCCGACGGGGTGACGGGCGTGGTGTTGCCGCGAGGCGGCGCCGGAGCGGATCACGCGGGACCGGCCGGGCGTTGGCGGGGGTAGGGGGTTGGTGCGCAGGGTGAACGCCTCGGTCTGCTCGCCGTGCAGGACGAGACGGGCGGCGGCGTGGAAGGCGCCGAGGTGGGCGAGGTCGTGCTCGCCCAGGCGCGGTGCGGTGTGCCGGGACAGCTCGCGGGCGTCCTCCGGCCCGGAGTTGAAGAAGATCTTGGAGCGGGCGTTGGTGGACAGTCCCTCCCGCAGTTCTCGGGGGAGCTGCCCGAGGTGCTGGTGGGCCAACGTCATGGCGACGCGGAACCCTCTGGCTTCGGCGAGCATGTCCTCGATGGGGTAGGGCAGGTTGAGGAAGTTGTGGGCCTCGTCGATGACCAGCGCGGCGTCGCGGCGCAGGCGTTGCGGGGTGGCGGCGCGGGCGGTGGTGGCCTGCCAGGCGGCGGCGACGGTCAGCGACCCGATCAAGCGGGTGGTCTCCTCGCCCAGGGAGCCCTTGGGGATCCGCACCAGGCAGATCCCGCCGTCGAGGATCTCGCCCATGTCCACGGTGGACGGCCCGGCGGCCAGCGCCTCGCGGACGAAGGGGCGCAGCAGGAACGCCCGGAGTTTGTTCATCAGCGGGGAGATGACCTGGGACCGCGACGCGTCGGTGAGGGTGTCGTACCAGTCCCAGAACCCACGCAGGACGGGGTCGGTGACCGCGGCGGTGACGCGGTCGCGGAAGGCGGGGTCGGTGAGCAGCCGGGGCAGGTCGGCCAGCGTCGCGACGCCGTGCTGGGCGCGCAGGGTGAGGCAGGCGGCGCGCATGACGTCGTCGGTGCGGGGCCCCCAGAACGCCGAGTACACCCGCCGGAACACCGACACGACGTTGTCGACGGTCAGGTCGGTCTCGCCGCCGTGCAGCGGGTTGAGACACGGCGGCACGGTCTTGCTGTCGGCGTCGAACAGCACGACGCGGTCCGCCGCCGCGGCGGGCATCCGGGACAGGATGTCGGTGACGAGGTCGCCTTTGGGGTCGATGAGCACCACGCCGCGGCCGGCGTCGATGTCGGCGAGGATCATCGTGGCGAGCAGGGTCGACTTGCCCGAGCCGGTGGCGCCGATGACGTGCAGGTGATGCCGGGCGTCGGCGACGCGGAGCGCGATGGGGCG
>JBQTJE010000063.1:0-27041 GCA_052387455.1 Pseudonocardia sp.
ACCGCGCCTCCGAGCGCACCGCTCGGCCCTCCCGCAGTAACCGGCCAAGGACACGACGGGAGGGCCGAGCCCTCCGACGTCGACCTGCCGTCGTCACCGTGTCGTCGGCGACCAACGAGATCAACACCGCGCGCCGTGGCCCGGCGTCGGCGTCACGCCCGACGACGTACCCGACTCGCTACGTCGTCGTCCTCAACGGCGGCTGACAGACCAGGGCGTTGAGTCGCGCCAGGCAGGCCGCGGGTGTCACATCGCGAAGGTTGAGCTTGGCGTACGTGGCGCGGTCGAGGGCGACACTGATCAGGCACTCGTACTCGCGGTGGCCGGTCGCGGGATCGATGGCGTGGACGTGCCCGCCGAGTTCGACGTTGTCCAGTTCGGGGTCGGCCTCGAGCAGATCGCGCATGTAGAGCAGCATCACCTGACTGATCACCGACCGGTAAAGCTCGTGAAGGCGGGTGGCGGGCAGGGCCTTGGTCCGGATCGAGTCGGTGGTGCCTACGTAGGTGTGGGACGCCACCGCGGGCACGACGTCAGCGGGTGGCAGTTCGACGCGCACGACCGCCTGCTCGCCGTGGGGTGAGTATGCGATCTCGACGGTGCGCGGCAGCTCGTCGGGGAGTGGGGTGCGGGACAGCGCGAGTTCGAGATATGCCTGGACGCCCTCGCGGTCGCGGCACGCAAGCCCGTCGACCATCTCGGTGACCCGGCGATTGTGCTTCTCGACCTCGGCCCGATGGGCGCGTTCCTGCTCGGCGCGTCGGGTCCGTCTGTCATCGACCCAGCGTTGACGAGTGGCCTCGGCCTTGGCGTATGCGCCGCAGGCCTGCTCGAAGCGCTCCTGCGCCTCAGCCAGCCGGCGCTCGAAGCGTGCCTTCCCGCCGAGTAGCCCCGCGACGGCTCCGGGTGGCTCCGGGGCGAAGGCGCTCCACTCGGGCGGCGGCGCGGGGTGGGCGCGGGTACCGGGGTCCAGCGGCGGCAGCTCGTCGCGGCGCACCAGCGCTTCCGGGTCGATGCGCGCTGGCCGATCGAGCCCGGTCGGCAGGATCGACTCCAGGCGGTCGAGGGCGAGCGCGGTCCGCGCGTTGAGTGCTTCGGCCTTCGCCTTGCCGGCCGCAAGCAGCCGTTCCTTGCGCTCCTTGTCGGCTGCTCGTTGCGCGGGCATCCGCAGCTTGTTGCTGCTGCTCCTGTTGGCGCATCCACTTCTCGTGGTCGTAGCGACATTGTCCCCGCGCCAAGCCGCCGCCCCCCGTGATGTGACGCCCCCAAAGGACGGTATGTGACCCGGCGACCGTCGGTGCTCGGCCAGACGAGTGGTCCACAGATTGCGACCGGCACCGTGCCCAGCCCGGGGACATCGACCGAGCCACCGTGGCGGTCACCGAGGCCACGTTGCTTGCACTGGGCGCGGCGTGGCATCATCGGTGGCCTAGTTCCCCGCCGTCCTCCGGGACTGGCGGGGCTTTTTCGTGAGGAGCGCCAGCACTCGTGCCTGATCTTCGGGCCGTCGTGGTCGTGGACTACCAGAACGTGCACCTCACTGCGCACGAGCTGTTCGCCGTGAGCCGGCACCTGCCCCGGCACGAGTCGCTGGTCGACCCGCTGCACTTCGCGAACCAGCTCATCATCGCGCGGAACCGGGCGCAGCGGCCCGGGATGGATCACGCCGAGCTGGCGCACGTCCTGGTCTATCGCGGGCAGCCGTCCGCGGAGCACGACCCGAAGCCCTACGCCCGCAACCAGGCGCAGAAGGCCCACTGGGAGCGCGACGGCCGGGTCACGGTCACGCACCGGCCGCTGAAGTACCGCTACCAACGCGACCCCGCCGGCCGGGCGGTGCTCGGCCCCGACGGGAAGCGGGTCGTGGAGAGCAAGGGCGAGAAGGGCATCGACGTCCTGTGCGCGCTGGCCGTGGTCCGCGAGGCCCAACGGTCCGACGTCGACCTGGTCGTCCTCGCCTCGCACGACAGCGACCTCGAACCGGCGCTCGACGAAGCGCTCGTACTCGACTCGGCCAAGATCGAGACGTTCTCCTGGTACGACCCTGCCCAGCCGCATCGCATCCGGCAGCTCCGGCCGGGCAGTGGCCGCCGGATCTGGAACACGCGCCTCGGCGGGATCGAGTTCCGAAACTGCTGGGACCTCACGAAGTACCCGTAGCCGACGCGCCTCCGCTGGGTCTGGGGTCCGACTCCCCAAGGCGGCTCCGTTTCCGCAGGTCACAGGCTTGTCGGGCGTTGAACGCGGGAGGGCCGAGGCGGGCGTGGAAAGAACGTCCACGGTTTGGCCTGTTCACGGGCGTGCGGCGTGGCAAGAGCTGTCGTGCGTCGCTCGTCTGCACGTCGATCCTCATGAAGCGGCTCTGTGAGCGCCTGAGATCGCGTGACCAGTGACCGCGGTCGTAGCAAGATCGCTGCAGTCGTGGACCGGGGCGGCAGCCGCTCGCGGGTTCCACCGCTCGCCACCGCGGACACGTCGGGACGACTCGGGCGTGCCCGGCCGCGTGACCGGGGTCGACGGTAGGGTCCGCGTCCTCGGGACGGGAGGGCTTGTTGCCGCTGAAGGTGGGCGAGATGATCCGGTTGATCGAGTCGGACGGTTGGGTGTTGAAGCGCACCCGCGGAAGCCATCGGCAGTACCATCACCCGAGCAAGCCGGGCAAGGTCACGATCGCCGGCAAGCCGAGCGAGACGTTGCGGCCAGGAACGGAGGCGAGCATCCTGAAGCAGGCAGGCCTCGAACGGAGATCGTCATGACGTCGTACTTGATCGTCATCGAGGGTGATGACGTGGGTGGGTTCAGCTCCTACGCTCCGGACCTGCCGGGCGTGGCCGCCGCTGCCTCGACCTACGGCGAGTGCGTGGCGCTGATGCGTGAGGCGGTCGCCTTCCACCTGGAGGGCATGCGCGAGGACGGCGATCCGATCCCTCCGCCGCGAGCCGTGGGTGCTGAGACGGTGGCTGCCGCTTGAGGTCGCTGCCGGCCAGCACTCGTCGGCGCCCGCGTGGCAAGAGTCGTGGAAAGAAATGGAGGCGTATCGGCCCTGTCGGGTGAGCACCGTGAGCGGCCTGACGTGCGATGTCGGCGGTGCTTCTGGCGTGGCACGACGGTGTGGCGTCTGCACTGGTCAGCGGTGTATCGCGTGGCACGGGTCGTTGTGCGTCGCTCATCATCACCTCCATGCCCGTTGCGCAGTGGTCGGCGAGATCGATGGGCGGCTCTACGTCGGCATGCCGCTGATCGACGGAGTCGATCTTGGTGCTCTATTGGCCCGGGACGGCGCCCTGCCGGTCGGGCGATCGGTTGCGATTGTCGAACAAGCTGCTGACGCCCTCGACGTCGCGCAGGTGGCCGGGCTGATCCACCGAGACGTCAAGCCCTCGAACATCCTCGTCGCAGCCCGCGACTTCACCTACCTCATCGACTTCGGCATCGCCCGCGCCGTCGACGGCACGAAGCTGTCGCTTTCGGGGGCCGTGATCGGCACCCCGGCGTACTTGGCACCGGAGCGGTTCGATGGCGTCGGTGATCACCGCGGCGACATCTACGCGCTGGTTGCGTGCTGTACGAGGTGCTCACCGGGCGCCAGCCATGCGAGACGACGAGCCCGCCGGCGCTCATGACGGCTCACCTCATCAACCCGCCGCCGCGGCCGCGCGCCGTGCTGCGCGACCTGCCGGTAGGCCTGGACGAGGTCGTCGCTCGCGCGATGGCCAAGGACCGCCCACCGCTACCCCACGGCGGGCCCTTGCCGCGGCAGCGAGGGCCGCGCTGGCCGGCCGCACCGCGACTACGCGGACGACGCCGCGACCCGCGCCGATGCACACTCCGCGTGAGACGGCCGCGGCCCGCCGGATGCTCCCAGTGGGGTACTCATGGCCGCGGTGACCGCGATCGTTCTCGTCGTGTACCTGGCGCTGGGCGACACAGCGTCCGACGTGTCTGTCGAGCCACTGGTGCCGACGTCGGTAGATGCGGTCGCCGTTGGGCAGCAACCACAGGGCGTGGCATGTCCGAATCGTCTCGGGGTTGCGGGCGTTGTCGCATCGGGCGTTCACCCCCTCCCCCTGGCCGGTCGGGCGCGGTCACCGCCTGGTTCTGCGGGCGGTGACGACGTGCGTGGCGAACGGGGTGTCGAGCGCACCGTCGGCGGTGGTGTAGCGCCGCCACACCGTGTGCGCGTCCGCGCGGATCTGCTCGTAGGTCTGCTCGTCGATCCGCTCCCGCAGCGGGGTGCTCTCGACCTCGGTGGTGACCGCCACGTCGATCGAGGGCGCGCGGTACCGGCCGTGCTCGGTGCGGGCGCTGATCTCGCGCAGGCCTGCGGCGGTGAGCAGCGCCGTGAGCTGATCGAGGTCGCCGCACGCGAAGTAGGAGGTGAGCAGGTTCGCGGCGTCGCGGCTCGCGTGTTCGGCGACCATGTCGACGAACGCGGCGAACGCCTGCTGCTCGCTCAGCGCGGCGGGGACGTTGATGGCGACGACACCGCCGGGCGCGGTGACCCTGCCCATCTCGGCGATGGCGCGCTCGGCGTCGGGGAAGAACATCAGTGCCATCTGGCACGCCACCACGTCGAAGGAGGCATCCGGGAACGGCAGCTCGGCGGCGTCACCCCGGCGCCAGGTGATGTCGGGCCGCACCCGTCGGGCGACGGCGAGCATCGCCTCGTTGAGGTCCAGGCCGGTGACGGCGCCGGCGCCGCCCACCCGGTCGGCGGCGTGGCGGGCGACCACGCCGGTGCCGCACGCGACGTCGAGCACCCGCTGGCCCGGCCCGACGTGAGCGGCGTCGAGCAGCAGCGGCACCCACTGGTCGAAGAAGGCCGGCACGAACGCCGCCTCGTACGCCTCGGCGGCCTCGGTGCTGATCTGGAAGGTCTCGCTGGTGGTGTCCATATCGGGAGGATGGGCCACTGCGGGCGGGCCGAGCATCGGGCAACCGACCCATTGCGTGGCACCATGAGCGCGTGTCGGATCCGGTGGCGGCCGGGCAGGCCGCGCTCGCCGCGGGCCGCTGGCGCGACGCCGCGGACACGTTCGAGGCCGCGGTGGCGCGCAAGGCCACCGCGGAGGCGCTTTACGGCCTCGGGATGGCGCTGTGGTGGCTGGGTGAGCAGCGTCGGCACGTCGAGCTGTGCACGGCGGCGTACGTCGCGTTCCGCCGGGCCCGCGACGACGCCGGCGCGGTGCTCGCGGCGCTGGGCCTGTGCTGCACGTTCAAGTCCAACTTCGGCGACGACGCGGTCGCCGGCGGCTGGGCTCGGCGGGCCGAGCGGCTGGTCGCCGAACACGGCCCGCTGCGGGGCTGGGTGTGGCAGATCCGGGCCTACGTCGCACCGGAAGACCCGGCGGCGGTTGACCTGGCCCGCCGCGCGCACGAGGCCGGCCGCCGGGATGGGGACGTCGATCTGGAGCTGTGCGCGCTCGCCACGCTGGGACATGCGCTGGTCGTGCAGGGCAAGGTCGAGGAGGGCCTGGGGCTGGTGGACGAGGCCATGGCCGGGACCCTCGCCAGGGAGTGTGAACAGCTCGAGACGACCGTGGTGATCTGCTGCGAGATGCTCGACGCCTGCGATGCGGCGGGTGACCTGCGCCGCGCGGCGCAGTGGTGCCGGGTCGCTGAGCAGTTCGCCGCGCGCTACGGCTCGCCGTACCTGTACGTGCGCTGCCGGGTGTTGTACGGGGCGGTCCTCACCCGGGCCGGCGAGCTGGACCGGGCCGAGATGGAGCTGCGAGCCGCCCTCTGCGCTGCCGACGGCGCCGGCCCGGCATGGCGCGCGCAGGTGCTGTCCCGGCTGGCGACGCTCCGGCTGTGCCGCGGCGACATCGAGGAGGCCGAGTCACTGGTCGGGCGCTGTGCCGGGCAGGCGGTGGCCGTGGAGCCGGAGGCCGCCGTGCATATGGCCCGCGGCGCGCCCGCTGTCGCGGTCACGCTGTTGGAGCGCGGGCTGCGCAGCGTCCGCGGCCGGCGAACTGCCGCCCTGCTCGGAGCGCTCGTCGCCGCCGGCCTGGCCGCAGGTGACCTCAACCGCGCCTCGACCTGCGCCGCCGAGCTGGCCGACCTGGCGGATCTCCACCCCGACCCCGATGTGGTGGCGGGCGCAGCGCTCGCGGCAGGGCGGGTGGCGCTGGCCCGAGGGACGGCCGCGGAGGCCGTCCGCCACCTGGAGCGGGCCGTCGCCGTCCTGACGACGGGTGACGCACCGCTCGACGCGGCCAGGGCGCGGCTGGAGCTCGCCCGGGCGCTGGTTCCCGTCCAGCCGGAGAGCGCCGTCGCCGAGGCCCGGGCGGCGCTGGGCGTCTTCGACGCCGCGGGCGCGTTCCCGGACGCCGACGGCGCGGCGGCGCTGCTGCGCTCCCTCGGCGTCGCGGGCCGCACTGGTCCGCGCGACGTCGGCGTGTTGAGCGAGCGCGAGCGGCAGGTGCTGCACCTGATCACGCTCGGCCTGTCCAACCCCGAGATCGCCGAACGGCTGCGGATCTCCCGAAAGACCGCGGCGCATCACGTCAGCCACGTGCTGACCAAACTGGGCCTGCCCAATCGCGCGGCCGCCGCGGCGTACGCCACGCGGTTGGCCGCCGATTCCGGATGAGGCGGATCCGCTGCGCTACCGGCCGCGGACGGCTTCCGGATGCCCGAGCTGCGACGACCGGGCCCTGGAGGGTCTGAAGTTCGCCGACGCACTGCCTCGCCACATCACGGCCGCCACCCGCGCCGCGCGGGTACCGGCCGGGAGTGGGCCGGCCGGTACCCCTGAGGTCGTCGATCAGGCGTAGACGTGCCCCTCCGTGAAGTGGATGGCGCGCAGTTCCCGCTTGCCGTCGAAGTGCGCGATGCCGGTCTCGTCGTGCCCCGGGAACACGAACGCGTCGGTCTCCTGGGCGATCTTGCTCAGCTTCCCGAGGGACGTGCGCCACTGGTCGACGTCCCAGTAGATCTGCGGTTCGGCCACCGGCTCGGCGTAGTTGTCGTGGTGGTAGAGCGCGTCGGAGGTGAGCAGCACGGTGCCGGTGTCGTCGAGCTCGAGCTGCATCACCATCTGGCCGGGGGTGTGGCCCGGGAGGTGGTGCAGCCGGACACCGCCGGCGAGCTCCGTGCCCGCGTCGCTGACCAGCGTGGGCTTCTTGTCCCCGAGGAAGGCCCAGTCGACCTGGTTGAAGAAGTTCTCGCTCTGCTGCAGACCCATGACATGCGCGTACTCGCGTTCGTGGACGACGATCTCGGCTCCGGCGTCCTCGAACAACCGCAGGCCGCCGGCGTGGTCGGTGTGCAGGTGCCCGAACACGACGTAGCGGAAGTCGTCCGGTCCCAGGCCCATCTCGGCGAGCCGCCGCTCGACGAACGCCTCCGGGGTGAGCGCGTCGAGGTTGACGGCCTCGAGCCATTCGGGCAGCCACTCCTGCGGGGCGTTGGCCGAGATCCCGGTCTCCCACAGGATCCGCCCCTGCGGGGTCTCGATGATGTAGGCGAAGGCCGGGCAGTGGTAGGTGACGCCCGCGTTCTGCGGGCGGTCCGACAGCAGCGACAGGTCCAGCAGCATGTAACCGAGGTTGACCCCGCGCAGGGTGATGCTCATCCGACGCTCCTGGTGATCGTGAACCCGGCGTAGTCGTTGTCCTTCGACTCCGCGTACTTCGCCCGGTACTGCGGCAGCCCGCCGGGGTAGTTGAGGCTTTGGTGCGGCTTGCCGGGGATGTTCGCGCCCATGTACCAGGACTTCGCCTTCGGGAACAGCGACGGCGCGACGAGCTCGGCGACGTGCGCGCTCCAGGCCTCGTCGGCCTCCGGCGTCGACTCGATGCGCGGGCTGCCGCTCGCGAGCAGGTGGTCGACCGTCTCGACGATCATCTCGCCCTGGATCTCGGCGCAGGTCGGGCCGTTTCATAATCCCGAGGGGCTCTGCGGGCCGTAGATGAACAGCATGTTCGGGAACCCGGCGGTGGCGACCCCGAGATGTGCGCTGATCCCGCCGGCCCACTTGTCGCGCAGCAGCGTGCCGTCGGTGCCGCGGATGTCGAGCCGGGTGAGCCCGCCGCTGACCGAGTCGAACCCGGTGGCGAGCACGATGACGTCGAACTCGCGCTCGACGCCGTCGGCGGTGCGGATGCCGCGCTCGGTGACCGCGTCGATCGGTGTCTCGTTCAGATCGACCAGGTGCACGTCGTCCTGGTTGTAGACGTCGTAGTAGTTCTGCTCCAGCGACGGTCGCTTGACACCGAACGGGTGGATCGGCTCCATCGGGGCGAGCTTCTCGGCCAGCGCCGGGTCCTTGATCCGCGCGCGCACCTTGTCCCGCCAGAACCGGTAGGCGTGGTCGTTGGACTCCTGGGAGAACAGGGTGTCCTGGTAGACGGCGAGCCAGAAGCGGAACCCGCCCGCCTGCCACAGCTTCTCGTAGCCGGCGGTGCGTTCGGCCTCGGAGAGGTCGACGGCGTTCTGTGGGATGAAGTCGTAGTCGAAGCCAGCGAAGGTGACGCCGCGGGCGTCGAAGCGCTCGGGCAGGCCTTCCTTGATCGCGTCCTGGTCGGCCGCGGTGAGGGTGCGCTGCCCCATCCGCATCGCGAGGTTGGGGGTGCGCTGGAAGACGACGAGGTCGGCGGCGTCGCGGGCGGCCTCCTGGATGACCTGCACGCCGCTCGCGCCGGTGCCGATGACGGCGACCCGCTTGCCGGTGAGGTCCACGCCCTCCTGCGGCCACAGCCCGGTGTGGTGGCAGATGCCGGTGAACGAGTCCAGGCCCGGGATCGGCGGGACGTAGGGCTTGGAGGCGAACCCGAGGCAGGGCACCAGGTAGGTGCAGCGGGTCGTGCTGCCGTCCGAGGAGCGCACCACCCACTGGCCGGCGTCGACGTCGAACTCGGCGGCCTCGACGCGGGTGTTGAACCGGACGTCCCTGGAGATGTCGAGCTTGCGGTCGACGTAGGCGAAGTACTCGCGCACCTCGCGCCAGTCGGGGTAGAGGGCCGGGTACTCCCAGTCCTTCCACAGGTCCTGGTAGAAGAACTGGTAGAGCGGGCCCTCGGTGTCGACGCGGGCACCCGGGTAGCAGTTCCAGAACCAGATCCCGCCGAGCTCCGTGCCGGCCTCGAAGATCTTCACCGAATGCCCGAGGCTGCGCAGGCGGTGCAGCTGGTAGATGCCGGCGAAGCCGCCCCCGATGACGAGGACGTCGAGCTCCTCGACGCCGTCGGTTGTGGTGGTCATGCTGCTCCTTCGCTGTCCGAGCTGGTGGTTGCGCGTGGCCGGATTGTGGGCCGTGCGTGACCGCGCGCACTGTCCGAGAACGCGACAGCTCGTGCCGTGGAGCGAATTGGGACAGTCCGCGGACACCTTGCCTGGAAGGCTCCGTCGCCTACCCTGAGATGCCAGGCCTCGTTGACGGTGAGGAGGCAGCTGGGCACGTGGACGAGAACACGAGCAGGCTGCGCGCCGAGCGGGAGCGCGTGCTGGACCGCGCCCCGACCCTCGACGACGACCGGCGGGACGACCGGGGCCAGGCGTTCCGCGACGAGATCGTCACCTCGTGGCGCCGGTGCCAGGTCGTCGGCGTGACACCGACGAGCGAGAACGTGCCGTACCAGCCGGAGTTCGAGCGCCCCAACCGGTTGCTGCGCGCCGCCGGCCCGGTGATCGACCGCCTCGCCGACCAGCTCGAGGGCGGCCCGGTGTCGATCCTGCTCGCCGACTCCGACGCTCAGATCATCGACCGGCGTCCGGGGGGCCGGGCGCTGGCGACGGCGATGGACAAGGCCCTGATCTCGCCCGGCTTCCTGTTCTCCGAGGAGTTCGCCGGGACCAACGGGATCGGCAGCGCCCTGGAGGAGGGCAGGCCGTTCAAGGTGTCCGGCTGCGAGCACTTTCGCGACATCCTGCAGGAGTTCACCTGCATCGGCTCGCCCGTGCGGCATCCGGTCACCGGCTCGGTGGAGGGCGTCCTCGACGTCACCTGCCGGGTGCACGACGCCAACGAGCTGCTGAAGCCGCTCGTCCTCGCGGCCGTGCGCGAGATCGAGTCCCGGATCTACGCCGACGCGTCGCGCCGCGAGCAGATGCTGCTGGCGGCCTTCCTGGCGGCCGGCCGCCGGGCGACGGTGGCCGTGCTGTCGCTCAACGAGGACGTCGTCATGGCCAACACGGCGGCATCGGTCCTGCTCGACGTCTCCGACCAGGCGATGCTGTGGGACTGGGCCTGCCGGATGCTCGGCACCGGCGACGAGTGCGTCAGCGAGGTACGTCTGGCGCGCGATGTCGTCGTGCAGGCGCGGGCGACGAGGGTGGGGGATCGCGGCGCCACCGCCGGGGTGCTCCTCGAGATGCGCCCGCAGACCCGTGCGGCCCGCGCGGTCCGGCGGGGTCCCCGCGCGGTCCGGCGCCGGACCGCGCAGGAGCGGCTGCCCGGCCGCAGCGTCGCGAGCGAACGGCTGCGCGACGACGTCGACGCCGCCCTCCACACGGATCGACCACTGCTGGTGTGCGGGGAAGCGGGCGTCGGGAAGCTGTTCGTCGCGACCCACCTGCACCTGCGGGCAGGCGGTGAGGAATCGCTCACCGTGCTCGACGCCCTCGCCGCCCATGACGACGCGGCAGGCTGGATCGCCCGGCTGACCAGCAGCGTCGCGATGCGCGGCACCGTCGTGCTCCGGCATCTCGACCAGCTTCCCCCGGCGCTCGGCGGACGGGTGGAGAGCATCGTCGACAGAGCGTCCGGCTGCCGGGTGATCGGTACGGCGCGGATCCGTGGCGAGGACACGGCGGCGGGCCGGGTGCTCGACCACTTCCCGGTGTCGATCACCGTTCTGCCCCTGCGGTACCGCACCGAGGACATCCCCGACATCGCGCCCCTGCTGCTGGCGGCCCACACCACCCGGCGCCCGGTGCCGCGGCTGCTGCCCGGGACGTTGAGCACGCTCACCAGCCTGGACTGGCCCGGCAACGTCCGCGAGCTCGAGGCGGTGCTGGCCACCGCGGTGACCCGATCGCTGGGCTCGGACATCGCCCACGAGCACCTGCCGCCGGAGTACCGCTCGGCGAGCAACCGGTCGGGGCCGTCGTCGCTGCGGCGCGCGGAGCGCGACATCGTGCTGGAGGCCCTCGCCGAGACCCACGGCAACAAGCTCGCCGCGGCCGAACGGCTCGGCATCGCCCGCTCCACCCTCTACCGCAAGATGCGGATGCTCGGGATCGACGAGAACCACCTGCCGAAGGCGGCCGCCTCCCGGTAGCCGACGCCCTGGCGACCTGCACAGGATCTGCACGGCTCGTCCCCGGTTCCCGACCGGGCCCGCTTCTAGGCTCGGCGCCATGAACGACCCCACCCGCCGGATCCTCGTCGTCGAGGACGAGCCGGTCATCAACGCCGCGGTCACCGACCGGCTCGCCGCCGCCGGGTACGACGTGGTCCGCGCGTGGGACGGGCCGGGGGCGGTCGCGGGGTTCGCCACCCACGACCCGGACCTGGTCGTCCTGGACGTGATGCTCCCCGGCTTCGACGGGCACGAGGTCTGCCGGCGCATCCAGGCCGTGCGGCCGGTGCCCGTGCTGATGCTCACCGCGCGCGACGAGGAGACCGACGTGCTCGTCGGGCTGGGCATCGGCGCCGACGACTACCTCACCAAGCCGTTTCGCATGCGCGAGCTGGTCGCGCGGGTCGCGGCGCTGCTGCGCCGCGTGGAACGGGCCGCGGAGCTGGCCGCCGGGCTCGCCGGCCGCGGCACCGTCGACCTGGGGGAGCTGCGGATCGACGCCGGGGCTCGCCGGGTGTGGTCGGGCTCTGCCGAGGTGCACCTGACGCCCACCGAGTTCGACCTGCTGGTGTGCCTGGCGGCCAGCCCCGGGGTGGTACTGACCCGGGAGCGGTTGCTCGCGCAGGTGTGGGATTGGCCCGGCGCGTCGGGCACGCGCACCGTCGACAGCCACGTGAAGGCGCTGCGCGCCAAGATCGGAGCCGACCGGGTGCGGACGGTGCACGGGGTCGGGTATGCACTGGAGACCGGGACCGGCCGGTGAGCGAGCCCTCGGCCCGGCAGGTCCGGCCGCTGGACGCGGTCGGCTCGGTGAAGGTCAAGCTGGGGTTGCTGGTGGCGGCCAGCGTCACCCTCGCGGCGGTCATCGCGACCATCGGCTCCACGGGCGGGGTGCCGATCTGGCTCGGCCTTCCGGTGACCATCGCACTGGCGCTCGCCGTCACCCAGCTCCTCGCCGTGGGCATGACCTCGCCGCTGCGGGAGATGACCGCCGCCGCCACGCGCATGGCGACGGGCGACCACACCGTCGCGGTCACGGCCACCTCGCGTGACGAGGTCGGTGAGCTGGCCCGCGCATTCAACCGGATGGCGCGCGACCTCGCCGAGGTCGACCGGCAGCGCCGCGAGCTGGTCGCCAACGTCAGCCACGAGCTCCGCACCCCGCTCGCGGCGCTGTGCGCGCTGCTGGAGAACCTGGCCGACGGGGTCGGCGACCCCGATCCCGCGACGTTGCGCGCGGCCCTGGACCAGGGCGAACGGATGACGAGCCTGGTCACCGACCTGCTCGACCTCTCGCGGATCGACGCAGGCAAGGCGCCGCTGCACCGCGAGCACGTCGAGGTGGCGCCGTTGCTGGAGGCGGCGGTGGCCGAGTGCCGGGTCGGCGGGCGCGGCGTCGGGTACCTCGTGCAGGTCGAGCCGGGCGACCTCGCCGTCACGGGGGATCCGGCCCGGCTGCGCCAGCTCGTCGCCAACCTGCTCGACAACGCGTCGCGGCACAGCCCGCCGGGCGCGACGGTGCGGATCCGGGCCGGGACCGCCGGCGACCGGTGGTGGCTCGAGGTCGCCGACTCCGGCCCCGGCGTCGCCCCGGCGGACCGCGAGCGCGCCTTCGCCCGGTTCGGGATCCTGCGCGACGTCGACGGTGGCGGCGGGACGGGGCTGGGCCTCGCGATCGCCCGTTGGGTCACCGACCTGCACGGCGGGACGATCGGCTTCACCGAGCCAGAGCCAGAGCCAGAGCCCGAGCCCGAGCCCGGCGCTGGGGCCGTGTCGGGCACCGGCGCCGGGCCGAAAGCCCGGGGCGCCCGCGTCCGCGCCGATCTCCCGCTCGTCCCCACCCGATCCCGCCAGGAGGAGACCGCCATGCCCGAGCCCGCAGCCACGGCCGTCGCGCCACCCCCGGCGGCCGTCCCGTCGCCGGGTGCGATGACGCCGCCCGGTGACGTGACACTGACCGACACGGTCTTCGGCGACGCGTGGCCCGACCGCGCGGTCCCCGGCAACGTCCCCGTCCTGCTCGGCGCACTCGGGGTGGGCGTGCTCGCGGGCGTCGTGCTGCCGTTCCGCGATCTCGGACTGGCGATGTTCCTGGTCCTGGTGGCGGCCGGCGGCGTGCTGCTCGCCGCGAGCCGGTACCGGCGCGACCCGTTCACGCTGACCTGCGCCGCGCTGTGCCTGGCGCTGTCCGCCACGGTCGTCCTGCGCGACGCCGAGTGGATCGCGGTGCTGTGCGTGCTCGCCGCCGCCGGGCTGGGCGCCGCCGGGCTGGTCCGCGGCCGCCGCGTGCCGTCGTTCCTGCTGGCCGTCCTCGCCTGGCCGGCAGCCGGGCTGCGCGGCCTGCCCTGGCTCGGCCGCACCATCCGGATGCTCACCGGCCCGGGCGGCGGGGCGGCGCTGCTGCGGACGGCGGCCTGGTCGGTCCTGGGCCTCACGGTGTTCGCCCTGCTGTTCGCCTCGGCCGACGCGCTGTTCGCCGAGTGGGCCGGCGCCCTGGTCCCCGACCTCGGGTCGGCAGACCTCGCCTTCCGCGTGTTCGTCGCGGTGTTCGTCGCCGGCATCGTGGCGGCCGGCGGCTACCTCGCCCTCAACCCGCCCGCGACCGACCGCGGCCCGCGCGCCGCCCGCCCCGTCGCGCACCGGTTCGAGTGGCTCGCACCGGTGCTCGTCGTCGACGCGGTGTTCGTGGTGTTCCTGGTGGCGCAGGCGACGGTGATCTTCGGCGGCCACGACTACCTGCAACGCACGACCGGGCTGACCTACGCCGAGTACGTCCACCAGGGCTTCGGGCAATTGACGGTGGCCACCGCGCTCACCCTGCTGGTGGTCTGGGCGGCGACGCGCAAGGCACCCCGGGCGACCCCGGCCGACCGGGCCTGGATCCGGGCGTCGCTGGGCCTGCTGTGCGCGCTGACGCTGGTCGTCGTCGCCTCGGCCCTGTACCGGATGCACCTCTACCAGCAGGCCTACGGGTTCACCCGGCTGCGCCTGCTGGTGGACGTGTTCGAGGGATGGCTGGGGCTGCTGGTGGCGGCCACGATGGTCGGCGGCCTCGCGCTGCGGGCGGCGTGGCTGCCGCGGTTCGGGCTGGTCAGCGGGGTGGCGCTGCTGCTCGCGCTGGCCGCCGTCAACCCCGACGCGCTGATCGCCCGGCAGAACCTCGACCGGTTCGCGACCACCGGCATGGTCGACTGGCGGTACCTCGGCGACCTTTCCGACGACGCACTGCCCGTGCTCGCCGCGCTGCCCCGCCCGTTCGCCGAGTGCGCGCTGGTGCTCGACGGCCGGGAGCGTGACGACCCGCTGGAGTGGAACCTCGGCCGCGAACGGGCGCGCCCGTTCGTCGAGGCGAACACGGATGGCTGGCAGCACCGGCCGTACTGCCCGGGGCAGACCGGGTGATGCCGACGAGAAAGAGTCCTCTCGCATCTGGGGGCGGATACCGGTCCTGATCATCACGAAGATCATGAAGTGGTCCTCCGGCATGCCCCGCGCCCGGCCAGTAGTTCCCGGGCTCTTCGAGCGCTGCTCGCCGTCGCGCACGGCCAGCGCTCGCGTTCCGGGCAGCCGGTGCAGCCTCCGTCGGCGCGCTGGCGATGGGCCCGCATGGCACGTTCGACGGCCGCGGGCTCGCCGGCGAGGAACTGTGCGGCGGCGGTGATGCAGTCGAGGGCGGGATCAGGGACATCGACCATGACCTGGAGCGTGACCGCGAGGCAGACGTCCGTGCAAAGAATTGCACAGGATTGCTTGACAGTTGCAGCAGAGATGGCTGACGCTGCCTGGAGTCGAGGGCCGTGACGAGAGGTGACGCCGTCGTGAAGCTGACCTTCCTGGGTAAGGACTCCAAGTCCGGCCAGAGCCCGACGGTGTACGCGACCGACCGCGGAACCTTCGTCGTGCAGGGATGGCGGCTGACCGACGCCGAGGCCCTGGCGGTGATGGACATCCCCGAGCACGAGACGGCGGTGGAGATCCCGGCCGGGCTGCTGCGCTTCCTGCCGCCGGTGAGCTGAGCCGTCGTCCGTGTTGTCCGCCGAGCAGTTCCTGACCCTGTTCGACCAGGTCGAACGGGATGCGCTGCGGCTGGAGTCACGCCGGTGCACCGACCTCGCCGACGAGCGGGCCGAGCTGCGCGCGTTTCTGGCCGGCGAGCTACCCGAGGTGATGGAGTGGGAGCCGGACGGGTGGACCGAGATGGTCACCCGGGCGCGCTGCGCGGGCCGGCGCGTGCGCCGCGTCCGGGTCGTGGACGAGCCGCTGACGCCGTATCAGCGCTACATGGTCTACACCGGGCAGCGCAACACAGCCGTCGGTGAGGACGTCGGCTACCTCGCCCGGGCCCGGGCTGACCGTCTGCATCTGCCCGACCACGACTTCTGGGTGCTCGACGGGGCCCGCGTGCTGCTGCTGTGGTTCAGCGACGACGGCCGCTACCTCGGTGCGGACGTCGTCGCCGACCCGGCGCTGGTGGCCCGGCACGAGCGGTGGGTCCACCGGGCGCTGGCCGCCGCCCTACCCGCGGCGGTGTTTCTGGCCGAGGACCACACGCGGGCCTGGCCACCCGACCGGGCGGTCGCACGGCGAGGAGGTTGACGTCACCGACACCCACGAGGGCCGCCACGGGTTCGGCAACCGGCTGCGGCGGCTGCGCGAGGACGCCGACCTCACCGGCCGCCAGCTCGCGCAGCGGCTGGGCTGGCCGGCGTCGAAGGTGTCGCGGCTGGAGAACGGGCGCCAGACCGCGACGGCGGCCGACGTCCGCGCCTGGGCCGGCGCGCTCGGCGTCGCGGACACGGCCTGCACGGAGCTGGTGGCCGACCTGCGCAGCGTGCGCGTGGAGTACGCCTCCTGGCGCCGGGAGCTGCGTGACGGCTTCGCTCCCCGCCAGCGCGTCGCGGGACTGCTCGACGACAGCGCCATGACGCTGCGCGCGCTGCAGACCAGCGTGGTCCCCGGCCTGCTGCAGACCGCCGACTACGCCCGCGCCGTCCTCCACGGCGTCGCCGCCCTGCACGGACCCCGCGACGTCGAGGCCGCGGTGCACCACCGGCTGCGCCGCCAGGAGCTTCTCCATCAGCCGGGCCGGCGGCTGCGGTTCCTGGTCACCGAGGCCGCGCTGCGCGCCCGCGTCGGCACCGTCGGCGTGCACCGCGCCCAGCTCGACCGCCTCCTCGTCGTCGCCGGGCTTCCCAGCGTGTCCCTCGCGCTGCTGCCGTGGTCGGCGCAGCTGCTCACCCCGCCCGACCACAGCTTCGACCTCTTCGACGACCGGCTCGTGCTCGTCGAGACCGTCAACGCCGAGCTGGCCATCCGCGAGCCCGACGACACCATGCTCTACGCCCGACTCTTCGAGACCTACTGGGACGCCGCCGTCCACGACGATGACGCCGCCGCGCTGATCACCCGGGTCGCCCTCGACCTCGGATGACCCTAGCGCGGGCGCGCGCCACCACGATCTGTCAGCCGCCGTCGTGTACCCCGGGCGGGCGTCCGCAGTGGCCGGTGCCGCGGGGAGGCTCTACGGTCCAGGTCGTGCCCGTGCCCGGTGCCGGTGAGATGGCCCGCAGGCTCGCGGAGCTGGACTGGGCGGCCACCCCGATCGGGCCCGCGCAGCGGTGGCCGGCGAGCCTGCGCACCGCCGTGGGGATCTGCCTGGCGTCGCGCCATCCCATGGTGATCTGGTGGGGCCCGGAGCTGGTGCTGATCTACAACGACGCGTGGATCCCGATCCTCGGCCCCGCGAAGCACCCCGCCCTCGGGAAGCCGGGGGCGGCGGTCTGGCCGGAGATGTGGCACATCATCGGCGAGCAGCTGAGCGACGTGCTGCGCACCGGCGAGGCGACCTGGTCGGACGACCAGTTGCTCCCGGCGCGGCGCCACGGCTACCTGGAGGAGGCGTACTTCACCTACTCCTACAGCGCCATCCGGGACGCCCACGGCGGGGTCGGCGGCGCGTTCACCGCCGTCACCGAGACGACGGGCCGGGTGCTGGGCGAGCGCCGGATGGCGACGCTGGGGCGCCTCGGCGAGGTGTCGGCGTTGACGGCCGCGAGCGACGTCGACGCGTGCCGCGCGGCGCTGGCGGTGCTCGCGGAGAACCCGGCGGACGTGCCGGCGGCGATGGTCTACCTGCTCGATCCGGGCGGTGCCGCGGCGCGGCGGGTCGCCACGACCGGCCTGTGCACCGACCATCCGGCCATCCCCGAGCTGCTCACCGACGCCGACCCGGACCGGCACCTGTGGCGGGCGGTGCGCTCCGGGTCGCCGGTGCTGTCCACGGGCCTGGGCGAGCGGTGCCCCGGGCTGTTCACCGCGCCGGTGACGCCGATGGGTCCGGCCGCGCCGACCGAGGCGCTGGTGCTGCCGGTCACGTCCGCGAGGTCTGAGGTCCCCATCGCGGTGCTGTACCTGGGGGTGAGCCCGTTCCGGGCGCTCGACCACGAGTACCGCACCTTCTTCGAGCTGGTGGCCGACCAGGTCGGGTCGGCGATCAACGACGCGCGGGCGTACGAGGCGGAGCGTGCGCAGGCGTTCCGCCTGCTGGCCGAGCACGCCGACGACATCGTCGGGCGCCACGACCCGGACGGCACCTGGCGTTACGTGTCGCCGTCGGCGCACCGGATGTCGGGGTGGCTGCCCGAGCAGCTCGTCGGCCGGCACCCGCTGGAGCTGATCCACCCCGACGACCACGGCACCGTCCTGGATGCGCTCGGGCGTCTGGCCGACGGGCCCGCGGAGCTGCTGATGCGGTTGCGGCGCGCGGACGGGACGTACCGCTGGGTGGAGACGCGTGGCCGGCTGGTGACCGAGCCGGGGTCCGGCGAGGTGGAGCTGCAGACGGTGTCGCGCGACGTCGACGCCCGGGTCGTCGCCGAGCAGCAGCTGCACGCCGAGCGGGAGCGCTACCGGGCGTTGGTGCAGCAGGTCGACGTCGGGATCTTCCGCACCGACGCCTGCGGCGCGATGGTGTTCGTCAACGACCGGTTGCTGACCCTCGCCGGCTGCGGCCGCGAGGACCTGCGGGACGGGCGGTGGCTGCGGCGCCTGCATCCCGAGGACCGCCGGGCCGCACGGGTCGGGGTGGGCGCAGCGGTGGCGGCCCGGCGCGGCTGGGTCGATGAGTACCGGGTGCTGCCCCCGGACGGCGCTGACGGGGTGTGCTGGGTGCGGGCGTCGGCGCAGCCCCTGCATGACGCGGGCGGGGCGTTCCTCGGCTACCTGGGCACCTGCGTGGACATCACCGACCTGCGCACCGCGGAGGACGCCCGCCGGGCCGCCGCGGTGGCCCGGGCCGCGCACGAGGCGTCGAGCGCGGCGGCCGCGCGGATGCAGGCGCTGGTCAACGGCCTCGCCGCGGTCGTCTGGGAGGCCGAGGCGCACACCGGGCGGTACACGTTCGTGAGCGAGCGGGTCGTCGAGCTGCTGGGCCACCCGGTCGCCCGCTGGCTGGGCGAGCCCGGGTTCTGGTCGCGGATCGTGCACCCCGAGGACCGGGCCGCGGCGACCGCGTTCGCCCGTGCCCGGATCGCCGCGGGTGCCGACTACGAGCACACCTACCGCGCGCTGGCCGCCGACGGCGCCACGGTCTGGCTGCACGACGTCGTACACGTGGTCCGCGACGACACCGGCACGCCGGTCTCGGTGCAGGGCGTGATGATCGACGTCACCGAGCAGAAGCGGGCCGAGCAGGCCACCGCGCTGCTCGCCCAGCTCAGCCGCGCGGGCGCCGGCCGGGAGCCGCCCGCGGCCCGGCTGGAGGCGCTGGTCGCGACCGTGGCGGGGGCTTTCGGTGAGCTCGCGGTGGTGACGCTGGCGGACCCCGAGGGCCGGCTGCGCACGGTCGTCGCCATCGCCCCGGACCGGCCCGAGGTCGAGCAGGTGGCGCTGTCACTGCCCCCGCACGACGTCCCCGCGTCGCTTTCCGCCGAGTACGCGGCCGGGCGGCCGTTCGTCGTGCAGGAGCCGTCGGCGGCGCTGGTGCGCGAGGCCGTCCGCGACGAGGAGCACGTCCGGGCCCGGATGGCGCTGGGTGTGCGGACGGCGCTGGTGGTGCCGCTGACCGCGCCCGGCCGGCTCGTCGGCAGCCTGTCGTACCACTCGCTCGACCGTCCCCGCGGCTTCGACGCCGCCGACCTGGCGCTCGCCGCCGAGATCGGCCGCCGGGTCACGGCGCTGGTGGTCGCCGAGCGGGCCGCCGCCCGGGAGCGGCAGCTCCAGCGGATCACCGGCGCGCTGGCGGCCGCGGAGACGTTGCCGCAGGTCGCCGACGTGCTGACCGCCGGGATGGCCGAGGCGTTCGGCGCGGACGCGCAGAGCCTGTACGTGCTCGACACCGCCACCGGCCGGTTGCGGGTGGCGCACACGCACCGGTACCGGGCCGCGGTCGTCGAGCGCTTCGCCACGATCGGCCCGCGCGACGAGGTCCCGCACGCGGTCGCGGCGCGCACCGGCGACCCGGTGTGGATCCACGACCACGACGACTGGGCGCGCTTCCCCGGCGTGGGCCGACCGGAGGCCGGGGACCTGCGCCGCGGCGCGTGCGCGCTGCCGCTGCACACCGGTGGCCGGGTCGTCGCGGTGCTCGGGGCCAGCTTCGCCGCCGCCCGGGAATGGCCCGCCGACGAGCGCGAGTTCGCGATGTCGCTCGCCTCGGCCGCCGCGCAGGCGGTGCAGCGCGCCCTGGACGGCGACCGTCGCCGCAGCGTCGCCGAGACCCTCCAGCACAGCCTGCTGCCCGCCGTCCCGCCCGTCCGCGACCACCTGCTCGTGGCCACCCGCTACCTGCCCGCCGTGGCCGGGGTGCAGGCCGGCGGCGACTGGTACGACGTCGTCGCGCTCGACGAGCACCGCACCGCGATCGTGGTCGGCGACTTCGTGGGCCAGGGCGCGCCCGCGGCGGCGGTCATGGGGCAGTTGCGCAGCGCATTGTCGGGCGTGCTCACCGTGCTGGCCGACACCGGCGGTGCGGCCGTCACGAGCCCCGCGGTGGCGCTCGCCCACCTGCACAACCACACCGAGCGCCAGCTCCCCGAGGCCCGCGCCTCGACGGCCGTGTGCCTGGTCGTCGACACCGCCGCCCACCGGATGCGCTGGGCCTGCGCCGGCCACCCGCCGCCGCTGCTGATCACCGGCGCGGGCCAGGTCCGCTACCTCGACGGCGGCGCGGGCCCGTTGCTCGGCGCCGTGGGCGCCGGTGCGGTGCCGGGGCCCTACCGCGAGGGGTCCGCGGACCTCGAGCCCGGGGACACGGTGCTGCTCTACACCGACGGGCTCGTCGAGCGCCGCGGCGAGGTCATCGACGAGGGGATGGCGCGACTGGCCGCCGCGGCGCGGCGCCATCCCGGGGCGCCGCCCGCCGCGCTCGTGACGGCCCTGCTCGCCGCCGCCGTGCCCGACGGCCGGCGCCACGACGACATCGCCGCCATCGCCGTGCGGTTCCTACCGCCGCCGCTGCGGGAACGCCGGCCCGCCCGGCCCGCGGAGCTGCGCCGCATCCGGCGAACCGTGCAACGTTGGGCGGTCGCCGCGGCACTGCCCGACGAGCTCGTCCACGACCTGCAGCTCGCGCTCGGCGAGGCCGTCGCCAACGCCGTCGAGCACGCCTACGGCGACGGTGAGCCGGGCGAGCTGGAGTACACGCTGCGCTGCGCCGGGGGCGCGACGAGCGTCGAGGTCGCCGTCACCGACTTCGGGACGTGGCGCCCGCGCCCGGCCGACCGCGGGTTCCGTGGCCGCGGACTGGACCTGATCGAGGGCCTCGCAGGCGACGGTTTCGCGATCGAGCACGGGGACGGCGGCGCCACCACCGTGCGGTTCGCGCTCGCGGTCCCCGTTCCCGACCCCGACGCGCCGCCGCCGGCACCCGGGCCCCCCGCGGCCGGGTCCGCGCCGGGCGTGCTGGACGTGGCGGCCGACGCCGACCGGGTGTGCCTGGTGCTGCGCGGGGACCTCGACCTCGCGGCGGTCGCGGAGCTGCGCGACCGGGTGCTCGACGCGCTCGCCGGCGACGACCCGCGCCCGCTCGTGCTCGACCTGACCGGGGTCGGCTACTTGGCCAGCGCCGGGGTCGGCCTGGTGCTGGAGGTGGTCGCGAAGGCGCGGTCCTCCGGGCGGCGGGTGACGCTGCATCACGGTGGCGGCGCCGTCGCCCGCACCGTCGCGCTCGCCGGCCTCGACGAGCTGTAGCCGGCGCTCGGGCGCGCACCCCGGTGCCTACGGGTCGGGGTCTCCTTCGGGGCGGCTGAGCAGCTCGACGATGACCTGCATGCCGGCGGCGGTCTGGTCGAGCCTGCCGCGCATCTCGGCGAACCCGGCCTGCATCTGCGACTCGAGCGCGTCGAACCGCGACTGCACAACGTCGAACCGCGCGGCCGTCTGCACACCGAGGGCGTTGATCGCGGAGCGGTTGGCGTCGACCTTGACACCGAGGTCGGCCAGGTCCCGGTCCCGCGCCGCGGCGAGATGACGGGCCGCGGCGGCGTCGGCCGCGACCTCCTCGATCCGGGACTCCAGCGCGGAGACACGGGACTCGATGTCGGACGGTTGCGCCACGATCGCGCAGCCTACCTTCGTCGCGCGCCGGCCGCGGCCGGGCGACCGGTCACGCTCGCGATCTCCCCCGGCCCGGCGTCCACGTAGCCTCGGGGCATGAGCGTCACCGCCACCGTGCTGTTCGAGTTCGACGACTCCTACGCCCGCGCACTACCGAGCCTGTGCGTGCCGTGGCAGGCCGAGCCCGTGCCCGCTCCGGAGCTCCTGGTGCTCAACGAGGCCCTGGCCGCCGACCTGGGCGTCGACGCCGCGGCGTTGCGGGAACCGGCGGGGGTCGGGCTGCTCACCGGCGCCGTCCCGGACGGGGTGTCGCCGGTCGCCCAGGCCTACGCGGGCCACCAGTTCGGGCAGTACGTCCCGCGGCTCGGGGACGGCCGGGCGCTGCTGCTCGGCGAGGTCCTCGACACCCGCGGGCGCCGCCGCGACGTGGCCCTGAAAGGCTCGGGGCGCACCCCGTTCGCGCGCGGCGGCGACGGACTGGCGGCCGTCGGGCCGATGCTGCGCGAGTACCTCACCAGCGAGGCGATGCACGCGCTCGGCATCCCCACCACGCGCTCGCTCGCCGTCGTCGCGACGGGAGCGGAGGTGGTCCGCGAGCAGCGGCTGCCCGGCGCGGTGCTGGCCCGGGTCGCCGCGAGCCACGTGCGGGTGGGCACGTTCCAGTACGCGGCCGCCGCGGGCGACCCCGCGGTGGTGCGCGCGCTCGCCGACCACGTCATCGCCCGCCACCACCCCGAGGCGGCCGGCGCGGCCAACCCGTACCTGGAGCTCTACTGCCGCGTCGTCGACGCCCAGGCCGCGCTGGTGGCCCGGTGGATGCTCGTCGGGTTCGTGCACGGCGTCATGAACACCGACAACACG
This sequence comes from Pseudonocardia sp., assembly GCA_052387455.1. GTDB lineage: Bacteria > Actinomycetota > Actinomycetes > Mycobacteriales > Pseudonocardiaceae > Pseudonocardia. Next base: position 22,659 of record JBQTJE010000063.1, read on the forward strand.
ACGATCTCCGGGGAGACGATCGACTACGGGCCCTGCGCGTTCCTCGACGCCTACGACCCGGCGACGGTGTTCAGCTCGATCGACCACCGCGGCCGCTACGCCTTCGGCAACCAGCCGCTGGTCGCGCAGTGGAACCTGGCCCGGCTGGGGGAGGCGCTGCTGCCGCTGATCGACGACGACACCGACACCGCGGTCGAGGCCGCCACCGACGGGGTCGGCGCCTTCACCGCGCGCTACGAGGGCTACCACGCCACCGGGATGGCAGCGAAGCTCGGCCTCACCGACCCCGACCCCGCGCTCGCCGCCGACCTGCTCGACCTGATGGCCGCGCAGCTCGTCGACTTCACGCGGTTCTTCCGGGCGCTCGCGGCCGGCACCGCGCGCGACCTCTTCCTCGACCGCGACGCCTTCGACGCCTGGGCCGTCCGCCGCGACGCGCAGCTCCCGCCCGACCGCGCCGCCGTCGCCGCGGGCATGGACCGGGTCAATCCCGTCTACGTCCCGCGCAACCACCTCGTCGAGGAGGCGCTCGCGGCCGCGACCGCGGGCGACCTGGCGCCGTTGCGCCGGATGCTCGACGTGCTCGCGCAGCCGTTCGTCGAGCGGCCGGGCCTGGAGATCTACGCCGAGCCGGCACCCGCGGACGCGACCCGGCACGTCACGTACTGCGGCACCTGACCGGCCGGATCGTTCGGGCGCAGGCGATGGATCGCGACCGGACATCCAGGTAACGTGGCGATGACGTCGCCCGGCCCCCGGCGACGTCCGGCCGGACGGGGGTGTCCCATGTCGACAGCGCACCGGCGTCCGTGGGCCCGCCTGCTGTGCCGTGGCCGCCGCCCGCGCGCGGCGTCCTGTCCCGCCGCCTTGACGACCACCACCCGCGAGGTGCGCGGCCCGGGCGGGTGGATCCTGGTCCTGTGCCTCGCCGGCGACATCGACCTGGCCACCCAGGACGTCGTCGGGACGGCCCTGAAGGACGCGATCGGTCTGCAACCCGCCGACCTCGTCGTCGACCTGGCCGGGGTGCGCTTTTGCGGCGTGCGCGGCTTCGCCCTGCTGTCCGACGCCGCGCACGCGGCACGCGCCCGCGGGATCGGCTACGCCGTCAGCGGGTTCTCCGTCGACATCGACCTGGTCGCGGCCATCGTCGGCATGGACCAGGACACGGTCCGCTTCCGCAGCGTCGATGCCGCGCTCGTCGCCATCCGGGTGGACCAGACCTACCGGCTGCGCTGAGCGTCAGCGGGGCCTGCGCTCCGCGCGCTCGACGCAGGTCCGGCAGGGACACCGGTCGTGCGCAGGCGCCGCGCGCTGCGCGACCGTGACGGCGTGGCGCAGCCTCGGCAGCGCGCGCAGCGCCTCGGCGACGTCGGCGGCCGCGAGCGTCGCCGCGACCGTGTGCGCTGATCTCGTCGCTGATCCAGTCACGCTGCCGTGGTACCCCCGGCACCGCGGGCGGCAAACGAACGGCCCACCCCGACACGCCCACCCGGCCCAACGCCCCCGCCTCCACCCGATGGCGGGCGGGCGGGTGCGGTGGGGAGGGTGCACTCTGTCGACGGTGGGGGAGTTCACGTTGTTCGGGGTCGTCGAGGCCACCGCTGCCGCGGTGCCTGGGCGGGCTGCGGTCGTGCACCGGGGCGGGACGCTCACCTACGCGCGGCTCGTCGAGCGGGCCCGGCGGTTGGCGCGCCTGCTCGGCGACCGGGGGCTCGGGATCCGCCGCGAGCGGGCCGGGCTCGCCGGGCACGAGTGCGGCCAGGACATGCTCGCCCAGTACCTGCACAACGGTCCCGAGTACGTCGAGGGCATGCTCGGGGCCTACCGCGCCCGGGTGGCGCCGTTCAACGTCAACTACCGCTACGTCGCCGGCGAGCTGCGCTACCTGCTGCGCGACGCCGCGCCCCGGGCGGTGCAGTTCCACGGCCGGTTCGCCGCGGCGCTGGCCGAGGTGCTCCCCGACGTGCCGTCGGTGCGGCTGCTGCTCCAGGTCGACGACGGCAGCGGCGCGGACCTGCTGCCCGGCGCCGTCGACTACGAGGCTGCCATCGCTGCCGTCGCGCCCGAGCCGCAGCCGCAGCCGTCGCCCGACGACCTGTACGTCCTTTACACCGGCGGCACCACGGGCCTGCCCAAGGGCGTGCTGTGGCGTCAGGGCGACGCGGCGGTGTCGCTGTTCGGCGCCCGGGACCGCCGCCGCGGCACCGAATGGGCCTGCCTCGCCGACAAGGTGGCCGCGATCGCGACCCATCCGCAGCGCTACCTGCTGCTCGCCCCGCTGATGCACGGCGGGGGCCAGATCGCGGCGCTGCACGCGCTGTCCGACGGCCACACCATCGTCCTGCCCGACGACACCACCCGCTTCGACCCGGCCGGCGCCCTGGACGCGGTCGCCCGGCACGGGGCCACCGCGCTGGTCGTCGTCGGCGATGCGTTCGGCCGCCCGCTGGCCGACGAGCTGGCGGCCCGCCCGCGGGAGCTGCCCACGTTGCGCCTGGTCGTGAGCGGGGGCGCGGCGCTCTCGGCGGTGCACCGGCAGCGACTGGTCGCCGCCGTCCCGGGCCTGACGGTCCTCGACTCGATCGGGGCGTCCGAGACCGGCGTGCAGGGCCGCAGCGACGCGCCCGCGGGCGACGCCGCGCCGACCTACGTCCCCGAGCCGGGCACCGTCGTGCTCGCCGACGACCGCGCCACCCCGCTGCCCCCCGGCCACGACGGAACCGGCTGGCTGGCGACGGCCGGACGGGTGCCGCTGGGCTACCTGGGCGATCCGGCGAAGACCGCGGTGACGTTCCCGGTGATCGGCGGGCGGCGACTGGCGGTACCCGGGGACCGGGCGCGATTGCTCGCCGACGGCCGCATCCAATTGCTCGGCCGGGACTCGACGACGATCAACACCGGCGGGGAGAAGGTGTTCGCCGAGGAGGTGGAGGCGGCGCTGCGCTGCCACCCCGACGTCGTCGACGCCGTCGTGTGCGGGCGGCCCAGCGCCCGGTGGGGCGAGGAGGTCGTGGCGCTGGTCGCGGTGCGGCCGGGCCGGGAACTCGACGAGCCCGGGTTGCGCGCGCACTGCGCGCGCCGGCTCGCGGGCTACAAGCTGCCCAAGGCGGTGATCGTGGTGGACGAGGTGCGGCGTAGCCCGTCCGGCAAGCCCGACGTGCGCTGGGCCCGGGCGGCGGCGCGCGACGGTATGTGAGCGCTGGAGGAGACGGCGCACCTGCTGCGTTCCCCGGCCAACGCCCGGCACCTCATCGAGAGCTTGCTGCAGGCCCGCCGCGGCGAGCGTGCGGAGCACCCCCTCAGCCGATGAGGCTCGTGTTCACGCCGAACGGCTGGAGCGACTACACCCACTGGCTGTCCGCGGATCGCAGCATGCTGAAACGGATCAACCGGCTCGTCGACGACATCCTGCGCGACCCGTTCGAGGGGATCGGCAGGCCCGAGCCGCTGCGGCACGCCTTCGCCGGATGCTGGTCGAGACGGATCAGCGACGAGCACCGGCTCGGCTACCTGGTCGACGGCGACGACGTCGTCGTCCTGCAGGCGCGCTACCACTACGAGAGCTGACGGCGGGCGCGGTCCGGAGGCAGGTATCCGACCGTCAGACCGGCCAGCACGCCGAGCCAGGACGCCGACAGCACGACGACCAGCACCAGCGGCAGCACCTGCGCGATCACGAGGAACGGGGCCGCCGGGTCGCCGAGCGCGACGAGCACGAGCACCGAGACCAACACCGCCGCCCGGTCCGCGACCATCACCACGCGCGCGGAGGCGTCGGCGACCGCGCCCTGGAGCACGTCGTCGCGGCACAGCTCGTCGCCCTGCATCACCGCGCGCAGCACCAGGAGGGCCAGCACGACCACGGCCAGGCCCACGACGATCCGGGCGACGACGGCGAGTGGGGAGATCTCGGCGCGGGCGAGCTCGGCGTTGACGGCGAACCCGAGCAGGACCACGGCCAGCACCGCCGCGCCCCCTGCGAGCGCGCCTGCGCCGGCGCGCTCGCGGCGCAACCGGCGGTCGGTGCCGGGCGGCAACGCGACCGACGGCGCGGGGTGGGCCCTGCGGAGCCTGCCGTGGATCCAGGCGACGTGGGCGTGGTCGAGCAGCACCGACGCACAGACCACCGCCGCGAGCAGCACCACCGCGACGACCGGGCGCGGCTCGAAGGTGATCACGAACGGGATCGCCAGGCCGGCGACGAGGGAGCGCCCGGCGGCGAACGCGATCCGCCGGGCCGCGCGCGCGGACCGGGCGGCGTCGGGGGGCGGGGCCCCCCCGCCCCCGGCGCCGCGCAGCCCCGCCCCCCCCCCCCCCCCGGCGGAGGTGCACGCCCCCCCCCCCGGGGGCGCCCCCCCCCCGGGGGCCCGGCGCCGCACC
>JBQTJE010000064.1:0-17687 GCA_052387455.1 Pseudonocardia sp.
CAACGACAACCGCGCCACCTCGACGACCAGGCCCCGTCCGGCACCTTGCCGACGGGGCCTGCTCACATCGCCTACATCGTCACCGCCGATGACGCCGCCGTCGTCACCCTCAGCGGCGGCCAACAGCTCGGCAGGGATGGAAGACGGTGCGGCTGCGCGAGAGCGAGTTCGAGTTCGACCGTGACCGTGAGCTGCGCCGCTTATGGAACTTCCTTGATGCGCACGAGATCATGCCGGTGGACCCGGCGATCGGAGCTTCCCCATGACACCGGTCGCGGAGATCCAGCTCGACGACGCGGTCCTGGAACGGATCGCGAGCATCATCTGCGGAGACGACGGCGGCCTGCTGTACCGACGCGGATTCGAGATCGTGAAGTTCTTCCGTGCCGCGGGATGGTCGGTGCCCGACGAAATCGACTACTCGCGCCACGGGTGGACGGTTGCCCAGTTGCAGGCCGGTGCGAGCGACGGCGCTGCGTTGGGGCGACTCGTGCTGCGGCTTGCCGACCGCCGCGAGTACCTGGACGAAGAACTGGCGCACCGTCGCGTCCTCGATGAGCTGAACACGGTGCTCACGTTCGAGGGTTACGCGGTGGTGAGCGAGCAGGGGCGGCCGCGTCTCGTCGAGGCCGGGCGGGAATCGCCTCGGATGGCGGCGCCGGTCGAGCTGACGGCGAGCCTGAGCCAGATCGTGAGTGATCGTCAGTTCGGCGAGCAACTGCGCGGGCGGCTGGAGGAGGCTCATCGTTGCTGGCAGTCGGGCTCTCCGACCGCGGCGATCATCATGCTCGGCAGCGTGCTCGAGGGCGTCCTGTACGACGTGGCCGTCAGCCGGCACGTGACCGGCAAGGCCCCGACCGATCACCTTGAGTCCCTCATCAACCTGGCGCACGACAATCGCTGGATCGCGAAGGACGTCGTCGACTATGCCCACGTCTTACGGGATCACCGCAACCTCGTGCATCCGAGGAAGCAGTGGAAGCAGGCCTATGCCCCGAAGGACGACACGGTGGCCATCGCGTGGAGGGTCGTCGTGGCCGCGCTCAACGACCTCGCAGGGGTCGACCCTCCCCAGCTGTCGCGCTGATCCTGCGAACCCCGAACTGCAGCTAATAGATCCGGATCCGGAGACGGCGCCGCACGTCCGGTGGATGTTCGTGCCGCGGCTGGCCGGCCGCAGCGTGGCCAGCATCGCCCGGGAGCTCACCGAACGAGGTGTGAGCTGCTTGATCTCGGACGGGGTCGGGTCGTCGAGCCGGCGGTCGGCCCAGTGGTCGAGGATCCGGTTCCAGTAGGAGCCGTAGACACGGCGGGTGCCGGGGCCGACGGCGGTAACCACGACGGGCACGTACTCGGCGAAGGTCGGCACGGGTGGCCGGGTGGGCGCGGTGTCGATCAGGTCCTGGGGGGACAGGCCCATCCGGGTCAGCAGCAGGCGTGCGGCGTCCACGTCGGCCGTGCTGGAAGGCGGGATGGTTCCGGCGGATGTCATGCCGGATCTCCGGGAGACGAGGGCCCGGTGCCGGGGAGGATCGCGTCCAGCGCGGCCGGTGGGTGCACGACGAGCTGGGACGCGGCCGGTTGGGCGACGAGCAGGACGCGGTCCCCGGGGGCCAGGTGCAGCTGGTGACGGACGGAGGCCGGCAGGCGGAACCGGCCGACGCAGGTGATGCAACCGGCGCCACCCGGCCGGGCCGTCAACGTCGCGACGCCGCCGCTGACCTCGAGGCCGACGGAGGTGCCGGAAGCCCAGCGGAGGGCCCGCAGGACGACGTGGTCGGTGATGCGACCGCGGTCGTCGACCGCCGCCATCCCGGACACGGCGGCGTCGTGCGGCCGCGGGGTCGGCAAGGCCGCCAACGGCAGGACCGTGTGTGGTGCAGCTACGCGAGGTTGCGCCGCTCCCGATGCCACGGCTGGGACGAAGAGCGGGGTGATGGCGGAGCCGGCTGGCGGAGCCAGCACGATGCGGCAGGGCGTGCACTGTCGGGGTGTTGGAGTGCCTTCGAGCACCGGCACGTCGGATGTGGCAGGGATGCCACGAAATTGTGTCCGAGGGGGGACTTGAACCCCCACGCCCGTTAAAGGGCACTAGCACCTCAAGCTAGCGCGTCTGCCATTCCGCCACTCGGACCTGCGGCTGCCGAGGATAGCCGACGCCCGCGCCCGCTCCCCACCCGGTGGCAGGTGGTAGGAAGATCCGCGTGACGCCCGACATCGCCGCCGAGGACGAGGTCGTCGACCTGTGCGCGGAGCTCATCCGCATCGACACCACCAACACCGGCGACCCCGCCACCGTCACCGGGGAGCGGGAGGCGGCGGAGTACGTCGCGGCGAAGCTCGCCGAGGTCGGGTACGAGACCGAGACGGTCGAGTCCGGGGCGCCGCGGCGCGACAACGTGTTCGCCCGGCTGCGCGGCGCGGACCCGAGCCGTCCGGCGCTGCTCGTGCACGGGCACCTCGACGTGGTGCCGGCCGAGCCCGGGGAATGGTCGGTGCACCCGTTCTCCGGCGCCGTGCAGGACGGGTACGTGTGGGGCCGCGGCGCGGTGGACATGAAGGACATGGTCGCGATGACGATCGCGGTCATGCGGCGGTTCGCCCGCGAGGGCTACGTGCCGCCGCGCGACATCGTCTTCGCGTTCCTCGCCGACGAGGAGGCCGGCGGCGCCTACGGCGGGAAGTGGCTGGTCGAGAACCGAGCGGACCTGTTCGAGGGGTGCACGGAGGCGGTCGGCGAGGTGGGCGGGTTCTCGCTCACCCTCGACGAGGACCGGCGGGTCTACCTCATCGAGGCCGCGGAGAAGGGCATCGCCTGGATGCGGCTGCGGGCCCGCGGGCGGCCGGGGCACGGGTCGTTCCTGCACGACGACAACGCCGTGACGAAGATCGCCGAGGCGGTGGCCCGGCTGGGCAACCACACCTTCCCGCTGGTGCTCACCGACACCGTCGCGCAGTTCCTGGAGCGGATGGCCGAGCTCACCGGCCTGGAGTTCCCGCCCGACGACCTCGACGGCGCGGTGCGCAAGCTCGGCCCGCTGGGCCGGATCGTGGGCGCCACGCTGCGCGACACCGCCAACCCCACGATGCTCAGCGCCGGGTACAAGGCCAACGTCATCCCGTCCACGGCCGAGGCCGTCGTCGACTGCCGGGTGCTGCCGGGTCGCGAGGAGGCCTTTCTGCGGGAGGTGGACGAGCTGCTCGGCCCGGACGTCACCCGCGAGTGGGTCACGCAACTGCCGCCGGTGGAGACACCGTTCGAGGGCGCGCTCGTCGACGCGATGACCGCCGCGCTGCTCGCCGAGGACCCGGGCGCGCACGCCGTCCCGTACATGCTGTCCGGCGGCACCGACGCCAAGCACTTCGCCGCGCTGGGCATGCGCTGCTACGGGTTCGCGCCGCTGCGGCTGCCGCCCGACCTGGACTTCGCGTCCCTGTTCCACGGCATCGACGAGCGGGTGCCCGTCGACGCCCTCAAGTTCGGCACCCGGGTACTCGAGCGCTTCCTTCGCACGTGCTGAATTCGCCCCCGACGAGGAGCAGTTGATGGATCTCACCGGCAAGGCCGCGCTCGTCACGGGCGGGGCATCGGGGATCGGCGCCGCCGCGGTGCGCAGGCTGGCGAAGGCGGGCGCGGTGGTGGCGATCTGCGACCGCGACGAGGCCGCGGCGCGGGCGCTGGCCGAGCAGGTGGGCGGGCTCGCGCTGCCCGGGGACGTGTCCGACCTCGACACGATGACGATGGCCGTCGACGTCGCCGAGGACAGCTTCGGGCGGCTCAACCTCGTGCTGCTCAACGCCGGGATCACCGCGGGCCAGTCCGGGGTGGCGGACCTGGACGTGGCCGGCTACCGGACGATCATGGGCGTCAACGTCGACCACGTGGTGTTCGGGCTCAACGCCGCGGTTCCCGCGCTGCGCCGGGCCGGCGGGGGCACCGTCGTGGTCACGGCCTCGCTCGCGGGGCTGGTGCCGATGCCCGGCGACGCGCTCTACACGCTCACCAAGCACGCCGTCGTCGGCTACGTCCGGGCGGCGGGGGCGATGCTGGCCGAGGAGGGAATCCGGGTCAACGCGGTGTGCCCGGGCTTCGCCGACACCCCGCTGATCGCGCACGCCCGGGACAGCTTCGGCGACTTCCCGCTGCTGTCCGCCGACGACGTCGCCGAGGCCGTCGAGGCGATCCTGGAGCGCGGGGAGCCGGGGGAGTGCTGGTACGTGCAGCCCGGCCGCGAGCCGGCGCCGTACGGGTTCCGGGGCGCACCCGGCCCGAAGGGCGGGGCCACCCCGCCCGCCGTCAGCTGGCGGGACCACTGATGCGCGGCTGGCGGGTGCACCAGCTCGGCGACCCGGGCGACGTCCTGACCTGGCACGACGACCTTCCCGACCCGCAGCCGGGGCCCGGCCAGGTGCTGGTGCGGGTGGCCGCGGCGGCGTGCAACTTCCCGGACATCCTCGTCTGCCAGGGCAAGTACCAGGAACGTCCGGAGCTGCCGTTCACCCCTGGCCTGGAGATCGCGGGCGAGGTCGTCGCGGCGGGGGAGGGGGCGGGCGCCGCCGTCGGCGACCGGGTGCTGGGCACGCCGCCGATGGGCGGCGGCGGGTTCGCCGAGCTGGTGGTCCTCGACGCGGCGTCGACGCTGCCCTGGCCGGACGCGATGACCGCGGCGCAGGCCGCCGGGATGTTCATCACCTACCAGACGGGCATGTGCGCGCTGCACCACCGCGGCGCGCTCCAGCCCGGGGAGACGCTGCTCGTGCACGCCGCCGCGGGCGGGGTGGGCACGGCCGCGGTGCAGCTCGGCAAGGCCGCCGGGGCCCGGGTGATCGGCACCGCGGGCGGGGCGGAGAAGTGCGCGCTGGTCGCGAGGATCGGCGCGGACGAGGTGGTCGACTACGCGAGCGAGGACCTCGTCGGGCGGGTCAAGGAGCTCACCGGCGGCCGCGGCGCCGACGTGATCTTCGACCCGGTCGGCGGCGACGTGTTCGACGCCTCCCGCAAGCTGGCCGCGTTCGAGGGCCGGATCCTCGTCATCGGGTTCGCCTCCGGCGCCCACGCCGCCGCACCCACGCCGCACGTGCTGGTCAAGAACTACGCCGTGGTCGGCGTCCACTGGGGCTACTACCGGCAGATGCGCCCCGAGCTGATCCCGCGGTGGCAGGCCACGCTCGCCGACCTGTGGGCGCAGCGGAAGATCGACCCCGTGGTGGGGGCGGAGCTCGCACTCGACCGGGCGCCCGAGGCGCTCGCCCTGCTCGGCTCGCGGGGGAGCACGGGGAAGGTCGTGCTCGTGCCGTAGCCGGCTAGATCGACAGTTCGGGCAGCATGTTCGAGGAGCGCCGCCGCCGCAGCCACACCTTGCGGACGCCGCGGGGATAGAGCCGCACGCGGGAGAGCTCCCAGCCGCCGAACTCGGCCTGGATGGCCAGCCGGACCGCCGCCGTCATCCGGGACACGTCCCCGGGGAGCTTGACGGGGCGGTACTCCCACTCCCCGTCGGTCGGATCCCCCTCGATCGTGCCCCCTTCGACACTGCGACCCACCGGTCACCTCCGTGGTTGCCCCGCACGGCCCCGCCGGTCGTCGATGAACGGCGGGTGGAATCCCCACACCATAGGCGTGACGTGGAACACGTGCCAGAGTTCGCGCGTATATCACCCGGACCGTCCGGCGACCGACCCGGGAGGCTTGTGGGTGACCTGTCGCACCCCGATACGGTCACCGGCCGTGACCGGAACGGGGCTGTCGTGAGCTGGCTCGAGGTGATCGTCCTGGGCATCGTGCAGGGGCTCACGGAGTTCCTGCCGATCTCCTCGTCCGCGCACCTGCGGCTCACCTCGGAGGTGTTCTTCGACCGCGACGCCGGGGCGGCGTTCACCGCGGTCACCCAGCTCGGCACCGAGGCCGCGGTGCTCATCTACTTCGCCCGCGACATCGGCCACCTCGTCGCGACCTGGTTCCGTGGGATCACCGACGCCGCGGTCCGGGCGACCCCGGACTACCGGCTGGCCTGGCTGGTGATCATCGGCACGATCCCGATCGGCGTGCTCGGGCTGCTGTTCGAGAACCAGATCCAGACCGCCGCGCGCAACCTGTGGCTCATCGCCACCACGCTCGTCGTCTTCGGGCTGCTGCTCGGGCTGGCCGAGCGGGTCGGCCGCCAGCGCGTCGAGCTGCGCCAGATGAAGCTCGCTGACGGGATCATCCTCGGGTTCGCCCAGGCCATGGCGCTCATCCCCGGGGTCTCGCGTTCGGGCGGGACGATCACGGCCGGGCTCTTCCTGGGGCTCACCCGGGAGGCCGCGGTGCGCTACTCGTTCCTGCTCGCGATCCCCGCAGTCGTGGCGGCGGGGATCTTCCAGATCCCGGACGTCTTCGCGGGCGACGGCCCCAGCGGCGCGCAGATGGTGGTTGCCACCGTCATCGCCTTCGGGCTGGGTTACGCGAGCATCGCGTGGTTGCTGCGCTACGTCGCGCGGCACAGCGTGTACGTCTTCGTCTGGTATCGGGTGGCGCTGGGGCTGCTGGTGTTCCTGGCGCTGGGCGCGGGCTGGATCTCCGCGACCTGACGGCTCCCGGCCCGCCCGGCGTGGCATCGTTGCCGCCATGACGACGCTGATCCTGCTGCGGCACGGGCGCTCCTCGGCCAACTTGGCCGGGGTGCTCGCCGGGCGCACGCCGGGCGTCGAGCTGGATGACACCGGGCGGGTCCAGGCCGACAAGGTCGTCGACCGGCTCGCCGGCGTGCCGCTCGCCGAGATCGTCTGCTCGCCGCTGCTGCGCTGCGAGCAGACGGTGGCGCCGCTGGCGCTGGCCCGTGCGATGGTGCCCGTCACCGAGCCGGAACTGGCCGAGGTCGACTACGGGTCGTGGACCGGCGGGGCGCTGAAGACGCTGGCCAAGGAACCGCTGTGGAGGGTCGTGCAGGGCCACCCGTCGGCGGCGGTGTTCCCCGACGGGGAGGGGCTCGCCGCGATGCAGCACCGCGCCGTCACCGCGGTGCGCCGCCACGCCGCCCGGATCGCGACCGCGCACGGCCCGCACGCGGTGTGGCTCGCGTGCAGCCACGGCGACGTGATCAAGGCCGTGCTCGCCGACGCGCTGGCCACCCACCTCGACAACTTCCAGCGGATCATGGTGGACACCTGCTCGATCAGCGTGATCGTGCACACCGAGCTGCGCCCGTTCGTCGCCCGGGTCAACGACGTCGGCGGGGACCTGTCCGCGCTGGTCGCGCCCCCGCGCAAGCGCAGGCGCCGCGCCCGGCCGCGCAGCTCGGACGCCGTCGTGGGTGGCTCGGCCGGCCAGCACGGGTGAGTGGGACGGGTGAGCGGGGATGCCGTCCGGGTCCGGTTGGCCTACCCTCGGAGAGGTCATGTCCCGGGTCATCCATGTCTTCCGCCAGCCTGAGCGCTTCGTCGCGGGCACCGTCGGCGAGCCCGGCGACCGGATGTTCTACCTCCAGGCGGTCGAGGAGGCGCGCACGGTCAGCGTGCTGCTGGAGAAGCAGCAGGTCTCCGTGCTGGCCGACCGGATCGCCGCGCTGCTCGCGGAGGTCGTGCGCCGCTTCGGTCCCGAGCTCGACGAGCCGCAGGGCGACCGGGCCGACAACGAACCGCTGGCCGTCCCGCTGGAGGAGGAGTTCCGGGTCGGGACGATGGGCCTGGGCTGGGACGCCGACTCGCGCTCGATCGTCGTGGAGCTGCTTGCCGTGAGCGAGGAGGAGGTCGACGAGTCCGTGGTGCTCGACGACACCGACGAGGGGCCCGACGCGCTGCGCGTGTTCCTGTCCCCGCCGCAGGCGCGGGCGTTCGCCGAGCGCGCCGAGAAGGTCGTGTCGGCCGGGCGCCCGCCGTGCCCGCTGTGCGCCGAGCCGCTCGACGCCGAGGGCCACGTGTGCGTGCGGCTCAACGGCTACCACCAGCGCCGCCCCGTCACGGAGTGACGACCGCGGCGTCTGGTTCGATCGATCCCGTGGACCCCCGCGACCCGGCCGTGCCGGAGCTGCTCGCGCACGGCCGGATCGACATCGCGGGCCGGTTGGTCGACGCGTCCAACGCCACCCTGTTCGGCGAGGTCTCACTCGACGGGCTGGTGGCGCAGTGCGTGTACAAGCCGGTGCGCGGCGAGCGGCCGCTGTGGGACTTCCCGGACGGCACGCTCGCCGGCCGCGAGGTGGCCACCTACCTGGTCTCCGCGGCGGGCGGGTTCGACGTCGTGCCGTGCACCGTGCACCGGGAGGGCCCGTTCGGGCCGGGGATGGTGCAGGTGTGGGTGGAGACCGAGGGGGAGCGAGACCTGGTCGACGTCTGCCCTCCCCGCGACGTCCCGGCGGGCTGGCTGGGGGTGCTGCGCGCCCGCGGCGTCGACGGGGAGCCCGCGGTCCTCGCGCATGCCGACCGCCCCGAGCTGCGCGCGATGGCCGCCCTCGACGTGCTCACCAACAACGCCGACCGCAAGGGCGGGCACGTCCTGGCCGGCACCCACGGTGGCGTGTACGGCGTCGACCACGGACTGTGCCTGCACACCGAGGACAAGCTGCGCACGGTGCTGTGGGGGTGGGTCGGGACGCGCCTGGACGATGACGTCCTGGAGCTGGTGCGGCGCCTGCGCGTGGCCCTGGACGGGGGCCTGTGCGCCGGGCTCGGCGAGCACGTCACGCGCACGGAGGTCGCCGCGCTCTCGGCGCGGGTCGATGCCCTGCTCGCCGACCCCTGCTACCCGCAGCCGTCCGGCTACGGACCGGCGATCCCCTGGCCGGCGTTCTGACCCACCCCGCGAGTCCGCGTTCTCGGCACGGCGAGTCCGCATTTCCGGCACGGCGAGTCCGCGTTCTCGGCACGGCGAGTCCGCGTTTCCGGCACGGGGAGCGGTCCGGCGGGTGGCAGCATGGCCGTCGTGACGGGCGGGGGCACCGCGGTGGTGCTGGGCGGCGGGGGATTGCTCGGCGCGGTGCAGGTGGGAATGGTGCGGGCGCTCGAGGACGCGGGCATGCGTCCGGACGTGGTGCTCGGGACGTCCGTCGGGGCGATCAACGGTGCGGTGCTGGCGGCGGCCCCGCCGGGACACGCCGCCGACCGGCTCGACGACCTGTGGCGGTCCCCGGACGCCCGCGCGGTGTTCAGCGCGGGCGCGGTGTCGAGGCTGCGCGAGCTCGCTCGCACCGGCACGGCCGTGCATTCGCCGGAGCCGCTGCGCGAGGCGCTGCTCGCCCAGCTCGGCGCGAGCCGCATCGAGGACCTGCCGGTGGCGTTCCAGTGCTGCGCCGCGCGCATCGAGGACGCCGCGGAGGTGTGGTTCGACCGCGGATCGGTGGTCGACGCGGTGCTGGCGTCGGCGGCCGTGCCCGGTTTGCTGCCCCCGGTGGAGCGCGGTGGGCACCACTACCTCGACGGCGGCCTGGTGAACAGCATCCCGCTCGGCCGGGCCGTCGAGCTGGGGGCGCGGCGGGTGTTCGTGCTCCAGGTGGGGCGGATCGAGCAACCGCTGCGGGTGCCGCGGCGGCCTTGGGAGGTGGCGGCGGTGGCGTTCGAGATCGCCCGCCGGCACCGGTTCGCCCGCGACCTCACCGCCGTCCCCGACGGCGTCGAAGTGCACGTGCTGCCCGCGGGTGACGGCGCCGCGCCGCGGTGGGACACGGTGGAGGCGCTGCGCTACCGCGACGTCTCGGGCATCGGCAGGCGGATCGCCGCGGCGCACCGGGCCGCGGCCGACTATCTCGCCGCGTTGCCGGCGTGACACGGGTGGTGCGCGCGGCGTCCGGCCAGGGCAGGGTGGGCGGGTGAGGAACGCCCTGCCGCCGCGCTGGATCCGCCGCCTCGTGCTGGCCCCGGCGATCATCGGGGTGACGGTGCTGGTGCTCGTCACGCTGCCGCTGTGGCTGGTGCTGGCCGCGGCCGCCGCACCGTTGCTGCCCGGGCGGTTGCGCGCGCTGCGCGTGTTGTGGGTCGTGATCGTCGCGCTGGTCCTGGAGACGGTCGTGCTGTTCGCGCTGCTCGGGTTGTGGCTCGCGGCCGGGTTCGGGCTGGCGGTGCGGCGGCCACGCTTCCAGTACCTGCACTACCAGCTCGTCGGCTGGTACCTGCGGATGCTCTACCGCGAGGCGGCCCGGGTGCTGCGGCTGCGGGTCGACGTCGAGGGCCCGGACCCCGACGAGTACCTCGACCGCCCGCTGCTCGTCTTCTGCCGCCACGCCGGTCCCGGCGACTCGTTCCTGCTGGTTCACGCCCTGGTGAACTGGTACGCCCGCGAGCCACGGATCGTCCTGGCTGCGACGCTGCAGTGGCACCCGGCGATCGACGTCATGCTCAACCGGCTGCCCAACCGGTTCCTGTCCGGTGGCGGCGACATGGAGCGGCGGATCGGCGAGCTCGCCACCGCCCTCGACCACGACGACGCCTTCGTGATCTTCCCCGAGGGCGGCAACTTCACCGAGCGGCGCCGGCTCGCCGCGATCGAGCGGCTGCGCGCCCGGGGGCTGGAGGAGATGGCGCGCCGATCCGAGGCCATGCGCAACGTCCTGCCGCCGCGCCCGGGCGGCGTGGCCGCGGCGATCGCGGCCGCGCCCGGGGCCGACGTCGTCTGGGTCGCGCACGCCGGGCTCGACCACCTCTACACCCTGGCCGACATCTGGCGCGAGCTGCCGCTGGACGCCACGGTCCGGATGCGGTGGTGGCGGGTGCCGCACGACGAGGTGCCGCAGGACCCGGCCGCCCAGCTGGAGTGGCTCTACTCCTGGTGGGAGCGCATCGACGCCTGGGTGGACGGCACCCGCGCCCGCCGGTGAGGCCTACCCTGCACGATGTGACGACGACGCCCATGCCGGCCGCGTTCATCGGCCACGGCAGCCCGATGAACGCCCTGGAGCGCAACCGCTACACCGACTCCTGGCGCGCGCTCGGCGCCGCCCTGCCCCGCCCGCGCGCGGTGCTCGTCGTCTCGGCGCACTGGTTCATCAACGCCACGGCCGTCACCGCGATGCCGCGGCCGCGGACGATCCACGACTTCTTCGGCTTTCCCGGACCCCTGTTCGACGTCGACTACCCCGCGCCCGGCGCGCCCGAGCTGGCAGGCGAGGTCGCCGAGATCGCCAAGCCGACCTGGGTCGGCGCCGACGTCGACAGCTGGGGCATCGACCACGGGACCTGGTCGGTGCTCACGCACATGTTCCCGGATGCGGACGTGCCGGTCGTGCAGCTGTCCATCGACGCCACCAAGACCTTCGACGAGCACCTGGAGCTGGGCGCGAAGCTCGCGCCCCTGCGGGAGCGCGGCGTGCTCGTCGTCGGCAGCGGGAACGTCGTGCACAACCTCGGCGGCATCGATCCGTCGCAGCCCGACGGCGGGTTCGACTGGGCGCACCGCTTCGACGAGGCCGCGCGCGAGACGATGACGGGAGCCCCGGCCGCACTGCCGGCGCTGCAGGAAGCGGGCGACTTCGGCGCCGCCGTCCCCACGCCCGACCACTTCGTGCCGCTGCTGTACCTGGCCGGGCTCGCCGGTGCGGCGGGTCGCGGCGCGGACGTGCTCGTCGACGGCTACGCGTACGGCTCGCTGTCGATGACGGCCTACACGCTGGACCTGGACGGCGACACCGCGCGCGGCGGTGGCTCGGCCGGCGCGATCCCGGCGGACGTGCCGCTGCGCGCGACCAACATGTAGGACCCCCGGCGCTGCCGGATCGCCCGACTCGCGCTGCCGGATCGCCCGACTCGCGGGGACGTCAGCCGTGGGCGGCGATGTCCTCCAGGAACGCGGCGAGGGTGCGCACCGGCACCCCGGTGCCGCCCTTGGCGGTGTAGCCGTAGGGGCTGCCGCCGTGGAACGACGGGCCGGCGATGTCGATGTGCGCCCAGGCGAGGCCGTCGGGCACGAACTCGCGCAGGAAGATCCCGGCCGCGAGCATCCCGCCCCAGCGGTGGCTGGTGACGTTGGCGAGATCGGCGACGCGCGAGTCCAGGTCGGCGCGCAGGTGCTCGGGCAGCGGCATCGCCCAGGCGTCCTCGCCGACCTCACGGCCCAGCGCGGCGATCCGGTCGCGCAGCGCCTCGGTACCCATGACGCCGGCCGTGCGCAGGCCCAGCGCGACCTGCTGCGCGCCCGTCAGGGTGGAGGTCTCGACCAGGTAGTCGGGCTCGTCCTGGGCGGCCCGCACGATGGCGTCGGCCAGGATCAGCCGGCCCTCGGCGTCTGTGTTGAGCACCTCGACGGTCCGGCCGCCGTACATCCGCAGCACGTCGCCGGGCCGGTACGCGGTGTCGCTGGGCATGTTCTCGGCCATCGGCACCGTGGCGGTGACGGCCACCGGCAGCTTCAGCCGCGCGGCCAGCACCGTGACGGCGACGACGGCGGCCGCACCGGACATGTCGGAGGTCATCTGGTCCATGTTGGCGGCGGGCTTGATGGAGATCCCGCCGGTGTCGAACGTGACGCCCTTGCCGACCAGCGCCACCCGCGCGCGCGGCCGCGCTGGTCCGCCGGCCCCGCCCGACCAGTGCAGCCGCACCAGCCGCGGCGCCCGCGACGAGCCCTTGCCCACCCCGAGCACGCCGCCGAAGCCCTGCTCGGCGAGCGCGGCATCGTCGAGCACCTCGACGGTCAGCCCCGCGGCCTCGCCGAGCTCGCGGGCGCGCTCGGCGAAGCTGGCGGGGAACAGGTCGTTGGGCGGGGTGTTGACGAGGTCGCGGGCGGTGGCGACGGCGTCGGCGACGAGGGTGGCGCGTTCGAGCTCGGTAGCGGCTGCGGCCTCGGTGAGCTCGTCGGTGAGGACGCCCACCGCGTGCACCGGCGCGCGGCCGTCGGCCGCCTTGTAGGCGGTGAACGCGTACGCCCCGAGCAGCGTGCCCTCGGCGGCCGCGGTGAGGTTGAGCCTGCCGAGCGTGGTGACGGCGCGTTCGGTGCCGGCCAGCGCGCGGGCGGCGGCGCCGGACGCCCGGCGCACCTGGTCCGGGCTCGGCGCGCCGTCGTCGGGTGTGCCGAGGCCGACCGCGACGAGCAGCGGCGCCGCCAACGTCCCCCTGGTGGGCAGCTTCGTCACCTCGTCGGCCTTGCCGGTCGCGCCGGCCACCGCGAGCAGTTCCGCGAGCGCACCGGCGAACGCGGCGTCCACCTCCTCCGCGCCGGGCGCCAGGCGCGGGCCGGCCTTGCCGCCGGGGTCGGTCGGGTCGTCGCCGTCGTCGGCGGGGAGCAGGCCGACGACCACGGCGTCGGCGATGGCGGCGGTGGCGGACCCGCTCAGGGCGTGCAGTTCGGTGGACACGGGTGCTCCTCGGCGGACGGGCGATCTCGGGTGCGAGACCGGTTCGAGATGCTAATGACACCCGCGTGGCGCCTGACCGCCCAGCCCCGCTGTCAGGCTGGTCGGGTGCCGGGCAACCTCACGCGACGACTCGGGACTGCCGACGCCGTCGTGCTGGGTCTCGCCGCGATGCTCGGCACCGGTGTGTTCGCCGTCTGGGGTCCGGCCGCGGCGGCCGCGGGGCCGTGGCTGATCGTCGCGATCCTGCTCGCGGCGGTGGTCGCGACCTGCAACGCCACCTCCACCGCCGACTGCGCCGTCGCCCATCCCGAGAGCGGCGGCGGTTACGTGTACGGCCGGGAACGCCTGGGCGCGGCGGCCGGGCGGTTGGCCGGAGTGGCGTTCCTGGTCGGCAAGACGTCCTCGGCGGCGGCGGCCGCGCTCGTGTTCGGCTGGTACGTGCTGCCCGCCCGGCCGGTGGTGCTCGCGGTCGGGGTGATCGTCGTCGTGGCCGCGCTCAACGTCGCCGGGGTGCGCTGGACCGCGCGCAGCGCCTGGGTGCTCGTCGGCGGCACGCTGGTGGTGCTGCTCGTGGTGGTCCTGGCGGGACTCTGCAGCGGCCTCGTGGAGCCGGCCGCGGCCACGCCGGCGCTGCCGGGGCCGGCGGTGACGGGCGGCCCCCTCGGGGTCCTCACCGCGGCCGGGCTGGTGTTCTTCGCGTTCGCGGGGTACGCGCGGATCGCCACCTTGGGCGAGGAGGTCCGCGACCCGTCCCGCACGCTGCACCGCGCGATCCTCATCGCGCTGGGTATCACGCTGGTGACCTACCTGCTCGTGGGCACCGCGCTGCTCGTCGGGCTGGGCCACGAGCGGCTGGCGGTCGAGGCCTCGCCGCTGGCCGCGCTGGTCGACAACGGCGACGCGCACGCGCTGGGCGTGCTCGTCCGGATCGGGGCGGCCGTCGCGGCCGGCTCGGCGCTGCTGTCGGTGCTGGTCGGGGTGAGCCGTACGGGCCTGGCGATGGCCCGGCGCGGCGAGCTGCCGCCCGCGCTCGCCGCGATCTCCGGGCGGGGCACGCCGTGGCGCGCCGACGTCGCCGCGGCGCTGGTCGCGATCGCGATCGTCCTCGTCGCCGGGCCCGTCGCGGCGATCGCGGTCTCGGCGTGCGCGGTGCTCGTCTACTACGCGGTGATCAACGCCGCGGCGCTGCGCCTGCCGGCGGCGGACCGCCGCTGGCCCGCGTGGAGCTCCTGGCTCGGGCTGGTGCTCTGCCTCGGCCTGGCAGCGCTGCTGCCCGTGCAGCAGGTGCTCGTCACGGTGGTCGCGCTCGTGGTGGGCTGGCTGGCGTGCACGGTGCTCGCCCGGCTATCGCACGTGTGACGGCACGAACGGCGGCCGCACCACCTCGCAGGCGAGCGCGCGCCCCCGCACGTCGACGGTCACGACGTCGCCCAGCTCCACCCCGGCGGCCGTGTCGAGCAGCGCGAGCGCGATTCCCGTCCGCAGCGTGGGGGAGAAGGTGCCCGACGTCGTCGTCCCCACCCGGGCGCCGTCGACGAGGACGTCCATCCCGGGCCGCGGCACCCCGCGGCCGGTGGCGCGCAACCCGCGCAACCGCCGCGTCGGCCCGGCCGCCTTCTCGGCGAGCAGCGCGTCCCGTCCCCAGAACTCGGGCTTCGCCCACCCCACCGCCCAGGAGCTGCCGGCCTGCACCGGGGAGATGGACGGCGACAGGTCCTGGCCGTGCAGCGGGTAGCCCATCTCGGTACGCAGCGTGTCGCGGGCGCCGAGGCCGCACGGTTGCGCGCCCGCGGCGAGCAGCCCGTCCCACACCGCGGGGGCGTCGGCTGCCGCGACGAGCAGCTCGTAGCCGTGCTCGCCGGTGTAGCCGGTGCGGCAGGCGCGGACCGCGTCGACGTCGGCGAAGGCCATGTAGTCCAGCTCGGGCACGCCGGGCACGGCTGCCGCGAGCACCGCGGCCGACCGCGGTCCCTGCACCGCGAGGACGGCCAGCGCCTCGTGCCGGTCGGCGACGGTGACCCCGCCCGGGGCCGCCGCCGCGAACAACCGGGCCACCTGCGCGGCGTTGGCGGCGTTGGGGACGGCCAGCACCTCGTCCGGGCCGACCAGGTAGACGATCAGGTCGTCGACGACCCCGCCGTCGTCGGCGCAGCACAGCGTGTACTGCGCCTGCCCGGGGGTGATCCGGCCGAGATCCGCGGTGAGGCACCGGTCGACGAACGCCGCGGCGCCCGGCCCGGTGATCGCGAGCTTGCCGAGGTGGCTGACGTCGAAGACCCCCACCGACTCCCGCACGGCCGCGTGCTCGGCGACGCCGCCGCCCGGGTAGACGATCGGCATCGACCAGCCGCCGAACGGGGCGAGGGTGGCACCGAGGGCGACGTGCCGCTCGTGCAGGGGGCTGGTCCGCAGGTCCACGCGGCGCACCGTACGCGACGCGAGCGACCGGCTCATGGGCGTCGGTCTTGCCCCACCGGTTACCGTCTGGTCATGAGCGCGCAGTTCGCCCGGACCACCCACCCCGCGCCCACGCCGCAGGCCCGGCGCGCGGAGATCCTCGCCGATCCCGGCTTCGGCCGGTACTTCACCGACCACATGGTGACGATCCGCTGGCGGGCGGGCGAGGGCTGGCACGACGCCCGGGTGGCGCCCTACGGCCCGCTGTCGCTGGACCCCGCGACCATGGTGCTGCACTACGGGCAGGAGATCTTCGAGGGGCTGAAGGCCTACCGGCATCCGGACGGGTCCATCGCGTCGTTCCGGCCCGACGCCAACGCCGCGCGCTTCCGCCGGTCCGCGGCGCGGCTGGCGATGGCCGAGCTTCCCGACGAGCTGTTCCTGGCCTCGCTCGACGAGCTGTGCGCCGTCGACAGCGCGTGGGTGCCGCCCGCGGGCGGCGAGGAGTCGCTGTACCTGCGGCCGTTCATGCTCGCGACCGAGGTCGGCCTGGGGGTGCGGCCGGCCGCCGAGTACCTCTACGTGCTCATCGCCTCGCCCGCGGGGCCGTACTTCCCGGGCGGGATCAGGCCGATCGACGTGTGGCTGTCCACCGACTACACGCGCTCGGCGCTGGGCGGCACCGGCACGGCGAAGTGCGGGGGCAACTACGCGGCGTCATTGCTGCCGCAGTCGCAGGGTGCAGCGCACGGCTGCGCCCAGGTCGCGTATCTCGATGCCGAGGAGCGGCACTGGATCGACGAGATGGGGTCCAACAACCTGTTCTTCGTCTTCGGCTCGGGCGACGAGGCCGAGCTGGTCACCCCGTCGTTGACGGGCAGCATCCTCGCCGGGGTCACCCGTGACTCGCTGCTGGTGCTGGCCAAGGAGCTGGGCTGCCAGGTCACCGAGCGCAAGGTCTCGGGCCAGGAGCTGCTCGACGGCGGCGCGGACGGCCGGATCACCGAGGTCTTCGGCAGCGGTACCGCGGCCGTCATCACGCCGATCGGGGGGATCAAGCATGCCGACGGCGAGGTCACGTTCGGTGACGGCCAACCCGGCCCCGTCACCACCCGGTTGCGCACGCTGCTCACCGACATCCAGCGGGGGCTGGCGCCGGACACCCACTCCTGGATGCGCACGCTCGTCCCGGCCTGATCACGCCGCCAGAACCGTCAGGCTCGCGAGGACGGACAGCTCGCAGGCCGCGCCGAGGACGTCGCCGGTGGTGCCGCCGAACCGGCGGCGGGTGTGCGCGGACAGCGCGACGACGGCGAGAGCTGCGAGCGCCACCGCGACCGGTCCCCGCCACGGGTCGACGAGCGTCGCGGCCGCTGCGAGCGCCGTCCACCAGGCCGGCGCGACCCACCACGGCTGGGACCCGGCGACGAGCGCGCCGAGCCCGTCCGGCCGGGCCGCCGGGACGCCTCGCCGACACGGCCAGGCGAAGGCGGCGCGCCCGGTCGCCACGGCGAGGACCACCATCCACGGGGACGCGGTCAGCTCGGCCAGTGCCGTTGCCTGCCCGACCATGACCACGACCAGCGTGCCCACCGCGAACGGCCCCGCCCCGCCGTCGCGCATCACCGCCAGGGCGCGCTCCGGCGGGCCGTAGCAGCCCAGTCCGTCGGCGGTGTCTGCCAGGCCGTCGACGTGCATGCCGCGGGTGGCGAGGGCGAGGAACCCGACGGTCAGCAACCCGGCGAGCAGCCCCGGGACCCCGGCCGCGGCGAGCCCGACCAGCAGCCCGGCGGCGCCCGCGCCGAGCAGCGCGCCCACCAGCGGCGCCCAGCGGATCGCCGCCGCCGCGACGCGCGCGTCGACGTCGCCGACCCGGACCGGCACGACGGTCAGCCAGCTCAGCGCCAGCGCCAGCCCGCGCACGTCAGCGGACCCGACGGGCGCGGTCGAGATCGACGTGAGGTACGCCCCGGCGGCGTCGAGCGCGCGTCACGTCGATCTCGACCGTCCCGGATCGCCGTCGGTCACGAC
>JBQTJE010000065.1:0-20930 GCA_052387455.1 Pseudonocardia sp.
AGTTCGTATCCGCCGTTCGGGAGCCGGCTGCCCGGGGCGAGGACCTGCCCACCCCGCCCGCGGGTGTCGAGCAGCGGCCCCAACGTCCGCCCGGTGTTGCCCAGCACGACGCCGGCCGGGGCCCGGAAGTAGAGGTGCCGCCCGCCCGACGGGGTCGACACCGTCCAGGTGTCGGGCAGCCCCCCGCGGCCGGAGGCCAGCTCGGCGAGCACCGCCCACCCGTCCCGGCTCGCGCCGGCATCGGCGTCCGGCTCGGTGCCGGTGAGCGGCTTGGGGGTGTCGCAGTCGATGACCAGCAGCCCGGACGGGCCGCAGGCGATGCCGGCGTTGTGGTCGGGGTGGGCGGTGAAGAACCGTTCCAGCCGGTCGGGGTCGGTGGTGGCGCGGTCCTGCCAGCCGGCGATGGCCGGCGCCTTGCCGGCGGGCCGGACGGGGAACAGTGCCCAGCCGCGGGCGGCGAGATCGAGCCACCCGGCGAGCCGGGCCCGGTGGGTGCTCGACAGGGTGCCGGCGCCGGTTCGGATGCGGTCGGTGAGCGCGGATGCGGTGTGGTCGGCAGTCATGCCGGTCTCCTGAATGTCACGGATCGTGATCGGATGAGGGCGTGCAGAGGTAAGGGAGGGAGGCACCGGGTGGTGTCTCGATCCCGTGTTCTGGCCGGTTTTGCCTGGTCAGGCGGGGGTGGGTCCCTCGGCTCCCCGAGTGGTGTCGTCGCTGGTCAGGTTGGGGAGGCCGGTCCGGGGAGGGGTGCGGGGAGAACTCCCCTGCTCCCCGTGTCCTCCCCGGGCCGGCTCCCCGCGCTCAGTCCGCCCGATTGTCACCATCCGTGTCCGGCTCCTCGGTGCGGTCGGTGAGGGCTTCGGCGACGCGGTCGGCGCCGACGACCATCACGCCGCCGCGCGTGTAGGGCTTCGCCGCGTCGGGCAGGGCGTCGGCGCGGTCGGCGAAGGTCCATCCGCCGTAGACCGGGCGGTTGCGGGCGGCGAGCAGCGCGAGGATTTCCTGGGTGCGCATCCGCTTGTTGCCGACCAGTACGGCGGCGACGTCGGCGAGCAGGTCCGGCCGGGCCGCCGGCTCGGCGGCCGGCGCCGCACTGACGCCCGCGTCCTTCCGCAGCGCCACGGCGCGGCGGACGATCGGGGTCAGGTCGTCGTGGCCCTTCTCCCGGCGGATGTGATGGGTGCGGAGCAGCCCCGGCACCGGGCCGAACCCGGACGCCATCGCGGTCCCGACGTCCTCCCCCGGGACCAGAGTGGTGGCGGTGATTCCGGCCTTGTGCGCGCCGGTGCCGAGGATGGCGTCGTTGCCCTGGTGGTCGCGGATCGCGAAGCACACCGCGTGGGACACGGTCTTGGCCAGGTCGCGGGGCAGGTTCGACGCCGACGGGGCCGGGGTGACGAACAGCAGCGTGATCGCGCACTTGCGGGCCTTCATCATGACCTTGATCGCGAGTTCCTTGGCCTCGTCGCCGAACGACTCGTGCCGGAACAGCTCCTGGCACTCGTCGAACACCACCACCCGGGGCCGCAACCGCGCGTCCTTCTCCGCGAGTGCCCTCGTAACCTTGGTTTCGTCCCCGCCGAGCTCGGCGAGGATCTGCCCGCGCAGCGTCACCTCCGAGCGCAGCGCGCGCAGGGCGTCCATGGCGGCGATGACGTGTTCGTCCTCGTCGCCCTTGACCAGGGTCCGCAGCCGGGGGCGCATCGGGTCGTAGTCGACGTTGTAGGCCATCACGTAGACGTCGATGTCGACCAGCGGGTCGAGCATCGCCCCGGCCAGCAGGTTGATCACCAGCGACGTCTTCCCCGACCCCATCGCGCCGGCGATGCCGTAGTTGGCAGCCATCACCCGGCCATTCACCGTGGCCCCGCGCTGGTCGATCCCGACCGGAACCCCGGTGAAGTAATCGCACACGCCGTCGTGCAGCAGCGGGTAGGGCTCGACAGGGCCGGTCAACAGGCCCTGGTCGGCCACCCACAGGTCCAGCACGCCGGGCAGCCGCTTGGGCTCGGTAGGCCACACCTCCACGGGCAGGCGGACCAGGTTGTGGGCCAGCACACCCCGGTTGGCGTTGATCATCTCCACCGTCACGCCCGGCGGAAGTTCGAGCTGGGTGCGCCAGCCCTTCCCGTCGCGGCCGGTGCCCAGCACCCAACGCGGGGTCCAGCCCTCCTTGAACTTCCGGTTGAGCGGGGCGAGGTTGAGGTTGCGCAACGCGTTGAGGATCGCGCCCTCATCGGGCACGACGTCACGGCCGAGCGGGTCCTCAGCGGCCGGGGTCAGCCACGCCGGCGGCTCGGTGCGGGCCCGCCCGACCTGCCACAGGTAGGCGATCGCGCCGACCGTGCCGACAGTGATCAGCAGGGTGCCGTAGACGGTGAAGAACCACACCAACCACGCGATCGCGTGCACCACCGCACTGATCGGGCCGATGACCTGCCCGATGTCGGAGTTCGCGACCGCGAGCACGATCCCGAGCGCGAGCAGCAGCCCGACCACCCCGGCGCAGCCGAACGCGACCGCCTTCATCAGGTCCAGCGGTGAGCGGACCCAGTCCATGACCCGGCCGTGGCGGGCGGCCTTCTCCGCGACGTCGCGGGCCTCCCACTCCAACAGCGCCTCGCGGTCGCCCGCGATCTCGGCGGCGCGCATCATCCGCTCGTAGCGGCTCGCGCCGTGGGTGTCGCGCCACCGGGCGATGACCACCCCGGCACCCGCGACCGGCCACCACACATGCCGGGCGACGGCCTTCCCGCCGGCCTTCGTGGTCGGGTGCGTCGCGACCACCCGCACCGCGTGCACCGCCTGCACGGTCTGCCGCATGGCGACCCCGCCGGCGTGCCGGACGAGCCCGGCCGGGCGGGGTATCGGCACCAGCTCGGCACCCGAGGTCCCGACCGGTCCCGGCGTAGCCGTGTCGGCGCGGTTCGTCTCGTCCTCGATGTGCTCGTCGTCGAGGACCTGGCCCTCGACCACACCGCCGGCGGCGACGAACCCACCATCCTCGGTGGGCCCGTGCAGCTTGCCCAGGTTGACCCGGCCCGACGGGCGCCGGCCGTGCACACCCGGGCGGGCGGTCCGGCGCGGGTTGACATCGTCGTGGCCGGGCCGGTCGTGGCCGGGCTGGTCGGTGTCGTGTGTCTCGGTGGACATCAGGCGGCCTCCTGCCGATCGGCGAGCGCGGATGTGCGGACGGACTCGGCCGGCATGGCCGACACGGGCGCAGCGCGCAGGGCGGCGGCGACCTTGACCGACGTCCCGGCCGAGCAGCCCGTCACCTGCCGGCACCACGCCGGCGTGGGCTCGACAGCCGCCCCGGTTGTCCGGGCGTCGTCGAGCGCGGCGCGGGCGGCGGCGACGTAGTCGGCCAGCAGCCGGCGCGGGGCCGGCTTGCCCCGCCCGGCACGGCGACCGGCCGGCCGGCGAGCCGGCGCGCGGTCATCTGCCGGTGCGTCGTCGACGGCCGGCGGCTCGACGAGCGGCGATGGTTCGTGAACGGCCGCGGTGGCGGGTTCGTGAACGTCGCCACGGACGGCGTCGGCCGGACTCGTGAATGGCGTGGTGTCGGCGCCTGTCGAGCATCGGGCCGCGTGCTCGGTGAGCGCGCGGTGCACCGCCTCGGTGAGCCGGTCCCGCAGTCCGGGGCCGGTCTCGGCCGTCGCGAACACCACCAGCGGCGGCACCGAGTGCAGCACAACACCGGACCAGGACAGCGGGCCGCCGGCCAGCCCCCACGATGTCCACGTGTTCATCACGTACGTGGCGGCGAAGGTGAGCCACTTCGTCCGGTGCGCCCACGCCGGTAGCGCGACCTGATAGCGCGCGGTGACCTGTTCGGCGCGCAGAACGGCCAGCAGCACCAGCGACACCATCGGGTCCAGCAGCCACGCCACCCACCACGCGGCATCCTCAGGCCCGGCGCCGCCGGCGGCGAACGCCTGAACGTTGACCATGGTGAAGGCCAACCCGAGGACGATCCCCGCCCACAACAGGGCGTCGACCTGCGCGCGGACCTTCTCCACCCGCAACGCGATCACGTTCGGGTCGGTCGTCAGCGCCCGGACCCGGGCCGCGTCGGCGGCCTCGGCGGCCAACCGCTCCACTCGCCCGCCGGCCCGAGCATCCACCGGGGCCGGTTCCGCCCCGGTCGTCGTGGTGCTGCTCATCAGGCGTGTCCCCTCGTCAGGTGCCAGCCGCCGCAGCGGCGGCACGCAGCGCTGGACACGCGCCGGTTGAGCTGGGCACCGACGTGCGCGGCGCTGTCGCGATCACGGAACGCCGTGCGGCCGACGCACTGCCGGGCGCCGGCCACGCGGGTCGGACGCCCGGACACCAGGGCAAGACGCTCTACCATCGCGGTCTCCTCGCGGCTCTCGTGCTGGATGCTCGGGTCGTCGGTGGGGAGAGCCAGCCCGGCGGGGACGTCTTGGCGGAGGTGTCCGCCGGGCTGGACCTCGTCAAGGTCGGTGAGGTGCCGTTCGTCGATGTGGTCGCAGCGACCGCACAGCCGCCACTCCATCCCGCAGCCCGGCCCACCGGCCGGGTCCGGCCGGGAGCCGGAGTGGGCGGGGATCGAGCGATCGCACGCGCACGGGCGCCATCCGCCCGTGCCGTCCTCACCGGTACCGTGCGGGCCGCAGTCGTGCACGTCGCGGAACTCGTGGCCATGCATCAGGCATATCGCCCGGTCGGCGCAGGTCGGGCACAACAGCCGACCCTCCAACCGGCGCGCCCACCCGTGGTGAGCGGTGGCCGCCTCGATCGCGGTCAGCGCGGCGACCCGGTCACCGAACACCGCCGGTGCACCTGCCGGGGTGTCGGCGTCACCGGTCATCCCGGTCGCGCAGCGGTCGCACCGCACGATGATCTGAATCTCGGTGCGGATCATCGGGTCACCTGCCGGTGCCCGGCCCGCGCACAGCGCCGGCCCCGGCCGTACGCCTCGTCCTCGTCGGCCGCCGCCGAGCGGCACGCCGCGCAACGGCCCAGCCGGCGAACCTCCCGCCACGCCCGCACCGCCGAACCCGACGCGGTGAGCAGGTCCCCGCCCGCCACACCGGCCACGAACCACACCAGACCCGACGCCACCCCGGGCAGACCCGCCACGGCGAACCACACCGCCAACGCCGTCACCCCGGCCAGCACCAGTACATGGCGCAACGCACCGAACGCGTGATGCCGCGCCTCCTCCATCGCCCGACAGCCCCGGGCATCCACGACCTCCATCACGCCGCCTCCCCCACCGTCGACACCGAGACCGACGGCGACCGCATCGCCACCACCGGCGCCACCCGTCCCGCGGCCGCGATCCGGGCGATCGCCCGCCGCGCCTCACGACGCTCACGCCGCCCGTCCTCGGCCAGCGGAACCGCCCGCGGCACCCCCCGCTCAGCCGGGACCCACTCCTCCCGGATCACCTGCTCCCAGTACCGACGCACCGCGCGCCGGCCCTCCTCGTCCAACGGCGACATGCAGTCGATCTGTGCTGCCGTATCGGTCGTGCTGCTCATCCGAACCTCCCAGCCGGAGTCGGTCTCCGGCACGACCGAAGCTAGCTAGCTCTACTAGCAGTGTCAACGTAGGTTTGCTAGCACTGCTGGAGATCACCTAGATGGGCTAGCAGGGTCGCGTAGAGTGCTCGGCATGGAGAAGCTCGATCCCAACGACAGCCGGCCGCCCTTCCAGCAGGTCACCAGCGTCATCAAGGCTGCGATCGTCACTCGCGAGTACGAACCGGGGGACAAACTCCCGTCCATCGCCGAACTCGGACGGCATTTCGACGTCGCACCGATGACCGTTCAAAAGGCGATCGGGATTCTGCGGGATGAGGGACTGGTGGTCTCCAGGCAGGGCAAGGGACTCTTTGTTCGACAGCGCACGGAGCGCGCCGTCGGACTCAGGCCGCACGTCGAGCAGGTCTTCGAGAGTGGAGACGTCCGAATCGACTTCGCCGGCTTCTCCGGCGAGACGCTGTACGGCGTCATTCAAGAGCCACTGGACAAGATCCGTGCCGGACAACTGGGGGCGACGAGTGTGCACTTGCGCGTCCTCGTGCCGGATCTCACGCAGCCCATCGGCCTTCCGTCACTCGCTCCTGACGGCAACGACTCGGCAGACGTCCGGGGTCGCATGAGCCGAATCGTCGAGCGTTCCACTCAGGCCATCGTCGACACCGTGTCGGAACTGGCAGCGCTCGGCATGATCGAGTCAGGCTCGGCCGAGGTGCGGTCGGTCCACATGGCACCGCTGTTCAAGATGTATCTACTGAACGGGTCGGAAGCATTTTTCGGCTTCTATCCGGTAGTGCGGCACAACGTCGCCATCGCGGGCGCGCCGGTCGAGATTTTCGACCCCATGGGCAAGGATGCAACACTGTTCCATTTCGCGCGCTCCGAGGATGAACAGTCGATCGATTCCCAGTACGTCGAGCAAGCCCAGAGGTGGTTCGACAGTGTGTGGGATTCCGTTGCACACGAGTACGCCTCATGAACGATGGGTCGCTGACGTGGGTCGTGCGCCACTGTTGCACCGTCCTTTTTGATTTTGACGGTCCGCTGTGCGACGTGTTCGTCAACCGACCCGCAGCCGGCGTGGCCCGGGATCTGGAAGGGCTGGCCGGCCGGCGATTCGACACGAACGACCCGCTGGAAGTGCTGCGCTCCGTGTATGCGCTCGACCAGGACGCCGGGCACGTCGTCGAGGATGCCCTCGTTCAGGCAGAGGTCGACGCAGTCCGGGTCTCGATCCCGGACGCCGGAGGGGTAGCCGCGTTGCGCTCGTTCGCCAGCGAGGGCCGACGCGTGGCCATCGTCAGCAACAACAGCCAGGCGGCCGTCGAGGAGTTCCTCGACATGCACCAGCTGCAACAAGCAGTGTCGATCGTCGTCGGCAGGGCCCACCGCCGGCCCGACCTGATGAAGCCGGACCCCTGGTCGGTCCGGCGCGCTGTCGAGCATCTCGGGGTGACACCGACCGACGCGTTCCTCATCGGCGATTCCATGACCGACATCGAGGCCGCCCGCCGCGCCGGCACGCACTGCGTCGCCTACGCGAACAAGCCCGCGAAGGTCGACCCGTTCCGGGCCACCGGTGTCCCGACGATCACGTCGATGACCGAACTGGCGACCGCCAAACCTGGCCGGTAGCGCCCCACCGACCGGTTGCAGTTCCGGTGGCGTTCGGTGGCAATCGCGCACCCTCGCCGGCATGGCGCGGGAGCGCGCGACCTGGCCTGCAGCCTCCCGCGATCAGCCCCGATCGTCAGTTGCCAGACTTGGAAAGCGTGTTGGGTTCACGCCCTCGCGGGTTCGAATCCCGCATCCTCCGCCACAGTTGAGCAGCACGAACGCGGGGAAGCCCCGACCGTGGGCCGTCCGACGTGCTGCTGTCCAGTCTCAGTTCCAGTCCCATGTGCTGGCCGCGGCGCCGGGCACGTCCGGCGGGCGCCGGAGCGCGACGACCAGCTTCAGGCCGGGCCGAGCAGCTCGCCGACGACGAGCGGGCAGAGCCACTCGCGGTGCTGATCGGGGGTCCATCCGAGCCCGGTCGTGAGCAGGTGGTGCATGTCCGGGCTCATCAGGGCGCACGCCCGCTCGCCGGCCTGCTCGACGCTCAGTCCGGGCCGGAGGGCGTCCGCTGCGTACCGCCGGATCGACGCGGTGATGTCGGCCAGCCGGTCGCGCAGGAGGCGTTCGCGCAGGTCGACGGCGAAGGGCTCGCCGTCTGCCGCGCCGCGGATCAAGGCATGGATCGGGCTGGTGTGGGCCAGGATCTCGCAGCCGAACTCGGCCCAGGCATGGAGTCGGTCGCGTGCTGTGGGCAGCTTGTCGATCTCTGCCCATCGGCTCGACCGGTCGTGCTCCGGATCGAGCAGGGGCCCGAGGAAAGCGATGATCGTCGCGTCGATGACGCCCTCCAGGAGGCCTTTCTTGCCGCCGAGCGTCCCGTAGATCGTCTCGGGCACGACGCCGGCCTCGGCCGCCACGGCGGCCACGGTCGTGCCCGCATAGCCGTTGGCCAGGAACAGGCGTGTCGCCGCGTCCAGGATCCGCCGACGGGTGTCCTGGGCCTGCTCGGCGCGCAGCTCGGACCGGTACCGGCGGGTGGAGGGGTTGACGGCCCGTGCCATTTCGCTACTCTAGCACTCAATTCGATTGAGCATCGATGGTACCAATCGAGGGGTCACGATGACGAGCGTTGGTCTGCAACGGCTGGACGTCGGCGAGGCGACGATCGAGTTCACCGATCGCGGCAACGGGGAGCCGGTCCTGATGATTCACGCCGGCGTGTTCGCGGCGTGGTTCCCCACCGTCTCCGCGGACCCTGCGATGCAGGCGTTGCGCCGCGTGGCGCCGGTGCGCGCCGGATACGACTCGACGGCGCCGGCGCCGTGCCGGCACCTGACGCTGGCCGACCACGCCGGGCACTGCGCCGCGGTGCTGGACGGTCTCGGCATCGGGCAGG
Source organism: Pseudonocardia sp. (assembly GCA_052387455.1). GTDB lineage: Bacteria > Actinomycetota > Actinomycetes > Mycobacteriales > Pseudonocardiaceae > Pseudonocardia. Next base: position 8,464 of record JBQTJE010000065.1, read on the forward strand.
CGCACGTCCTCGCGCACTCGTCCGGCTCCCTGATCGGGCTCCAGCTGGCCGCCGACCGTCCGGATCTCGTGCGAAGCCTTGTCCTCGTCGAGCCCGCGGCAGCACTGTCCCTCCTGCCTCCAGAAGTGGCGGCCGGCTTCGGACAGTTCGTCAGATCCGTGATGGACACGGCCGCCGCGGGCGACCTGGCCACCGCGTTCGACACGTTCATGCTGAGGGCCTGCGCGGAGGACTACCACAGCGTGCTCGTCGACGCGCTCGGCCTCGACGGCGTGGCGCAGGCGGAACGGGACTGCGGGTTCTTCTTCCGCGACGAGGGGCCCGCCGTCCTGGAGTGGAGTTTCCCGGCATCCGCACGGTCCCGGATCTCCCAGCCGGTTCTCCTGGTCCAAGGAGGCGCGAGCCCGCCGATCGTCCACGGGGTCGTCGCTCGCATCGCGGAGATGCTGCCGAACGCGGAGATCATGACCGCACACGGCGCCGACCATCTCCTGCCGTTGCGTGACCCCGCGACCCTCGCGTCCATGGCGGCCGGCTTCATGAGCACGCACCGCATCCCGGCGAAGGTCTGAGGTCGGTCTCGTGATCGTGCGCCGCGAGCAGCAGGGGGACGTGGGGGCGGTCCGTGAGGTGGTGGCGGCGGCGTTCCCGGGGGAGCCGCCGGCGGAGGTCGCGCTGCTCGACGCGCTGCGCGCCGACTCGGCGTGGCTGCCGCGGTTCTCCCTGGTGGTGACGGTGGACGAGCGCGTCGCCGGGCACGTCGTGTGCACCCGCGGGCACGTCGGGACGACGGCGGCGCTGGGGCTGGGCCCGATCGCGGTGCGGCCCGGGGCGCAGCGCGGCGGGGTGGGGTCGGCGCTGATGCACGCGGTGCTCGGTGCCGCGGACGCGTGCGGCGAACCGCTGGTGGCGCTGCTCGGGGAGCCGGAGTTCTACGGCCGGTTCGGGTTCCGGGCGGCGGCGGAGCTGGGCGTCGAGGCGCCCGACCCGGCGTGGGGCGCCTACTTCCAGGTGCGCCCGCTCGCGGCGTACCGCCCGGTGGCCGGCCCCTTCACCTACGCCGCGGCGTTCGGGGTGTAGGGCCGGCGCACCTCGGGCAGCGGGTCAGGCCGAGACGACCTGGGAACGGTAGCTCTCGATGATCCCCAGGAACTCGTCCTGCTCGGGCTTGGGGACGCCGAGGTAGCTCAGGGTGGCGTGGATCTCCAGCTTGACGGTGTCGAAGTCGGCGTTGCTGGCGCTGAGGTGCTTGTGCCCCTCGATCATGTCCTTGCCCGGGTAGCACTTGGGCCCACCGGTGGCCTCGATCGACCAGGCCGTGACGAGGAACTTGAAGCCGGCCTGCCCGCCCTTCTTGTGGAACTCGTCCACGGCGGGGTTGGAGTTGGCCGTGGCGTTGGAGTAGAGGCGGTTGACGAGGACGTCGACGGCGCCGGCGATGGCGTAGGTGCCACCGAGCCGCTCGTACAGGGACTGTTCGGCCATCTCGGGTCTCACTTCCGTGGTGGGGAGTGCGTCGTGGATCACACTAGAATCGGTCGGGCACGACCGAAACCCCCAACCGGATAGGTTGCGCCGCTCAGCCCGTAGTGCGGTGTGGGGATGCTCATCGCATGTCGGAGCAGATGACGTTGCGGTTGGACGATCGGCTCGCCGAAGGGGCACGCCACGCCGCGGCCGACGCCGGCACGTCCGTGTCGGACTGGGTGCGCTCGGCGATCCGCTACCAGCTCGCCCTGACCACCGCGCTGCGCGCGCGGGCCGAGGAGGACGCCCGCGCCGGCCTGCACGACGCCGATCAGGAGGAGTCCCTGCTCGACACGCGCATGGCTGCGGCGATCGCGGCGTTCGACCGCGACGACCGTTGACCGCTCCCGCTCCACGGACGCCGTTGCCCCGCCCGCCGGCGATCCGGTTCGGGCAGGTGTGGGAGTCGCCCCGGGAGCCGATCGTCGACGCCGGCACCGCGCATCTGGACCGGCTGACCTGGGTCACCACCACGCGGCTGGTCGAGCTGGTCGCCGAGCTGCACCCCGACCGGCACGTCGACGTCGCGCAGACCATCCGCAGCCTCATCGGCGACGCCGGCTGATCCGCGACCTCCCCACCTGCACCGGGCATCAGCGGCTGCGCAGGACGCTCCACACGGTCTTGCCGTCGGGATGTGCGGTGACGCCCCAGGCGAGGGTCAGCTCGGACACCAGGTGCAGGCCGCGGCCCCCGGCCGGGTCGGCGCGGATGGCCGCGACGCCCGTCGAGGACCCGTCGCGCACGGCGACGTGCAGCCCGTGCCGGTCCAGCGCGACCACCAGGACGAACGGGCGCCGGCCGTGCACGACCGCGTTGCTGACCAGCTCGGTGGCCACGAGCGGGGCGTCGGGGAACCGGCCGGCGACGGCCCAGTCGGCGCAGGCGGACGCCACGAAGGTCCGGGCGTGCGCGGGTGCGGGGAGCCCGGCGGGCAGGACCGTCCGGCGGGCGACGCGGTCGGGGCGGTGCGCGAGGCGCGGCCCGGCCGCGGCGAGGTCGGCGGCGACGGGGACGAGCAGCGGCACGCGCTGGGCGTGCAGCAGGGCGGTGGTCACGGCGTCGGCGTTGAAGAGCACGAGCCGGGCGCGCGGCCACCCGCCCGCGTCGGCCAGCGCCTCGCTGAAGGCGTGCACGGCCTCGGGGGTGCACACGCGCAGGCCGCCGAGGTCGACGAGCACGTCGGTGCGGTCGAGCAGCCGGGCGCGGACGGCGGCGCGCAGGTCGGCCGCGGTCGTCGTGGACAGCTCGCCGCGCGGGACCAGCACCCGGCCGCCGGCGGCGACGTCGACGTGAAAGGTGCCCATGGGGGCTGGGTGTACCCGCCGCTCTCTCGGAAAAACGTCCTGGTCAGGACGCTTCGAGTGCGGCAGCGACGGCGAGCAGCAGGCGCTCGGCGCCGACCGGGGCGACCAGCTGCACGCAGAGAGGCACCGGCGAACGCCGGCCCACCGGCACGACGATCGCGGGGAAGCCCGCGAGGTTCCACGCCGGGGTGTAGGGCAACGCGCGCGCGGACGCGAGCGAGGTCGCGAGGTACCCGCGGTCGGCGAGCGCCCCCGCCGGGCCGGGCCCGCGGGCCACCGCCGGGGTGAGCAGCACGTCGTGGTCGGCGAACCAGGCCGTCGCCCGCTCGCGCCACGCGGCCGCGGCGGCGGGGCGCGGCCCGCCGAACCGCAGCACGCGGCGGCCCCGGCGGACCATCGCCCGGGTGCGCGCCTCCAGCCGGGCCGGGTCGAGCCCGAGGACGTCGACGTCGGTGGCGATCCCGGCCCACCAGCGCCGCTGCCACAGCTGGGCCAGCGTCGCGGGATACGGCGGGTCGGCGGTGGCCACGGTGTGGCCCAGGGAGCGCAGCCGGGCGGTGGCGACGTCGAGCGCGGCCACCTGTTCGGGTTCGGGCCGCGCGGGCAGCGCCGGGCTGCGCACCGAGCGCGCCACCCGCAACGGCCCGTCGACGTCCAGGGGCGCGGCGAGGGGCGCGGCGAGGTGCGGGTCGCCCGCGAGCACGGCGAGCAGCGCGGCGGCGTCGGCGACGGTCCGCGCGATCGGACCGGCGACCGACAGGCCGCACCAGTGCTGCGCGGCGCCGCCGGGCAGCGGCACCAGCCCCGCCGACGGCTTCACCCCGACCAGCCCGCACGCCGCCGCGGGGATCCGGATCGACCCGCCGCCGTCGCTGCCGACCGCCACCGCCGCCATCCCGGCCGCCACCGCCGCCGCTGCCCCGCCCGACGAGCCGCCCGGGTCCAGCGCCGGGTCGAGCGGGTTGCGGGTGCTGCCGTACGCCCGCGACGCCGTGAACCCCCACGCGGCCAGCTCCGGCATCCGGGTGCTGCCGACGACGACCGCGCCGGCCGCGCGCAGCCGCGTGACCAGCTCGTCGTCGGAGGTGGCGGGCTCGGCGGAGGTGGCGGCGCTGCCGTGCCGCAGCTCCAGCCCGGCGACGGCGGTGTTGTCCTTCACGGCCACGGGCACGCCCGCGAGCGGCAGCCCGGCCCGGTCCGGGTGGGCGTCGACGGCGGCGGCGTCGGCCAGCGCCGCGGCGGCCCGGACGGCCTGGAAGGCGTTCAGCTCGCCGTCGCGGGCGGCGATGCGGTCGAGGTGCTCGCGGGCGACGTCCACGGCGGTGCGCTCGCCGGCCCGGACGGCGGCGGCGATGGCGCAGGCGGAGGGGAACACGGCCCTCAGCCCGCGTCGGTGAGGAAGGCGCGGGCCGCGGCGGCGAGGTGGCCCGGGTCGTCGACCCCGCACAGCTCCCGCGCGGAGTGCATGGACAGCACCGGGATGCCGACGTCGACGGTCCGGATGCCCAGCCGGGTCGCCAGCAGCGGGCCGACGGTGCTGCCGCACGGGATCGTGTTCTTCGCGACGAACACCTGCGACGGCACGCCCGCGTCGCGGCACGCGCGCGCCCAGGCGGCGGCCCCGGGGGCGTCGGTGGCGTAGCGCTGGTTGGCGTTGACCTTCAGCGCCGGGCCGCCGTTGGGCACCGCGCGGTGCGCCGGGTCGTGATGGCCCAGGTAGTTGGGGTGCGCCGCGTGGGTGACGTCCGCCGACAGGCAGCGCGACGTCGCGAACGCCGCGGCCCGGGCGTCGAACCCGCCGGCCAGGTGGGTGAGCACGGTCTCCAGCAGCGGCCCGGCCGCACCGGACGCGGACGCGGAGCCCACCTCCTCGTGGTCGAACCCGACGAACACCGCGACGACGTCGGGCGCGTCGGCGGCGAGCAGGGCGCCGATCCCGGTGTGCACCGAGGACAGGTTGTCCAGCCGGGGTGCGGCGAGCAGCTCCCGGTCGGCGCCGAGCCGGGCGGGCGGGGCGAGGTCGTGCACCACGAGGTCGTGTGCTGCGACCTCCCGCGCCGCGACCCCGACCTCCGCGGCGAGGAACTCGACGAGATCGCCGTCGCGCGCGGTGCCCAGGCCCCAGACGGGCAGCAGGTGCTGCTGGGCGTCGAGGGTGAGCCCCTGGTTGACGGCGCGGTCGAGGTGGATGGCGAGCTGCGGCACGCGCAGCAGCGGGCGCGCGACGTTGACCAGCACCGACGAGCCGTCGTAGAGCGCGAGGCGCCCGGCCAGGCCGAGGTCGCGGTCGAGCCAGGAGTTCCACAGCGCCCCGCCGTAGACCTCCACGCCGACCTGGCGCCACCCGGCCGCACCCTCGTCGGGGCGCGGCTTGACCTTGAGCGTCGGCGAGTCGGTGTGCGCGGCGAACACCCGCAGCGACGTCCCCGGGCCCGCCCCTTCGGGCACCGACCAGGCCAGCAGCGTCCCGTCCCGGACGAGGTAGCGCCCGCCTGCGCCACGCTCCCACGGCCCGGCCTCGGGCTGCTCGGTGAACCCGGCCGCGCGCAACCGCCGCACCGCCTCGGCCACCGCGTGGTAGGGCGACGGGCTCGCGGTGACGAACGCCGCGAGATCCGCGGTCGGGTCCGCCTCGGGACGGGCGGCGCCGTTGCGGGGCTGGGGGCTGGGCCGGCGAGTGGCCGTGTCACTCATGACCAGGCATCCTCCACCCGTGCCGGCGGACGGGTTCGACGTGGTCGTCGTCGGCGGCGGATCGGCCGGGTGCGCGCTCGCCGGGCGCCTCGCCGCGGACCCGGCGTGCCGCGTCCTGCTGCTGGAGGCCGGGCCGCCCGGCCCGTTGCCGGTCGAGCTGCGCCAGGTGGCCTCGCTCGCCGCGACCGCGCCGGACCACCCGCTGAACTGGGCGCACGCCGTGACGCTGCGGGCCGGGCAGGACGCGGTCGTGCCGCGCGGGCGGGTGCTCGGCGGGTCGAGCGCCGTCAACGGGGCGGTGTGGCTGCGCGCCACCCCGGCCGACTGCGCCGGCTGGGGGCCCGGCTGGGGCTACGCCGACCTGATGGCGCACTACGTCGCCGCCGAGACCGACCACGACCACCCCGGGCCCGGGCACGGCAGCGCAGGCCCGATCCCGGTGCGGCGGCCCGCCGGGACGCTGCTGCACCCGGCGGCGGAGCGGTTCCTGATCGCGGCGCAGGCGCTGGGGTTCCCCGCCGTGCCCGACAAGAACGCCGGCGGGCCGCCCGGCGCGGGGCTGGTCCCGGCGAACGTCGAAGCCGGGCGTCGCGTCGACGCCGCCACCGCCTACCTGCGCCCCCGGCCCGGCCTGACCGTCCGCACCGGGGCGATCGCCCGCCGGGTGCTGCTGGCGCGCGACCGGGCCGTCGGCGTCGAGCTGCGCGACGGCACGCGGGTGCACGCCGCGCAGACCGTGCTGTGCGCGGGCGCGGTGGGCACCCCGGCGCTGCTGCTGGCCTCCGGCATCGGGCCGGCCGACGAGCTGTGCGCGGCCGGCATCGAGGCCCGGCACGACCTGCCCGGGGTCGGCCGCGACGGCACCGACCACCCGGCGGTGTTCCTGCCGTTCCGCACCGCCGACCCGCCCGCGCACCCGCACGCGCCGTCCGCGCAGGCCGCGCTCGACCTCGACGCGGGCGCCGACCCGGCCGGGGACGTCGAGATTCTGCTGTTCGCCCGCCCGTTCGTCGACGGCGGGGACCTGCACCTGATGTGCCTGCTCCAGCACCCCGACAGCCGCGGCGCGATCACGCTGCCCGCCGCCGACGGGCCGCCCCGGATCGAGTACCGCTACCTGCGCACCGAGCACGACCGCCGCCGCCTGCGCCACGCCGTGCGCACCGGCGCCGAGCTGCTGCGCGCCGGGCTGGGCATCCGCACCGACCCCGGCGGCGACGTCCTGGGCAACGACCGGGCGCTCGACGGCTGGCTCGCCGCGCACCTCAGCACCGCCGTGCACCTGTGCGGCGGCGCCGCGATCGGGCCCGCCGCCGACGCGGTCGCGGTCGTCGACGCGGACCTGTGGGTGCACGGGATCGACGGCCTGCGGGTCGCCGACACGTCCGTGCTGCCGACGGCACCCCGGCGCGGGCCCGCCGCGACCGCCGTCGCGATCGGGGAGAAGGCGGCGCAACTTGTCGGGGCCGACCGCTAGCCGCGGTCCGACCCGTCCCGGCGCCGAGCAGCACCCCACCGCCCCGGTGCGGCCCGGTGATCGGGGCTACGGTCGCCCGGTGCATGTGGTCATCGCGGGAGGACACGGGAAGATCGGGCTGCGGCTCGCGGCACTGCTGGCGAGACGGGGGGACACCGTGGTCGGGGTGGTGCGCAACCCCGACCACCGGGCAGATCTCGCCGCCGTCGGGGCCGGCGCCGCGGTGGTCGACCTGGAGACCGCGGGCGTCGACGAGCTGGCCAGGCACCTGGACGGCGCGGACGCGGTGGTGTTCGCGGCCGGCGCCGGACCGGGCAGCGGCCGGGCACGCAAGGACTCGGTCGACCGCGCCGCCGCCGTGCTGCTCGCCGACGCCGCGGCGTGGGCCGGCGTGCCGCGCTACCTGCTGGTGTCCTCGACCGGGGTGGACGCCGCCCCCGCGCCGGGCACCGACGAGGTGTGGGCGGCCTACCTGCGAGCCAAGAAAGCCGCCGAGGACGCCGTCCGCATCACGGACCTGGACTGGACGATCCTGCGCCCCGGCCGGCTCACCGACGACCCCGGCACCGGCAGGGTGCTGCTCGCGCCGCCGCCCGTCGACCGCGGGGACGTCACCCGTGACGACACGGCGATCGTCCTCGCCGCGCTGCTCGACGCCCCGGGCAGCGCCGGACGCGTGCTGGAGCTGCGCCAGGGCGGGACCGAGATCGCCGAGGCCGTGACGGCGGTCCTGCGGTAGCGCCCGGTCGCGTCCGGCCCGGACGTCGGACAGCGTTCGAACGATCATGAATCATCCAGCGCTGCCCGCTGCCACCGTCGAGGAGGTGGACGCCGTGCTGGATCAGGAAAGAGTGCCGTCGAGCACGCTGCCGACGGCGGCCACGATCGCCGCCTCGATCTCGTCCTTGCGCAGCCCGAGCCCGGACAGCGTCCCGCGCCCGTCCTCGGCCTCCAGAAGCGCGAGCAGGATGTGCTCGGTGCCGACGTAGTCGTGCCCGAGCCGTAGCGCCTCGCGGAACGTCAGCTCCAGCAGCTTCTTCGCGGCCGGGTCGAAGGGCACGAGCTCCGGCGGCTCGGCGACCCGCTGCGGCAGCGCCACGGCTGCGCGGACGGCGTCGAGACCCACCCCGCGTGTGGTGATCAGCCATGCGGCGATGCCGTCGGGCTCGGCGAGCAGCCCGAGCACGAGGTGCGCCGGTGTGATCGTGGCGTTGCCCGCGGCCCGCGCCTCGTTCTGCGCGGTCATCACGACGTTGCGGGCCCGCGGGGTGAACCGGGCGAACCCGTCCTGGGCGTCGAGGTCGCCCTTGGGCACGAACCGCTGCTGGGCGGCCTGCTTGGTGACGCCCATGCCGCGGCCGATGTCGGTCCACGACGCGCCGGCGCGGCGGGCCTGGTCGACGAAGTGGCCGATGAGGTGGTCGGCGACCTCGCCGAGATGGTCGGCCGCCACCATCGCGCTGCGCAGCCGTTGCAGCGGCTCGTCGTGCACCTTCACGATCGCGTTGATGAGGTCGTCGAGGCGGATCGGCGGGACGGGCTGCACCGGAGGCATGCGTCAAGGTTACGTTGACGTCGCGCCGTCCGTCAACTACAGCTTGACGAGTAGCGCCGAGCAGAATGCACCCATGACCGACGGCAATCCGTTCCGTGAGCCGAGCTCCCTTCCGCACCGCTACCCCGACCTCGCCGCGATCCGCGAGGAGCACTTCGGCCCGGCGTTCGACGAGGCGATGGCGCGCCACCGGGCCGAGGTCGACGCGATCACGGCCGATCCCGGTCCGCCCACCTTCGCGAACACCCTGGAAGCGCTGGAGCGCGCGGGCGCGATGCTGCGGCGGGTCTCGGCGGTGTTCTTCACCCTCGTCGGCTCGGCGTCCACCCCCGGGATCCGGCAGATCGAGGCCGAGGTGGCGCCGCGGCTGTCCGCGCACCGCGACGCCATCGTGCTCGACCCGGCGCTGTTCGCCCGGGTCGACGCCCTGCACGCCGCCCGCCACGACCTCGGGCTCGACCCGGAGTCGCTGCGCCTGCTCGAGGAGCGCCACCGCGCCGCCGTCCGCGCCGGGGCCCGGCTCGACCCGGCGCAGCAGGAACGGGTGCGCGTGCTCAACGCCGAGCTCTCGACGCTCGCCACCGAGTTCGGCAACCGGTTGCTCGCCGAGGCCAACGACTCCGCCGTGCTCGTCACCGACCCCGCCCGCCTCGACGGCCTGGCCCCCGACGCCGTCGCCGCCGCCGCCCGCGCCGCCACCGAGCGTGGCCACGACGGCGCCTACCTGCTGCCGATGGTGCTGCCCACCGGCCAGCCCGTGCTCGCCTCGCTCACCGACCGGGCGCTGCGCGAGCAGGTGCACCGCGCCTCCACCGCCCGCAACGCCCGCGGCAACGACCACGACACCCGCGGGATCGTCACGCGCATCGCCGCCCTGCGCGCCGAGCGGGCGGCGCTCCTCGGCCACCCGCACCACGCCTCCTGGGTCGCCGAGGACTCCACAGCGGTCACCACGGCCCGCATCGACGAACTGCTCGCCCGGCTCGTCCCGCCCGCCGTGCGCAACGCCGAGGCCGAGGCCGCCGACCTCGCCGCCGCCGCCGGGCACCCGATCGAGCCGTGGGACCGCGCGCTGCACGCCGAGCGGGTGCGCCGCGACCGGTTCGCCGTGGACGCCGACGCGCTGCGGGGATGGTTCGAGCTGGAACGGGTGCTGCACGACGGGGTGTTCTTCGCCGCGCACCGGCTCTACGGCCTGCGTTTCACCGAGCGTCACGACCTGCCGACCCACCACCCGACCGTCCGCACCTTCGACGTGTCCGACGACGACGGCCCGGTGGGGCTGCTCGTCTACGACCTGTTCGCGCGGGAGTCCAAGCGCGGCGGGGCGTGGATGAACAGCTTCGCCGGCCAGTCGCGGTTGCTCGACCAGCGCCCCATCGTGCTCAACACCCTCAACCTCGCCGCCCCCGAGACCGACGCGCCCGGTCCGGTCCTGCTCGGCCTCGACGAGGTGCGCACCCTGTTCCACGAGTTCGGCCACGCCCTGCACGGGCTGCTGTCCGACGTGCGCTACCCGTCGTTCTCGGGCACGTCGGTGCCGCGCGACTTCGTCGAGTTCCCGTCGCAGGTCAACGAGATGTGGCTGCTGCACCCCGAGGTGCTCGCTCGCTACGCCCGCCACCACGAGACGGGCGAGCCCATCCCCGCCGACCTCGTCGCCAAGCTCGCCGACGCCCGCCGCTTCGGCGAGGGCTTCGCCACCACCGAGTACCTCGCCGCGGCGCTGCTCGACCAGGCCTGGCACCGCCTCGCGCCGGGGACGGAGGTCGCCGACGTCGAGGAGTTCGAGTCCGGCGCGCTCGCCGCCGCCGGGATCGACGTCCCCACCGTGCCGCCGCGCTACCGCAGCGCCTACTTCAACCACGTGTTCGGCGGCGGCTACAGCGCCGGTTACTACTCCTACGTGTGGGCCGAGGTGCTCGACGCCGACGCGGTCGAGTGGTTCACCGAGCGCGGCGGCCTGTGCCGCGCGAACGGCGAGGTGTTCCGGCGCGAGTTGCTCGCCCGCGGCGGGTCGGTGGACCCGATGGCGGCCTACCGGGCCTTCCGCGGCCGCGACCCCGAGATCGGGCCGTTGCTGCAGCGCCGCGGATTGGCCTGACCGCAGGAGGGCCCGTCCCGCCCGTTGGGGAGCGACGGGCGGGACGGGCCCTGGTCAGGGAGCTGCGGGGCCCTGCTGCCAGGGCGTCCCGGGTGCCTCGAGCACCCTCGGGGTGGGCGTCACGATCTCCGCCACCGGTCGCGGGATCCCGCTCAGCGCCCGCTGCGGCCGGGCGTCCGCGCCTGCGGTCAGGGCCGCGGCCACCGCGGCGAGGACCGCCAGCACCGCCAGCCACGCGGCCGGCGCCACGACCCCGCCCGGCGCCGCCACGACCGGCCGCCTCAGCTCGGGTCCGGACGCGGGTCGCATGGCGCGAAACCGTAGGTCTGGACCGCTCAAGCCGGGCAAAATCTGAGAACGGGCCGCTCGGCGAACGCTCAGGAGTCGGCGGGGCGCGCCGAATCGCGCCGTATCGGTCCGGTTCGGCGGTGCCGATGCTCCGATCGGCACAGCACAGTTCTCAGCTCGCGCCGTCCGTCGCACCGACCGCGCAACCCGACGCTGCGGCCCGCCCGGCGGGCAACCCTGACCCTTCGACGGCACCGGCGAGCCGCCCCCCGACGTCGCCTTCCCGGCCTATTGCCTTCCGCGCCGCCCGCCGACAACCTTGCCCGCGATGCTCCCCACCGCTCCCCCGAGGGAAGCGTCGGTGCCCTCCGTCCCGGTGCCCCGCACCCACGCCTTCCCCAACGACGACGTCCTGCTGGCGCTGCCCCCCACCGCAGCGTCCACCTCCGTGCTGCGCACCCTGCGCGGCGACGGCATCCGGGCCAACCCGGTCGCCGACGGCATCGCCGTGCTCGACGCCGTGCGCTCCGACCCGCCCGGCCTGCTCGTGCTCGACATGGAACTGCCCGGGCCCGACCAGGCCGCGGTGCTCGCCGTCGTGCAGTCCGAGGCGCCCGGTGTCCCGATCCTCGCGCTCACCCCCCGGGAACGTCGCGCCACGCTGCTCGCGCAGCTGCGCGGGGACCGCGACGACTACCTGCTGCGCCCCTTCGCCGTCGACGACCTCGCCGCCCGCATCCGGCTGCGCCTGCAGCTCGGGGTCGCGGTGCCGCTGGAGCAGACGGTGCTGCGGCAGGGCGAGATCACCGCCGACACCGAGACCGGCGACGTCACCGTCGAGGGCCGGTACGTGGCGCTCTCGCCCACCGAGTTCAACCTGCTCGTCGAGCTGCTCCGGGCGCCCGGCGAGGTCGTCCCGCCCGACCATCTCGCCCGCGAGGTGTGGCCCGAACCGGCATCCACCAACCTCGTGCAGGCCTACATCTCCTACCTGCGCCGCAAGATCGGGCCCGAACGCATCCGCACCGTCCGCGGCGGGGGCTACGTCCTGGAGCCGTGACGTCCCGGATCCTCCAGGCGCGGCTGAACGGGTGACGTCGGTCCGGTAACACTTCGAAATCACTGCCTGCGCTGACGTGTAGCCGCCGCACGGCTGTGTTACTCAGGGACTACATGGGCCGCTCGGGGCAGTGGCGGTCCCTCAACCAGGGAGTCAGCATGACCGTCACCGGGATCATCACCGCCATCGTCATCGGCCTCATCCTGGGTGTGCTCGCCCGCCTCATCCTCCCGGGCAAGCAGAACATCCCGATCTGGCTGACGATCCTCGTCGGCATCGTGGCCGCCATCCTCGGCACGTTCCTCGCGAGCTACATCACCACGAGCGGCTTCCTCACGTTCATCATCCAGCTGATCCTGGCCGTGATCGGCGTCGGCCTGGTGGCCGGCACGTTCGGCCGGGGCCGGGCGCGCACCTGATCCGGCGCAGCACCCACCCGGCGGCCCGGCTCGACA
>JBQTJE010000066.1:0-5009 GCA_052387455.1 Pseudonocardia sp.
CTGACAGTGAGGATGTAGGTGAGCCCCGCAGCGGTCGTTCTGCCCTCGGACTGACTGACTTCGGGTCTTCAAGGCGATCTGTCGTTCGGTCCGCTGCGGGGCTCGCTGTGCATGCCATCAGACGGCGTCGTGACCTCATAGGAGCCTGTGCCAGCAGGCACCCGTCACTGTCTTGTCCGCTCGCCCGGCTGGTGCGTGCCGCCCTGGACCCAGCTGAGCAGAACAGGACGACATGGCCACGATGACACACCCTGCGCCGGCGCCACAGGTGACCGGCGGGGTTGACACGCACAAGGACTCGCACACCGCCGCGGTGCTGGATGCGACCGGTCGGTTGCTCGGGCATCGACAGTTTCCGACCACCGCGGCTGGTTATGCCGCGCTGTTGGACTGGCTGCGCGGTCACGGCGAGCTGGTCCGGGTCGGGATCGAGGGCACCGGGGTCTACGGCAGTGGGCTGGCCCGGCATCTGCGGGTGGCCGGGATCGAGATCGTGGAGGTCGACCGCCCGGACCGCAAGGCCCGCCGCTGGCAGGGCAAGTCCGACCCGGTCGACGCCGAGACCGCCGCCCGTGCCGCCCAGGCCGGGCGCGCCGCCGGGGTGCCCAAGGACCGCAGCGGGCAAGTCGAGGCCCTGCGGGCGCTGCGGATCGCCCGGCGCAGCGCGGTGGCCGCGCGCGCGAACGCGCAGACGCGGATGAAGTCGCTCGTTGTCACCGCCCCCGACCAGCTCCGCGCGCAGCTGCGCGAGCTCGACGACCTGGCCCTGATTCACCACTGCGCCACCCGCCGACCCGACCGGACCCGTGCTGGCGACCCCGGCACGGCCTGCGTGCTCGCGCTGCGCGCGCTGGCCCGCCGCCACCAGCAGCTCACCGTCGAGATCGACGAGCTCGACACCCTCATCGCCCCACTGACCGAGCAGATCAACCCCGCGCTGCGCGCCCTGCTCGGGGTCGGCCCCGACGTCGCTGGGCAATTGCTGGTCACCGCCGGGGACAACCCCGACCGGGTGCAGACCGAGGCCGCGTTCGCGATGCTCTGCGGTGCGGCCCCGCTGCCCGCCTCCTCGGGACGGACCCAGCGCCACAGGCTCAACCGCGGCGGGGACCGCCAAGCCAACGCCGCGCTCTACCGGATCGTGATGTGCCGGCTGCGCTGGGACCCGCGTACCCGCGCCTACGCCCAACGCCGCACCGCCGAGGGCATGAGCAAGAAGGAGATCATCCGCTGTCTCAAGCGCTACGTCGCCCGCGAGGTCTACACCGCCCTGCTCGACCCTGGCCCTTCCTCCGTCCCGGCCAGCCCTTGCGCCGCGTAGGAGGAGTCAACGTGCAGCGCCCGCAGCGCAGCGAGGACGAACGACGTTGACACCGACAAGCGGAGCGAGACGATCACAGCCGGAGGAACGCCTCAGCCCCAAGACAGGGCTTGACGATCCATAGGAGCATCGTTCGTTCACGATCGTTCACCGCGGCGGCGGGAAACCCCGCGCGGCCGCCGGCCGGTCGGCCAGGGTCGCGCCCATGCCCGCACCGGACTTCGCCACCGCCGCGCCCCTGCACACCGACGCCGACGTGCTCGCGCGCGTGCACGACATCGTCGGGCCGGCCGTCGCCCACCACCAGCTCTGGATCATGCTCGTGGACGGCGACGGGCGCCAGTCGCCGGTGATCGTGCCGATCTCGCCCGTCCCGCCCGCGCCCGCCGCGCTCGTCACCGGCCTCACCACCGTGCTCGCCGGGCTGCGCGACGACCTCGCCACCGCCGCCGGTCCGGGCTCGGTCGTGCTCACCCTGGAGCGCCACGGCCCCGACGCCGTGCTGCCCAGCGACCGGGCCTGGGCCGACACGCTCGCCGGGGCCTGCGCCGGGGCCGGGCTCGCGCTGCGCGGGTTCCACGTCAGCACCCCGGGCGGGGTGGCGCGGGTGCCAGAATCGGCGGCGTGAACCTCGACCCCGTCCGCCGCATCGTCGTCGAGGACAGCGGGCTCGCCTCCGTGTCCGTCGTGCGCGACGACGGCACCCCGCACGTCTCGCTCGTCAACGCGGGCCTCGTGGAGCACCCGGTGAGCCGGCGCACCGTGGTCGCGTACGTGACCTACGGCCCGGTGAAGCTGCGCGCGCTACGGGCCCGCCCCGCCACGTCGATCCTGTGGCGGGCCGGGTGGCGGTGGGCCGCCGTCGACGGGCCGAGCGAGCTGATCGGCCCCGACGACCCCCGCGACGGCGTCGACCTGCGGCTGCTGCTCCGGGCGGTGTTCACCGGCGCCGGCGGGACCCACGACGACTGGGACACCTACGACCGCGTCATGGCGCAGGAGCGCCGGGTCGCGGTGCTCGTCGACCCGGCGCGCGTGTACGGCAACGCCTGAGAGCCGAGCCCGGCGCCGAGCGTGCGATCTGGCCGGACCCGGCGTGCGTGGGTGCACGCTCGGCGAGCGCGGGCGGCTCGGCCCACGGAACGCTACGGCGCGCCGGTGAGCAGCGGCCACAGACCGTCGGGGCCGGCGGCGAGGGCCCGGGTCCCCAGCTCGGCATGCCACTGCGCGTCGGAGCCGTCCTCGTCACGCCAGGCCCAGAGCCGGGTGGTGCGCAGCCGCAGGTCGTGCTCGCGGGTGAATCCGATGGCGCCGTGCACCTGGTGGGCGACCCGGGCGACCACCCCCGCCGCCTCGCCCGCCCGGGCCTTCGCCGCCGCCACCGCGACCGCCGTGGCATCGGCGGCGACGCCTTCCCGCTGGGCCACGCCCGCCGCGGCGTCCGCCGCCGCCCCCGCCGCCGCGACCTCCGCGGCGGCGAGCGCGAGCTGCTGCTGCACCGCCTGGAACCGCCCGATCGGCCGGCCGAACTGCTCCCGCTCGCCCGCGTAGCCCACGGCCTGCGCCAGCGCCCCGCGCGCGGCCCCGGCGAGCAGCAGCGCCCGCCCGAGCGCGGCGCGCAACCGCAGCTCGACGGCGGCGCCTCCCGGCGCCGGGCCCACCGCCCCGGCCCGCACCGTGACGTCGACGGCGACGAGGTCGTCGCGCGGTTCGCCGGCCAGGTTCGCGCCCTCGGTGACGGCGAGCCCGGCCGGGTCGAGCAGCACGACGTGCTCGCCCGCCAGCACCGCCACCCCCGCCGCGGCCCGCGCCCACGGCACCCGCCCCAGGACGCCCGCGACGTCGGCGCCGTCGCCGGACGGGCGGACGTGCAGGTCGGCGATCACCGCGGTGAGCGGCCCTTCGGGCACCGGCAGGCCCGCGGTGTGCAGGAGCCAACCGCCGAGCAGGTCGGTCTCGACCAGCGGCACCCGTGCGGCGTGCGCCCCCGCGGCGCCGAGCACCGTGGCGGCGTCGACCAGCGTGCCGCCGCTGCCACCCGCCGCCTCGGGCAGCGTGAGCCGGGCCAGCCCGGTCTCCACGCAGGTGGCCCACAGCGGGGCGTCGAGCCCGTCGCCGTCGGTCGCGCCCCCGAACACCGAATCCGCCAGGTCGACCAGCTCGGCGCTCACCGCAGCCCCAACCCGCGCGCGACGATCCCGCGCAGCACCTCGTTGGTGCCGCCGCGCAACGTGAAGCCGGGCGCGTGCAGCACGGCGTCGGCGAGCAGACGGGCGTAGCCGCCCTCGGCGCCGGGGTCGGGCGGCACGGCGTGCAGTTGCCGGGCCGCGTCGATCACCTCGTTCTCGAACCGGGTGCCGAGGTCCTTCACCACCGCCGCCGCCAGTTCCGGCGCCTCCCCCGAGGCCAGCGACCCGGCGACGGCCAGCGACATCCGTCGCAGCGTCCACAGCCGGGCCACGAGCGCCCCGATCTCCCGACTCGCGCTGTCGGAAACCCCGACTCGCCCTGTCGCAGACCCCGGCTCGCGCTGTCGCAGACCCCGACTCGCGGAGAGTTCGGCGACCAGGGCGACCAGTAGCGGGAACGTGGACAGGAAGCGTTCGGGGCCGCTGCGCTCGAACGCCAGCTCGCTCGTCACCTGGTGCCAGCCCGCACCGATCTCGCCGAGCACCATCGCGTCCGGCACGAACACCGCGTCGAAGACGACCTCGTTGAAGTGGTGCGCGCCGGTGAGCAGCGGGATCGGCCGGATAGTCACGCCGGGCGAGTCCAGCTCGACGACGAACTGCGAGAGCCCCGCATGGCGTGCCGTGTCGTCGCGGGGGGCCGTGCGGGCCAGGGCGAAGAAGGCGTGCGCGCGGTGCGCCCCGGACGTCCACACCTTCGTGCCGGTGAGCTCCCAGCCCCCGTCGACGCGGACGGCCCTCGTGCGCACGGACGCGAGGTCCGAGCCCGAGTCGGGCTCGCTCATCCCGATGCCGAAGTAGCACTCCCCGGCCGCGATCCGCGGCAGGTAGCGCTGCCGCTGCGCCTCGGTGCCGAAACGCAGCAGCGTGGGGCCGATCTGGCGGTCGGCCACCCAGTGCGCGGCCACCGGCGCGCCCGCGGCGAGCAGTTCCTCGGTGACGACGTAGCGGTCCAGCGATGAGCCGCCGCGCCCGCCGTACCGCGTCGGGATCGTCATGCCCAGCCAGCCGCGCCGGCCCAGCTCCCTGGTGAACCGCTCGTCCCAGCCGGAGAGCCACACGTCGGGCCGGGGCTGCCAGAGCCCGGCGGCGCGCTCGCCGGCCAGGAACTCGCGCACGTCGGCGCGCAGCGCAGCGGCCGCGGGGGGCAGCTCGGCGGGTGGGGGCACGAGTACCGGCAGCCGGGTCACGCCGCCCGCCTGCCTGCCCGACCGCGTCGCGCGCTCGCTCACGCCGCCATCCTGCCCCATCCGGTACGAGCCCGCGGGCCACCGCCCGATGCACCGTACTCACACCTGTGGGTGACGTTCACACCTTGGACGGAACGCCTGACGGCCTTCGCACCGCTCCCGAGTGACCCCCGTTGAACCCGCAGCCACCACGTGTCGGTACACGCGCGTAACGGGCCGGGGATCGGACCCGACTCCTCACACGCCGTGACCGGCCGGTCACGGCGTCGTCATCGAGGGGGAAACGATGGTCCTTGACCTGAGCCATCC
>JBQTJE010000067.1:0-7478 GCA_052387455.1 Pseudonocardia sp.
CCGACGCCGAGAGAGTCACCGCCGTGCGGGCCCGCCCGCGCGGGCGGCGCCCGGGCGGTTCCGACACCCGCGCCGAGCTCCTCGACGCCGCCCGGGTCGAGTTCGCCGAGCGCGGCTACGACGGGGCGACGGTGCGGGTGATCGCCGACCGGGCCGGCGTCGACCCCGCGATGGTCAACCACTGGTTCGGCGGCAAGGAGGCGCTGTTCATCGCGGCGCTGGAGTTCCCCGTGCACCCCGACGAGATCCTCGTCAGCGTGCTGCCCGGCGATCCCGACCAGCTCGGCGAGCGGATCGTCCGTACCTTCCTCACCGTCTGGGACGCCACCGGCGGCGGCCCGTTGGCCACCCTGATCCGCAGCGTCGCCTCGCACGAGACGGCGGCGAAGCTCATGCGCCAGTTCGTCGGGCGGATGATCGTCGCGCGGGTGGTGGGCCCGGTCGCGCCGGACCGGGCCGAGCTGCGCGGCGCGCTCGTGGGCTCGCAGGTGATCGGGCTGGGGATGGTGCGCTACGTGCTGCGCCTGGAGCCGCTCGCCTCGGCCGACCACGACACGGTGGTCGCCGCGGTGGCGCCGAACATCCAGCGCTACCTCACGGGCGAGCTGCCATGACCGCCGCCGGCTGATCGTCGAGTTCGTGCGGCCAGGGCTGGCACGACGACGCTACATGCACGATCTCGCGGATCTTCGGTAACGATCACTCCGGGGGG
Source organism: Pseudonocardia sp. (assembly GCA_052387455.1). GTDB lineage: Bacteria > Actinomycetota > Actinomycetes > Mycobacteriales > Pseudonocardiaceae > Pseudonocardia. The sequence continues at coordinate 713 of JBQTJE010000067.1, forward strand.
AGTAGCACGGCCGCGTGGAAGCAGGTGGGGGTGCCGGTGTGGCAGGCCGCGCCCGTCTGGTCGACGACGACGAGCAGCGCGTCGCCGTCGCAGTCCAGCCGCACCTCGTGCACGTGCTGGACGTGCCCCGACGTCGCGCCCTTCACCCAGTACTCGCCCCGCGAGCGCGACCAGTACGTGGCGTGGCGGGTGGTGAGCGTGCGGTGCAGCGCCTCGTCGTCCATCCAGGCCACCATCAGGACCTCGCCGCTGCCCCGCTGCTGCACCACCGCGCAGACCAGCCCGTCGGCGTCGCGCTTGAGCCGGGCCGCGACCGCCGGGTCGAGCTGCGATGCCACCACCCGCGTCACCGGACCTCCACCTGGCCCGCCCGCAGCACGTCCTTGACCTGCGCGATCCGCAGCTGCCCGAAGTGGAACACCGACGCGGCGAGGACGGCGTCGGCTCCGGCCCGCACGGCCGGCACGAAGTGCGCCAGCTCCCCCGCACCGCCCGAGGCGATCACCGGGACGTCCACCGCCGCCCGGACCGCCGCGATCATCGCGAGGTCGAACCCGGCGCGGGTGCCGTCGGCGTCCATCGAGTTGAGCAGGATCTCCCCCACCCCCAGTTCCTGGCCGCGCGCCGCCCACTCGACGGCGTCGATGCCGGTGCCCTGCCTGCCCCCGTGGGTGGTGACCTCCCAGCCCGACGGGGTGCGCGGCCGGCCGGCCGGGACGATGCGCGCGTCCACCGACAGCACGATGCACTGCGCGCCGAAGCGGCGGCTGCACTCGTGCAGCAGCACCGGCCGCGCGATCGCCGCGGTGTTGATGCCGACCTTGTCCGCGCCCGCGCGCAACATCCGGTCGACGTCCTCGGGCGAGCGGATCCCGCCGCCGACGGTGAGCGGGATGAACACCTGCTCGGCCGTGCGGCGCACGACGTCGACCATCGTCTCCCGACCCGCGGACGACGCCGTGACGTCGAGGAAGGTCAGCTCGTCGGCGCCCTCGGCGTCGTAGACCCGGGCCATCTCGACGGGGTCGCCCGCGTCACGCAGCTCCCGGAAGTTGACGCCCTTGACCACCCGCCCGGCGTCCACGTCCAGACAGGGGATGACCCGGACCGCGACCGTCATGTCATGGCCTCCGTGGTGGCGCGCACGTCAGCCCGCCGCCCGGGCCGGGGCGACGGCGCGGACCGCCGCGAGCGCCTCGGGCAGGGTGAACCGGCCCGCGTAGAGGGCCTTGCCGACGATCGACCCCTCGATGCCCACGCCGGACGCCGCCAGCTCCGCGAGCGCGACGAGGTCGGCCACCTCGGCGATGCCCCCGGACGCGATGACCGGGGCCCGGGTGGCCGCGGCCACGTCGTGGAGCAGTTGCGTGTTGGGGCCGCGCAGGGTGCCGTCCTTGCTCACGTCGGTGACGACGTAGCGGGCGCAGCCGTCGCGGTCGAGCCGCTCCAGGGTCTCCCACAGGTCGCCGCCGTCGGTGGTCCAGCCGCGCGCGGCGAGCCGGTGCTCCCCGTCGGTGATCCGGACGTCGAGCCCGACCGCGACCCGCTCGCCGTGCACGGCGCTCGCCCGGGCGCACCACGCCGGGTCCTCGAGCGCCGCGGTGCCGAGGTTCACCCGGGCGCACCCGGTGGCGAGCGCCCGCGCCAGCGACGCGTCGTCGCGGATGCCGCCCGACAGCTCCACCGCGACGTCGAGCCTGCCCACGACCTGCGCGAGCAGCTCGGCGTTGGAGCCCGTACCGAAGGCGGCGTCCAGATCGACGAGGTGGATCCACTCGGCGCCGTCGCGCTGCCAGGTGAGCGCCGCCTCCAGCGGGTCGCCGTAGCCGGTCTCGGTGCCGGCCTCGCCCTGGACGAGCCGCACCGCCTGACCGTCCGCGACGTCGACGGCGGGAAGCAGGGTGAACGCCATGCGCGGAGCGTACCGACGGGCCGATCCGGGTCGATGCCGGCGGGCGCGCCCGGTGAGCCGGCTGTGATCGCGCCGCCCTGCAGCCCGACTACCCCTGAACCGTGAAATCGCCGGGCCGCCTGCCGTGGGAGCGCATGCTCCTGGCGGTCGCGCTCGTCGTCGGCGTGCTGACCATGCACGCCGCGCCGCCGCCGGCCGGCTCAACCCCATGCTCGCCGGCGCCGCCATGGCACTCAGCTCCGCCTTTGTCGTCGCCAACAGCCTGCGCCTGCGCGGGTTCCGGTCGACGGCGAGCAACGCGTAACCGGCACGCGGACGGGCCCTGCCGGACTCCGCCGGTGGGCCCGCTCCCGGGTGCCCGTCAGCTCGGGGGATTCGGGTCGAACGTGGCGACGCCGAGGGACTGCCAGGCCGCGACGAGCCGCCGGTCACCGGTCGCAGCCACCAGGTCTGCATCGCCGACCTGCTCGGCCGCGGCGCAGTGCACCGCGTCGTAGCCGCGGAGCCCGCAGATCTCGGCGAGCGTGGCCGCGCGGCGCACCAGCGGCTCGTCGACCTCGATCACGTCGAACTCCGCCCAGAGCTCGTCGAGCTTGACGAGGGCCCGCCGTCGCGCTCCCCGCCCGAGCCGCCCGGCGCGCACCGCCTGGGCGAGGGCGGCCGCTGCCTCGACGTACATGAGCCGAGTGGTCACGACCGCATCCGCGGTCCGCCAGAACTCCACGCACGCCGCCGTGCCGGGCTCGTCGACGAGCAACGGCACGAACGCCGAGGTGTCGACGTAGCCGATCACCGACGCTGGTCGTCGACCAGGTCCGACACCGTGCCCGATGCCTCCACCGGCTCGGGCGACGTCGACCGGCGGGGACGTCCGGCCGGGGTGACCCGCCCCTCGGCGATCAGCCGCTCCAGGGTCGTCGGGGCATCGGCCGGGACGATCCTCGCGATCACCCTGCCGTGGTCGGTCACGGTGATCGTGTGGCCCTTGCGCACCTCGGCCAGATGGCGGCTCAGCCCGTCGCGCAGCTCGCGGATCCCGACGTTCATCCCGGCCTCCCGTGGCTACTTTCGACACGCCGATTATAGCCACATTCTCAGCGGCGGCGGTGGCGCCGATCCTGCGGCGGGCCGGTGCGCGGCGCGGCCGAGGCCAGCTTGCGCCGCTCGGTGCCCGCGTCGAAGCGGGCGTAGGCGTCGACGATGTCGGCCACCAGCCGGTGGCGCACGACGTCGGAGCTGGTCAGCTCGGAGAAGTGCACGTCCTCGACCCCGAAGAGGATGTCGCGCACGACGTCCAGCCCGGACCGCTGGTTGTTCGGCAGGTCGACCTGCGTGACGTCACCGGTCACCACGATCTTGGAGCCGAACCCGAGGCGGGTGAGGAACATCTTCATCTGCTCGGGCGTGGTGTTCTGCGCCTCGTCGAGGATGATGAACGCGTCGTTGAGGCTTCTCCCGCGCATGTACGCCAGCGGCGCCACCTCGATCGTGCCGGCGGCGATGAGCTTGGGGATCGACTCCGGGTCGATCATGTCGTGCAGCGCATCGTAGAGGGGCCGCAGGTACGGGTCGATCTTCTCGTAGAGCGTCCCCGGCAGGTAACCCAACCGCTCCCCGGCCTCGACGGCCGGGCGGGTGAGGATGATCCGGTTGACCATCTTGGCCTGCAGCGCCTGCACGGCCTTCGCCATCGCCAGGTAGGTCTTGCCGGTGCCCGCCGGGCCGATGCCGAACACGATCGTGTTGGCGTCGATCGCGTCGACGTAGCGCTTCTGGTTGAGCGTCTTGGGGCGGATGGTCTTGCCTCGGCGCGAGAGAATGTCGAGGCTCAGGACCTCCGCGGGCGACTCGCCGATGCGGGCGCGCTCGTCGGCGTCGCCGCCGGCCAGCATCTCGACGGTGCGGCGCACGGCGTCGATGCCGACCTGCTGCCCGCGCTCGGCCAGCATGATCAGTTCGGTGAACACCCGCTCGGCGAACGCGACGTCGCCCGGCTCGCCGGAGAGGGTGAGCTCGTTGCCGCGGACGTGGACGTCGGCGGCGAGCATGTCCTCCGCGGCGCGCAGGCTCTCGTCGCGCGACCCCAGCAGCGCCAGCAGCGCGGCGTCGGGCACGGCCATGCGGGACTGGACTCGGTCCGGCTGGGTCAAGGGGCCCGCTCTCTTCTCGCCGCTGGGACGGCGCCGATGCTACCGGGCTCGACGTTCCCCCAGCCGGGCGATTTCGCCGACCCCCCGTGCGGACCTTCGGCGGGGCGCGCGTCAGAACAGCAGGTTGTGCCGGGCGATCAGGGGGGCGGTGGCGTCCATGTCCAGGTCGCAGCCGTGCCGCGCCGCGAGCTCGGCGAGCGCTTCGGGGTCGAGGGTCGGGCCCAGGCCGGCCATCTCGCGGAACGCCTGCTCCAGCCCGGCCGGGGAGATCATCTCCAGGCAGGCCGCGGGCTCGTCGCCGGCGTTCCAGAACGTGTGCCACTGCCCGCGCGGCTTGACGATCAGGTCGCCCGGTCCGGCGAACACCTCCTGGTCGCCCAGCACCGCCCCGATCCGCCCGCGGGTGACGTAGGTGAACTCGTCCTCGTCGTGGTGGCGGTGCATCGGCGCGGCGAGCGCGCGCGCCGGGAACAGGTGCTCCACCAGCGCGAACCGCCCACCCGTCGCGGTGCCGTCGATCATGAACCGGTCGCGCACGCCGCCGGTGTCCGGGCTGATCTCCCCCGCGCCGGCGGCCAGGAACCGCGGGCCGAGCGTCGTCTCGTTCGTCATGGCGCCGACGCTAGGAGCGGGCGGTGGCGGCCGGCCATTCCAGATTCCTGGTATTCCGCGCCCTCGGCCCGCGCCCCTACCGTGAGGCCGCATGGACCTCGAGCGGGCGGCCGACCGGATCGCCGAGCTGAGCACCCGCCCGACCGATCTCGTCACGCTCTGGCGATCGGCCACCGAGGTGCTCGCGCCGGCGGTCCCGCACGGCTGGGCGCCGTGCTGCTACACCCTCGACCCGGCGTCGCTGCTGATCACCAGCCACTTCCAGCCCGGCCTCGCCGAGTTCCCGGCCGAGTGGCTGGCGGCCGAGTACTACGCCGACGACGTCAACCAGCTCGCCGACGTGGCCCGCTCGGACGCCGGGATCGCCACCCTGCACGAGGCCACCGGCGGCGACCCGTCGGGCAGCCCGCGCTGGCAGGCGAACATGCAGATGGGCGGCGACCAGGAACTGATCGTCGATCTGCGCACCGGCACCGGCGAGTCCTGGGGCGCGCTGGGGCTCTACCGCGAACCCGACCGACCCCTGTTCGACGCCACCGAGCAGCGGTTCCTGCTGGCCGTCGCCCCGCACCTGGCCCACGGGGTGCGCCGCGCGCTGCTGGTCGGGGAGGCCACCGACCCGGAGGGCCCGGACGCTCCCGGGCTCGTCGTGCTCGACGCGGGCGGTGAGGTCGAGTCACGCACCCCCGGCACCGACCGCTGGCTCGCCGACCTGCCCGACGCGGACCTCGACGCCGGACGCCTGCCCACCGCGGTGCGCTCGGTCGCCGCCCGGGCGCTGGGGCCGGCACGGGGTGTCGCCATGGCGCGGGTGCTCTCCCGCAACGGCACGTGGGTGGTGCTGCACGGCGCCCGGCTGGACACCGACGGCGCCCGGCGGGTGGCCGTGATCGTCGAGCCGGCCCACCCCGCGCGGATCTACCCGCTGCTGATGGCGGCGTTCGGGCTCACCGCGCGGGAACGTGAGGTCACCCGGCTCGTGCTCCAGGGGTCGTCCACCGCGGAGATCGCCACCGAGCTGGTCGTCTCGACCCACACCGTGCAGCAGCACCTGAAGGCGATCTTCGACAAGACCGGGGTACGCAGCCGCCGCGACCTCGTCGGCAAGGTGTTCTTCGCCCACTACGAGCCGCGGCTGCGCGACAACGAGAACCGGGTCGCCGCCGCGCGGCCGGTGCGGGGCGGCCCGGCCAGACCCTCGACGATCACCACAGCAGGCAGCTGAGGACTGACATTCTGACCATATGGTCCGATCGATGACCGCGACCGAGGTCAAGGCGCGCATCCTGGCCCTGCTCGACGAGGTCGCCGCGGGCGACGAGGTGAGCTCGACGGAACCGGCGAGGCCTGGGATGCCGACCAGCCCCCACCCCGGCCGCGCGGCGCCGCCGGGTGACCACCGTCCTGCTCGACACCCACCTCGTCCACTGGTGGGCTGCCGAACCGGAACGGCTCAGCCCGCGCGCCGCGGCCGCGCTGACGGGAGCCACCGAGCTCGCGGTCGCGGCGATCACCTGGTTCGAGCTCGCCTGGCTGGCCACCCACGAACGCATCGAGCTCGCGATCCCGATCGAGCGGTGGCTGGGCCGCCTGGGCGCCGACGTGCGGACCATCGGCAGCACGCCGGCGATCGCCCGCATCGCCGTCGAGCTGCCGTCGAGCTTCCCCGGCGACCCTGCCGACCGGCTGATCTTCGCCACCGCGGTCGAGCACGGCGCCACCCTGGTGACCAAGGACCGCCGGCTCCGCAAGCACCGCCACCCTCGCGAGATCACGATCTGGTAGTCACCGCACGCAGGCCGCCCCGGAGAATCAGGCGAGCAGCCGCTGCACCGCGTCGCGGCAGGCCCGCCACGCGTCGGTGCCGGGGTCGATCACGTCGAAATGGTCGACGCCGGGCAGCCGGACGAGCTCGGCCGGGTCCCCCGCGGCGCGGGCGGCGGCGACGAAGCGGTCGCTCTGCCGGATCGGGACGTTGCCGTCGGCGTCGCCGTGCACGGCCACCACGGGCACGCCCATCGGCAGCCGCGCCGCCGGGGACGCCAGGTCGTAACGGTCGGGGACGTCGGCGGGGGTCCCGCCGAGCAGGTCC
>JBQTJE010000068.1:0-18964 GCA_052387455.1 Pseudonocardia sp.
GCCACCGCCACCCCCGTCGGGACCGCCGCCCGGTTGCGGTCCGTGACCGGCGCCGCCCGCCCCCCGCGCCCCCCGCCACCGCGCGGTGCACCCTTGAGGCTGTTCGGCCGACCGCTCCGGCAGCATCACGGGTCCACAACGCGGGCGGTGTTCGGGGCGCGGGCGGTGTTCGGGGCAGGGACGAGGGCATCCAGCACGGCGGCCGGGACGATCAGGTCGGCGCGGTTGCGGGTGGCCTCGACCAGGGCGGCGTTGGGGTTGTCCACCGCCGCCATCCACGCGGCCGCGCGGTCCGAGCCCTTGCCGAACTCGACGTGCCGGGCCAGCAGCCGCCTGCGCCGGACGTCCGGATCGGGATCGCAGAACCACACCTCGTCCAGCTCGAAGCGCACCTGCGGCCAGTGCAGCAGGTAGTTGCCCTCGGTGACGATCAGCCGAGCGTCCTCCGGGACGGCGATGGCACCGGCGATCGGCTGCTCCAGGTCACGCTCGAACATGGGGGCGTACAGCGTGCCGCCCTCGAACCGCAGCCGCCGCAGCAGCGCGCCGAACCCGGCGACGTCGAACGTCTCCGGGGCGCCCTTGCGGTCGAGCAGCCCGAGCCGGCGCAGGGCGACGTCCGCGAGGTGGAAGCCGTCCATCGGGACGTGCGCGACGCCGTCCCCCAGTTCCCGGACGAGCGACTGCGCCAGCGTGCTCTTGCCCGCGCCGGGCGCGCCGGTGATGCCGAGGATCGCCCGGCGGCCGGGCAGCGCCCGCGCCCGGGCGACGAGGTCGGTGAACCGGGGCCCGCTCACCGGTCCGCTCCGGCGCGGGCCCGCTCGAGTCCGTCGAGGATCAGGTCGAGCCCGTAGGCGAACTCCGCGCCGTGGTCGTAGCCGGGCGCGAGGACGTGCTCGAGGGTCAGCTCGGTGAGGTGCGGGTACTGCCCCGCGGCGAACCGCCCGACGATGCCCTGCGCCAGCTCGATGGTCTGCTCCCCCGGCTCGAACGGCAGGCTCGCCTCCTGCAGCGCGAAGCCGTAGGTGTAGCTGTCCAGCAGGGAGTACGCGTGGGCGGCCAGCGCCACGGTGAAGCCGGCTGTGCGAAGCGTCCCGAGCACGGCGTCGTGGTGGCGCAGCGTGGCGGGTCCGGGCGTGGTCCGCGACTCCATCAGGCCCACCGCCCACCGGTGCCGCGCCAGCACCTCCCGCGCGGAGACCGCCCGCCGGCGCATGGCCGGACGCCACTGCTCACCGGGTGACGGCAGGTCGATCTCGGCGAAGACGAGGTCGACCATGCCGTCGAGGAGGTCGATCTTGTTAGTCACGTGGTGGTAGAGCGACATGGCCTCGACCCCGAGCTCCACGCCGAGCTTGCGCATCGTGAGGGACTCGATCCCGCCCCCGTCGGCCAGGGTGACGGCCGCGCGGAGCACCCGCTCCCGGTCGAGCCGCCCTCGCGGTTGGAGCATCGGAACCTCCTTGACTGCCTTACGTCGTAAGAGTACAACGGAGGCGTCAGACTTACCACGTAAGGAGAGCGGCGATGGTGGCACAGGACAAGCCGGCGGTCGCACGAAGCGCGACGGCCGGGTCGGGAACCATGCGGGCGGTCGTCCAGGACGCGTACGGCGAGGCCGAGGACGTCCTGCGCGTCGAGACGGTCGATCGGCCCGCGATCGGCCCGGACGAGGTGCTGCTGCGCGTCCACGCCGCCGGGGTGGATCGCGGTGCCTGGCACCTGATGGCCGGCCGGCCCTATCCGGTGCGCCTCGCCACCTCGATCGGGATGGGGATCCGCGCGCCGCGCGCCCGCATCCGGGGGCGGGAGGCCGCGGGCGTCGTCGAGGCCGTGGGTGCGGGAGTGACGAGCTTCGGCCCGGGCGACGAGGTGTTCGGCATCGCCGAGGGCACCTTCGCCGAGTACGCCCCCGCAAGGGCCGACCGCCTGGTGCCCAAGCCCGGCAACCTCACGTTCGCGCAGGCGGCGGCCGTGCCGATCTCCGGTCTCACCGCGCTGCAGGCCGTCCGCGACCACGGCCGGGTACGACCGGGGCAGTCCGTTCTCGTCATCGGGGCGTCGGGTGGGGTCGGGACGTTCGCGGTGCAGATCGCCAAGGCGTTCGGGGCAGAGGTCACCGGGACGGCGAGCACGGCGAAGCTCGACCTGGTCGGATCGCTCGGCGCCGACCACGTGCTCGACCACACGCGCGCGGACGTCACCGACGGCGCGCGGCGCTACGACGTGGTGATCGACACCGGCGGGCACCGCACGCTGCGCAGGCTGCGGCGCGCCCTCACCCCGCGGGGGACGCTCGTGATCGTCGGCTCCGAGGGCGGCGGGCCCTGGCTCGGCGGCATCGACCGCCAGCTCCGGGCGCTGTTGCTCTCGCCGTTCGTCGGCCAGCAGCTGCGCACCTTCGTCAGCCCCGAGAGCGGTGCCGACCTGGCCGCGCTCGCCGAGCTCGTCGGGTCCGGGGCCGTGACCCCGGCCGTCGACCGCACGTTCCCGCTCGACGAGACCGTCGTGGCCGTCACGCACATGCGGGACGGCCACGCCCCCGGCAAGGTCGTGGTCACCGTCCGGTGAACCGTCCCGGCCACCCATCCGTCCAAGCGCCGCCCGGCGCCGAGGTCCTACCGTCGGCACCATGAGTACCCCGCTGGAGCGGCTGCGGGCGCTGTGCCTGGCGCTGCCGGAGGTCACCGAGAAGATCAGCCACGGCGAGCCGACGTGGTTCGTGCGCAAGACGTTCGTGACGTTCGCCGACCACCACCACGACGACCGGCTCGCGTTCTGGGCCGCCGCGCCGCCGGGCGCGCAGGAGGCCCTGGTGGCGTCCGCGCCGGGGCGGTACTTCCGGCCCCCCTACGTCGGCGGCCGCGGCTGGGTCGGGGTGTGGCTCGACGTCCCCGACGTGGACTGGGCCGAGATCGCCGAGATCGTCACCGACGCGTACCGCACCGTGGCTCCGCGCGCGCTCGCCGCGCGCCTCGCCACCGGCGTCGTGGACCCATGATGCGGTCGACGTCTCCTCGCCACTGTCGTCGTGGACCCTTGATGCGGCGGTCCGCGCCCTAGCATCGGCGCGTGCCTGATTGCGACGCCGCCGCGCTGACCATCGACGGCTGCGCCTACGACTACCTGGACATCGCCGCCGCGCCCGTCGACGTCCCGCTCGCGCCGCTGCTGTTGCTGCACGAGGGGCTCGGGTCGGTCGGGCTGTGGCGCGGCTTCCCGGACCGGATTGCGGCGGCCACCGGCCGCCGCACGGTCGCGTTCTCGCGGCTCGGCCACGGCTGGTCCGATCCCCCACCGCAGCCGCGGGCGGTCGACTTCATGGACGGCGAGGCCGGGCACGTCGTCCCCGCGGTCCGCGACGCGCTGGGGCTGGAAGGGCCCGTGCTGGTCGGGCACAGCGACGGCGCGTCGATCGCGCTGCTGCACGCGGCCGCCCACGATGTGGCCGGGCTCGTGGTGCTGGCCCCGCACACGTTCGTCGAGGAGTGCGGGCAGCGGTCGATCGCCGACGCCCGCCACGCCTACACCGACGGGGACCTGCGCACCCGGATGCTGCGGCACCACCGGGACCCGGACGCGGCGTTCTGGAACTGGTGCGACGTCTGGCTGCATCCGGACTTCCGCGGCTGGGACATCGGGCCGCGGCTGAACTCCATCACCTGCCCCGTACTCGCGGTGCAGGGCACCGCCGACCCCTACGGCACGGTGGCGCACGTGGAGGCGGTGCGCGAGCGCGTGCCGGGACCGGTCGAGCTGATGCTGCTCGACTGCGGCCACTCCCCGCACCTGGAGCTGCCGGACGCGACCGACGCCGCGGTGGCGGCGTTCATCCGCGCTCTCCCGTGACCTGTCCCGTGGCCTGCGCCGGGACGCGGTAGGCCGGCGCCCGGCTCGGTGCGGGCGGCTGGACGGAGCGCAGCAGCGGCAGCACCCGTGGCGCGACCACCTCGGTGAGCACGACGACGCTGGTCGAGCGCATCACCGCGGGCGCCCGGTCGATCTGCAGCAGGGTGGCGTGCAGCGCAGTGTGGGAGGCGGCGGCGACCCGGCAGACGACGTCGGCGGTGCCGGTGGTGGCGTGCGCGCTGAGCACGCCGGGGATGGCGTCCAGTGCGGCGGCGACGTCGTCGATGGCGCCCTGGGCGATCTCCAGCGACACGATCGCGTGCACGGGGAACCCCGCGGCGGACAGGTCCAGGTCCGGTCCGTAGCCGGTGATCACCCCGGCCCGCTCCAGGCGTTCGAGCCGGGCGGTGACGGTGGGCCGCGCCACCCTGGCCAGGCGCGACAGCTCCAGCACCCCCACGCGTGGGTGCTCGGCGAGCAGCGCGATGAGCTGCACGTCGAGGGCGTCGAGCGAGCTTGTCGACGGGGACACGAGCGGAACCTTCCGAACGACGACGGCTGTGCATGATGTATAGCTGCTGGAACCGAGCTTGCTGGTATGGACAGTTCGACCTCTACTGGACGGCATGACCGATGTCCTGCTCGACCCGCTGGTCGGTGAGGTCGCCCACGATCCCACCGGGGACGCGTTCCCGGTACTGGGGCTCGACCACATCCGGTTCGCCGTCGGCAACGCCCGCCAGGCCGCGCACTGGTACTCCACCGCGTTCGGCATGCGACTCGTGGCCTATCGCGGTCCGGAGACCGGGCACCCCGATCTCGCGGAGTACGTGCTGGAATCGGGCTCCGCGCGGTTCATGCTCACCGGCGAGGTCCGGGCGGGCACCTGGGTGGGGGCGCACGTGGCGGCGCACGGCGACGGGATCGTGGACCTCGCGATCGCGGTCCCCGACGTCGACGCCGCCATCGCGCACGCCCGGGCGTCCGGGGCGACGGTGCTCGCCGAGCCGCGCACGACGTCCGACCCCCACGGCGCCCTGCGGAGCGCGGCGATCGCGGCGTACGGCCCGGTCCGTCACACCCTGGTCGAGCGTGACGCTGCGCGCTCACGAGCGGCACCCTCACGAGCGCGGTTCGCCCCCGGCTTCGAGCCGCGCGATCCGCTCGTCACCCCCGGACCGCGGTTGTTCCAGGCCGTCGACCACTGTGTCGGCAACGTCGAGCTCGGTCGGATGGACGACTGGGTGGGCTTCTACCGCCGCGTGATGGGCTTCCGGAACATGGCGGAGTTCGTCGGCGCGGACATCGCGACGCAGTACTCGGCGTTGATGAGCAAGGTCGTCGCCAGCGGCAACCACAAGGTCAAGTTCCCGCTCAACGAACCGGCGGTGGGCCGGCGCCGTTCCCAGATCGACGAGTACCTGGCGTTCCACGGCGGTCCGGGAGTGCAGCACGTCGCCCTCGCGACGGGCGACATCGTGGCCGCGGTGCGCGCCATGCGTGCCGCGGGTGTGGAGTTCCTCGCCACGCCCGGGAGCTACTACGACGCGCTGCCCGGGTGGGTCGGCGACACCCGGGTGCCGGTCGCGACCCTGCGCGAGCTGGGCATCCTCGCCGACCGCGACGAGGACGGCTACCTGCTCCAGATCTTCACCCGGCCCGTGCAGGACCGGCCGACGGTGTTCTTCGAGCTGATCGAGCGGCACGGGTCGCTCGGCTTCGGCAAGGGCAACTTCAAGGCCCTGTTCGAGGCGATCGAGCGCGAGCAGGCGCGGCGCGGCAACCTCTAGCACGCCCCCGGCAATCACGACACGATCACGCCACGAGGTGGCGCTCTCGGTGGCGCACCGTGCAGCCGTCGATCCCGCACTCGACGCCCTCGCGGGCCACGTCGGCCACGTCATCGTCGGCGAACTGCGTGCGGTACAGCGTGGCGTAGCGCCCGCCCGCGGCGAGCAGCTCGTCGTGGGTGCCGCGCTCGACGATCCGCCCGTACTCGACCACGGCGATCTCGTCGGCGGCGCGCACGGTGGACAGCCGGTGCGCGATGACGATCGCGGTGCGCCCGTCGAGAGCCTCGGCGAGGGCGGCCTGCACCGCGGCCTCGGACTCGGAGTCCAGGTGGGCCGTGGCCTCGTCGAGGATCACCACGCGCGGGCGCGCCAGCAGCAGTCGCGCGATCGTGAGGCGCTGGCGCTCGCCACCGGAGAGCCGGTAGCCGCGCTCGCCGACCACCGTGTCGAGCCCGTCGGGAAGCGTGTCGAGCAGTTCGCCGAGCCGGGCCCGGCGCATCGCCTCCGCGATCTCGGCGTCGGTGGCCTGCGGCGCGGCGTAGCGGAGGTTGGCGCGGATCGTGTCGTGGAACAGGTGCCCGTCCTGGGTGACGACGCCGACCGCGCCGCGCACGGCGGCGAATGTCAGGTCGCGCACGTCGATCCCGGCCAGCTCGACCGCGCCTGCGTCGACGTCGTAAAGCCGGGGGACGAGCGAGGCGAGCGTCGACTTGCCGGCCCCCGACGAGCCGACCAGGGCGAGCAGCTTGCCGCCACCGACCTCCAGGTCGACGCCGTGCAGCACCTCCTCGCTCGACCGGTTGTCGAGCACCGCCACGTCCTCCAGCGACGCCAGCGACACCTGCTCCGCGCTCGGGTAGCCGAACCGGACGTCGCGCAGCACCACGCTCACCGGACCGCCGGGCAGCTCCCGCGCGTCCGGCCGCTCGGTGATCATCGGCTTGAGGTCGAGCACCTCGAAGACCCGCTCGAACGACACCAGCGCTCCCATGACGTCGACGCGGGCGTTGGCCAGGGCCGTCATCGGCGTGTAGAGGCGGGTGAGCAGCAACGCCAGGGTGACGACGGTGCCGGGCGCGATCTGACCGGTGACGGCCAGGTAGCCGCCGAGGCCGTACACCAGGGCCTGGGCCAGCGCGGACACCAGTGACAGCGCCGTCACGAACACCCGCGACACCATGGCGGTGCGCACGCCGATGTCGCGTACGCGGCTGGCCCGGTCGGCGAAGTCGTCGGCCTCCTCCTCGGGCCGGCCGAAGAGCTTGACGAGGGTGGCGACGGGGGCGGAGAAGCGCTCGGTCATCTGGGTGCCCATGGCGGCGTTGAGATCGGCGGTCTCGCGGCGCAGCTCGGCGATGGTCCGGCCCATCCGCCGCGCGGGGAGCACGAACACCGGCAGCAGGAGCAGCGCCAGCAGGGTGACCTGCCACGCCAGCGTGATCATCACCGCCAGCGCCAGTATGAGCTGGATGACGTTGGACAGCACCGCCGCCAGCGTCGTGGTGATCGCCGACTGCGCGCCGATCACGTCGTTGTTGAGCCGGCTCACGAGCGCGCCCGTGCGGGTGCGGGTGAAGAACGCCACCGGCATCTGCTGGACGTGCTCGAACACCGCGCGGCGCAGGTCGACGATGAGACCCTCGCCGATCCGCGAGGAGAACCACCGCGAGACCAGGCCGACGACGGCCTCCAGTATCGCCAGTGCGGCGATCCCGGCGGCGAGCGCGACGACCACCGCGGCTGCGGCGCTCACCTCGCCGCCGGCGACGATCTCGTTCACCACCCGCCCGGCCAGCAGCGGCGTCGCCACGCCGGTCGCGGCAGAGAGCACCGTGAGCAGCAGGAACGCGGTCAACCAGCCCCGGTAGGGCCGGGCGTAGGACCAGATCCGCGGGACCGTGCCCGGCTTCACCCGCGACGGGAGATCGACGCCGCGCGCGACACTGCGCATCATCCCCATGGGTCGCTCCATGCAGCGCCACCCCTCCACTTACACCGTTGCAGCCGCCCCTAGAAGGGCTTCGTCACCTGCGATATTCCCGGGGAAGTGAGCGCTCGTCATGGCTACCGACCGCCACCGGGTGCCGTGTCGCCACTCCGGAAGGAGTACGGACGGGCGACACCCGGTGGGGGCGGCTGTGACCTACTTCTTCTTGGTCCTCGTCGCGCCGCCGCGTCCGCGCAGCGTCACGCCGGTCTCGCTCAGCACCCTGTGCACGAAGCCGTACGAGCGGCCGGTCTGCTCGGCCAGGGCACGGATGCTCGCGCCCTTCTCGTACTTCTTCCGCAGGTCGGTGGCGAGCTTGTCACGCTGGGGCCCGGTGATCCGGGCCCCCTTCTTGAGGTCGGCCATGTCGACCCAATCCTCCTTAGCCCCTTCGCGGCGACACCGCGACCGATGCACAGTTGCTCTTCGGTGCGGCAATGATCGTCCACAGGGATACCCCAGACCAGGAGATCCACTCGGTGATCGGTGAACGGTTGCCCCGAATGGATCACGCGTTCGGGTGATCGGCCGTCACCGACGGGCGGCGGGCGCGCTGATCGTGAGCGGCCGCTCAGATGCGCCGAGCGGTTAGGCCAGCTGGACCAGCTCAAGATAATCGGCCGACCAGTGGTCCTCGGTGCCGTCGGGCAGCACGATCACCTTGTCCGGCGACAACGCCTCGACGGCCCCCGGATCGTGGGTGACCAGGACGACGGCGCCGCTGAACCGGCGCAGCGCGTCGAGCACCTGCGCCCGGCTGGCCGGGTCGAGGTTGTTGGTCGGCTCGTCGAGCAGCAGCACATTGGCCGCGCTGGACACGAGCCCGGCCAGCGCCAGGCGGGTCTTCTCCCCACCGGACAGCGTGCCTGCGGGCTGGTCGAGCTGCTCGCCGGCGAACATGAACGAGCCGAGCAGGGTGCGCAACTGCTGCTCGGGGGTGTCGGGAGAGGCGTGCCGGACGTTGGCCCACACGCTGGCGTCGAGATCGAGCGTGTCGTGCTCCTGGGCGTAGTAGCCCACCCGCAGGCCGTGCCCGGGCAGCACCTCGCCCGCGTCCGGATCCTCGGTGCCGGCGAGCAGCCGCAGCAACGTCGTCTTGCCCGCCCCGTTGAGACCGAGCACGACGACCTTCGCCCCCCGGTCGACGGCCAGGTCGACCCCGCTGAACACCTCCAGCGAGCCGAACGCCTTCGACAGCCCCTCCGCCGTGAGCGGGGTGCGCCCGCACGGAGCCGGGTCGGGGAACCGGATGCGCGCCACCTTGTCGTTCTTGCGCGTCGGCTCCAGGGCGGACAGCAGCTCGTCGGCACGCCGGGCCATGTTCTTCGCCGCGACGGCCTTGGTCGCCTTCGCGCCCATCTTGAGGGCCTGGGTGTGCAGCGCCGAGGCCTTCTTCTCGGCGTTGGCACGCTCGCGGCGGCGGCGCTTCTCGTCGGTGGCACGCTGTTCCTGGTAGCGGCGCCAGTCCATGTTGTAGAGATCGACCTCGCCGCGGGTGGCGTCGAGGAACCACACCTTGTTGACCACCGCGGAGAGCAGCTCGGTGTCGTGACTGATGATCACGAGCCCGCCGTCGTGCGCGGTGAGGAACGAGCGCAGCCAGGTGATCGAGTCGGCGTCGAGGTGGTTGGTGGGCTCGTCGAGCAGCAGCGTCGTCGCGCTGGGGGCGCCGCTGTGACCTCCTCTGCCGCCGACCGTGCCGTTGGCGGCCGCGAAAAGGATGCGCGCCAGCTCCACCCGCCGGCGCTGCCCCCCCGAGAGCGTGGACATGGACTGGGTGAGCACGCGGTCGGGCAGGCCGAGGTGCGCGCAGATCCGGGCGGCGTCACTCTCCGCGGCGTATCCGCCGAGCGCGGAGAACCGCTCCTCGATCCGGCCGTACTCGCGCACCGCACGGTCGTTCTGCGCACCGTCGACCAGCTCGGACATCGCCGACTGCGCCTTCTCCATCCTCCGCAGCAGCTCGTCGAGCCCGCGGGCGGACAGCACCCGGTCCTTGGCGGTGACGTCGAGGTCGCCCTCACGCGGGTCCTGCGGCAGGTAGCCGACCGGCGAGTTGGCGCCGACGAGGCCCGCGTAGGGCTCGCCCTCCCCCGCCAGCACCCGCATCGACGTGGTCTTCCCGGCGCCGTTGCGCCCGACCAGGCCGATCCGGTCCCCGGCCTGCACGCGCAGGGTCGCCCCGGACAGCAGGATCCGGGACCCGGCACGCAGCTCCAGGTCGGTGGCGGTGATCACGAAAGCTCCAGGATCCGGTAGCGGTGGTCATCGGGTGATCGCCGTGAACGCAACCCACGGTCGTACGCGCCGCCGTCAGGCTGCGCTCGCGACGGTCATGCGTCGCCGGATCACGGGACCAGGCTACCGGCGGCCGCGCCGGAGGCGTCGAAGTAGGGTCGGGCCCATGACCGACGTCACCGCCGCCAGCACCGACCTCACCGGGCGCGCCGCCCTCGTCACCGGCGCCAGCCGGGGCATCGGGCACGCCGTCGCCGCCGAGCTGCTCCGCCGCGGCGCCTCGGTGACGATCACCGCGCGCAAGCCCGACGAGCTCGCCGCCGCCGCCGCCGAGCTCGTGGCCGGCCCCGCGGGCGGGGACGCCGACCGCGTCCTGGCGGTGGCCGGCAACGCCGGATCCGCGGACGCGCGCGAGGAGGCGGTCGGGCGCACGGTCGAGCGGTTCGGCGGCCTCGGGATCCTCGTCAACAACACCGGGGTCAACCCGCAGTACGGCCCGCTCGTCGAGGCCGACCTCGACGCCGTCCGCAAGATCTTCGACATCAACGTCGTCGCCGCGCTCGGGTTCGTGCAGCTCGCGCACAAGGCCTGGATGGGCGCGCACGGTGGCACGGTCGTCAACGTGGCGTCCGTGGCCGGGCTGCGCTCCACCGGCGTGATCGCCGCGTACGGCGCGTCGAAGGCGGCCCTCATCCGGCTCACCGAAGAGCTCGCCTGGCAGCTCGGGCCGTCGATCCGGGTCAACGCGGTCGCCCCTGCGGTGGTGAAGACGACCTTCGCCACGGCGCTCTACTCGCACGGCGAGGAGCAGGTGGCGCGGTCCTACCCGATGAAGCGGCTCGGCGTGCCCTCCGACGTCGCGGCGGCCGTCGCGTTCCTGGTGTCCGACGCCGCCGGGTGGATCACCGGCGAGACCGTCCGCGTCGACGGCGGGATGCTCGCGACCGGCGGCCTGGGCTGATTCCGTATGGCGGCTGGCCGTGCGGGTGGCCGCGCCCACTCACGGTGTGCGGACCACCACCTCGACCGCCAGCGCCCGGCGGGCGGCGTCGTCGAGCACCGCGCGACGCGGTTCGGGGACGTCGAGCACCCGGGGCTCGGCGCGGGCGAGCAGTGTGGTGAGCCTGCGGTCGGCGCGCAGCGCGTCGAGCGCGGTGGCGTCACCGCCGAGGACCAGCGCGTCGAGGCGCTCGGGGAGCAGCACGCGCGCCACGGTGTCGGCGGCCGCGTCGAGCGCCACGCGCACCTGGCCCTCGCGACGGCGGGCGAACCGGCCCGACGACGAGCCGCCCTTGCGGTTGCGCCCGTGCACCTGCCGGGCACCGGTCGAGGACAGCTCCACCGTCCCACCGACCGCGACGCCCACGCTGTAGCCGCCGAGCCGGACGAGCACCAGCCCGGTCCGGCGCGGGACGGCGAGGTGCGCGTGCAGGGCCTCGAGCCCCGCCGCGCCGACCGGCAGGCCGCCGAAGGGCACCGTGACCGTCGCCGTGGCCCCGTCGGCGCCGGTGAGGACGACCTCGGCGGGCGCCACGGCGGTGCCGGTGATCCCGCCGTGGCGCGCCCCGAAGCGCTCCATCCAGCCGGCGAGCCGCTCGGGCGCCACCTCGACGGCCCGGCCCCCGCCGGCGAACTCCCGTACGCGGGCCACGGCGGTGACGGTACTGCGCCCGGCGGCCACATTCCGGTTGCCCGCGGCCCCGCGGATGCCACACTGGCCGCAGCCGCCGGTTCGTCGATTCCGGGACCGCCATGCCGCTCATCGAGACCCTCGCCACGGCGATCGCCTCCAAGGCCGCCGAGTCGGTCGCGACCGAGCTGGTCAAGGACCTCGCAGGAGTGCAGGCCGAGCAGCTCGCGCTGCTCCGCGGGATCCGCCAGGACGTCCAGAAGCTGCTCAACCAGCCATGGCGCAAGGCCGGGGAGCTGATCGACGAGGCCGCGCACGCGCGCGACGAACCCGCGCGCCGCGGCAAACTCCTCGCCGCCAGGGACTCCCTGCTCGACGCCCTCAGCCTGGAGCCCGAGGAGACCCCGCAGTGGGCGACGGTCGCGGTCAACCTGGCACTCGTCGACGGGATGCTCGGCGATCGGGAGCACGCCGCGCGCCGGGCGACCCGGGCGCACCGGGCCCAGTGCGCCGCCGTCGCAGCCGCGGTTCCCGCGGTGACCGCGCTGCTGAACTCCCGCGCCGCCGCCGCCCGCGCCTGGGTGGACGGCGACTTCTGGTCGCTCGTCGCGACGTCGCGCAAGGAGGATCCGGCAGGCGCCGAGCGCTGGCTGCGGGAGAAGTACGAGCGCGGTGAGGCGGCCCGGACGATGCCGCCCGCGGATTTCATGCCGGACCTGGCGGCCGAGCCCGACCCGGCCGAGGGCGCCGGGCAGCTGTGGCGCGGCCTGAGCGGGCGTCGCGGGCTCGCGGCCCATCGTGACCACGTCCGCCGGTGGGCCTGGGAGGGCATGCTCGCCGCCCCGGACGGCGGGGCGACCCGGCGCCGGCCGTTCCTGTCCCACATCGCCATCGCGGAGACGACGACGGCGGCGGGGCGCGAGCTCATGCGCCTGCACCGCGTCGCCCGCCAGGTGCCCGAGTACCGGCGGGTCCGGCTGGCCTTCGCACCCGCCGCCGACGTCCCGGTCCACCGGCTCGTGGTCGACCTGTCCCGGCCGCGGCGAGCCTGGATCGGCTGGGAACCCGAGCCGGCGAGCCCCGGTCTCGAGCTGACCTGGCGGGGCGGGGACGAGCCGACCTCGAGCGTGGCGTTCACTCCGGACGGGAACCTGATCGTCCTGGGCAGCGGGCGGACCGCGCGCATCCTCGACGCGTCCGGCGGGAACGAGATCGGCCGGCTCACCCACGGTGGCACCTTGCACGGCCCGATCTGGGGCGTCGCCGTCAGCCCGGACAGCGAGCTGATCGCCACGGCGGGCGCCGACCACACGGTCCGGGTCTGGCGGTGGCGGGAGCGGCGGGTCCTGCACACCCTCGTGCACCTGTCGGTGCTCGGGTACGTCCGGTCGGTGGTCTTCAGCCCGGACGGCATCCGCCTGGCGAGCGCGGCAGGCGACCGCACCGTGCGCGTCTGGGACGCGCGCACCGGTGCCGAGACCCTGCGGGTGACCCACGACAAGCCCGCCTGGAGCGTGGGGTTCAGCCCGGACGGTGAGCGGATCGTCTCCGGCAGCGAGGGCGGGTCCGTCCGCGTGTGGGACGCCCGCAGCGGCGCCCCGGTCCTCGCCGCCGGCCCCTTCGACGTCGGCCACGACGCCGCGTTCAGCCCCGACGGACGCCTGATCGCCGTCGGTGGGGTCGACGCGCGGATCCTGGACGGCTCCACCGGCCGTGCGGTGTCCCGGCACGGATACGGGTTCTCGGTGGCGTTCAGCCCGGACGGGCGGCTGCTCGCCCTCGGTGGGATCGGCCGGACACGCGTCGTCGAGGTTGCGACGGGCGCCGAGGTGGCGTGCTTCACCGACGGCGACGCCGTCGTGGACGACGTGGCGTTCAGCCCGGACGGGCGCCGCCTCGCCACGGTCGTCAGCGACAGCCGGGCGATGCGCGTGTGGGCGATCGTTGCGCGGGCCGGCGGTCACCCCGACCCGTCGAGCGCGAACACGTAGTCGGTGCTGTAGCAGCGGACATGGAGCAGATCGCCCCTGCGCACCAGGTACTCCGGGCCCGACGCCAGCGCGACGCTGCGCTCGACCGCACCCGTGGCCCGGTCGAGCGCATAGAGGTGGTCGTCCTCCTCGGTGAAGCCGTAGCCGGTGACCAGGTGCTCGCCGGCGACCTCGAAGGTGAGCGCGTTGGACACCAGCGGCGCGCTGTGCCACAGGACGCGCCCGTCCGGCACCCGGATCGCGGTCACGTAGGCGTTGGCCCCGTAGGACGAGCGGGCGTAGGTGTAGTGGCCGTGCGACACGTAGAGGACGTCGCCGACCTGGCGGGCCCACCGCACCTGCTGGTCGACGAACTCCTCGTCGCCCGCGAGGGCCCGCGGCGCGCGGGCGTAGGCGGTGAGATCCAGCGCGTAGGACGGTTGCCGGGTGGCCGGGTCGAGCGCGACGAGCACGGTGGGCACGGGCGCGGGGTCGCCCTGGGCGCCGGCTGCGGGCGGGCGGCCGTAGAGCAGGAACGTCGCCTCGGGCTGCTCGATCACCTCAGCCAGCCGGTTGCCCCGGTAGCTCCGCGGGACATCGGCGGACGCCTGGTCGGCGGCCGTGCGCGGCACGGCGAGCTGGTTGTCGCGAAACCACGCGTCGGTGTCGGTGATCTCGTTGGGCGCGGAGGACACGACCGTGAGTGCCGGGCCGCCGGGCCGCGCCGGCTGGGCGGGCGGCTGCTCGTCGAAGGGCGGCGCGGGCAGCACCACCGGCTCGACCGCCTCCAGCGTGGCCAGGGACGCGCCGGCGGCAACCGGTGCCGGGGCCGCGGGTGCCACCAGCACCTGCGTGGCCGCCGCGACGCCGCCGACCACGACGACCGCGGCCACCACGGGGACGGCCAGCCAGGCCGCGGCGCGCCGCCGGGCGGGCGGCGGCACCGGTCGTGGCGGGGCGGGCACGTGCTGCACCGTCGGCGGCACAGGCGCGATGGTCAGGGCGTGGGCGGCCGCCGCCGCCAGCGCGCCCGCCGTGGGGTAACGCTGCGCCGGGTCCTTCGCCATCCCGCGGGCCACCACCGGGTCGAACGGCGCCAGGCCGGGCCGGTGCCGTGACGGCGCGGGCGGCGGCACGTGCAGGTGCGCATGCAGCAGGGCCACCACCTCGGTGACCGGGAAGGGACGGCTCCCGGTGAGCAGCTCGTGCAGCACGCACGCGAGGGAGTAGACGTCGACGCGGCGGTCCACCGGCCCGCCCGCGATCCGCTCCGGGGCCATGTAGTCCAGCGTGCCGACAGTGGTCCCCGAGCCGGTCAGCGCCGACCCCGTGCTCGTCTCGGCGGGCCGGGCGATCCCGAAGTCGACGAGGTAGGCGAAGTCCCTGCGGCCCGCGGCGAGCAGGACGTTGGACGGCTTGACGTCGCGGTGCACGAGCCCGTCGGCGTGCGCGGCGTCCAGCGCCGAGGCGACCTGCTCGACGATCGCCACCGCCCGCGCGGGCGGCAGCGCGCCGTCGCGGGCGACGACCCGGCCGAGGTCCTCGCCGTCCACCAGGCGCATGTCGAGGAACAGCCGCCCGTCGACCTCGCCGTAGGCGTGGATCGGGACGACGTGCGGGTCGCGCAGGGTCGCCGCGATCTGCGCCTCGCGGCGGAACCGGGCGCGGAACTCGGGATCGGCACCGAGGTGCTCGGGCAGGAGCTTGAGCGCCACGACCCGCTGGTGCCCGGTGTCGAACGCCCGGTGCACCTCTCCCATCCCGCCGCGGCCCAGCAGGCCCTGCAACCGGTAGGGACCGAACGTCTCCTCGGTCATGGCACACAGGGTAGAACTGGCCCGTGACCGCCAGCGCGACCGACGACGTCCTGGTGGTCGGTGGCGGGCCGGCCGGCCGGGCGCTGGCCGCCGCGACCGCCCGGTGCGGGCTGCGCACCACGCTGCTCGACCCGGCGCCCGACCAGCCGTGGCGGGCGCTCTACGGCGCATGGTCGGCCGACCTGCCGGCCGACCTGCCCGAACGGGTCGTCGCGGCGCGGGCGCGCGGGCGCGCGATCACCACCGGCGAGCACGACCTGGGCTGGGAGTACGCCGTGCTCGACGTCCCGGCGCTGCGCGCCCACCTGGACGACGAGATGGCCGCGGCGGGGGTGCGGGTGCGGGCGGGCCGGGCGCTGCCGGTCGACGGCGATGATCGACGTCGGGGGACGCGCGACCGCGCCCGGGGCGGTGATCGGCGGTCGTGGACGGGCGGGCGCGCCCAGGGCGGCCCGGCGTCCCGCAACGGTGATCACGGCACCGCGTGCGTCGCGCTGGCCGGCGCCGCCTCCGCGTCCGCGCGGGTCGTCGTCGACGCGGGCGGGCGGTGGCAGCCGCTGTCCGCGCACCGCCCCGGGCGGCTCCCCGCGGAGCAGACCGCGGTCGGCCTGGTCGTCGACGAGGCCGTCGCCACGCCGCTGGTCGCGCCCGGCGAGGCACTGTTCATGGACTGGCGCCGCGACCACGGCGAGCCGGGCTGGCCCACGTTCCTCTACGCCATCCCGCTGGGTGGCGGGCGGGTGTTGCTGGAGGAGACGTCGCTGGCGCGGCGCCCCGGACTGCCGCTGCCGGTGCTACGCCGCCGATTGCTCGCGCGACTGGCCAGGCACGGGATCGTGCCCCCGGCCGACGCGGACGAGGACCGCGTGCACTTCCCCGTCGACCCGCCCCGCCACCCCGGCCTGGGCTTCGGTGCCGCCGCCCCGTTCGTGCACCCGGCCACCGGGTTCAGCGTCGCGGCGTCGCTGCGCCTGGCGCCCGCGCTCGCCCGCGCGCTCGCCGCCCACGCCGGTTCGCCCACCGACGCCGTCGCCGCAGCGCGTCGCGTGCTCTGGCCGCCGGCAGCCCGGGTGGTGCACGCGCTTCGCCACGTCGGTCTGGAGGCGCTGCTGCGGATGCCGCCCGAACAGGTGCCGGGGTTCTTCGCGGTGTTCTTCGATCTGCCCGAGCGGCACCGCTGGGCCTACCTCACCGGGCGCGCCGACCTGCCCGGCCTGGCCGTCGCGATGGCGGCGCTCTACCGCCGCGCCGACTGGCCGCTGCGGCGCAGGCTGGTCGGCCCGGCGGTGCTCCCCGCGTTGCGCCGCAACACCGGCAGCTGAGCTCCGGCCGGTCCCGACCAGGTGATTCAGGGCTGCCGGACGCCGGGCCCTCGGGCTACCGGCAGTAACATGCACCCAAAATCATGCACGCACCGTCACGTGGCCGCTACTCCCCCGGCGTCGTCGCCGCGGCCGACCCACCGCATCCTGGAGGAACCCATGAGCGCCTACCGCTCGATCGTCGTCGGGACCGACGGCTCGCCCACCTCGTTCGCCGCGGTCGACCGGGCCGCCGCGGTGGCTGCCGACAGCGGCGCCGAGCTCGTGATCGTCTGCGCCTACACCCCCGCCAGCCGCGAGGACACCGCCGGGATGGACGACGTCCTCAAGGACGAGGCGTTCCTCGTGCACGGCTCGACCCCCGCCGACGAGACGCTGCGGGCCGCAGAGGACCGCGCCGTCAAGGCCGGGGTGGCGACGATCCGCAAGATAGCCGCCGACGGCGCGCCGGTCGACGTGCTGCGTCAGGCCGCCACCGACGCGGGCGCCGACCTGCTCGTCGTCGGCAACCGGGGGCTCAACACGCTCAGCGGGCGGATCCTCGGCTCGGTGCCGTCCGAGGTGGCCCGCCGCGCCGGTGTGGACGTGCTCATCGTCCACACCACCTGAGCTGCCCGCCGGTGCCGAACCGGCCGGCGGACTGGCTCGCGCACCTGGCCCGCCGCCTCGGTGAGGACGCCGACGCCGCCTCGCCGGTGTCGCTGCCCGACGCGCTGGAGACCGCGGTGCTCGGCGCGCCGCGCCGCTACACCCGCCCGGAGCTGCTCGAACGCGCCGGCATGGCGGACACCGAGAGCGGGCGGCTGTGGCTCTCCCTGGGATTCGCCGCATTGCCCGATGACGAGATCGCGTTCACCGAGCGCGACGTCGAGGCCGCACGATTGATGGCGCGGCTGACCGAGGTCGGGATGCTGCCCGTCGACGTCCGCGAGGCGGTCGCCCGAGCCGTCGCGCAGTCCATGTCGAGCCTCGCGGAGTGGCAGATCGGGATGCTCGTGCGGGTGATCGAGGCGCTGCCCGAGGACGGGCGCGCCGACCGGGCCGCGCAGATCACCGCCGAGGCGCTGCCCGCGATGGAGCAGCTGCAGACCTACGTGTGGCGTCGCCATCTCGCGTCCACGATGCGCAGGCGGCTCGTCGCCGAGGCGATGAACGACAACCGGCTCGACGACACCGGAGCGAACGACAACGCGGCCGGGACCTCCCGGCTCGTCGTCGGGTTCGCCGACATGGTCGGCTTCACGAAGGCGACGCGGCGGCGCTCGACCGACGAGCTGGGCGAGGTGCTGGAACGGTTCTTCTCGGTCAGCGCCGAGGTGGTGGCCGGGGGCCGCGGACGGATCGTGAAGACCATCGGCGACGAGGTGATGTTCGTCGCCGACACCGCGGCCGACGCCGCCGCCATCGCGCTGGAGCTGCAGGAGCGCGTGCTGCCCGAGCCGGCCCTGCCCGAGCTGCGGGTCGCGCTGGCCGCCGGTCCCGTTCTCGTGCGCTTCGGCGACGTCTACGGCGAGCCGGTCAACATCGCCGCGCGGCTCACCGCGCGGACCAGGCCCGGGCGCGTGCTCGTCGACCGCGCGGTGGCCGCGGAGCTCGGCGACCACCCGGCGTTCACGGTGCGGCCGCTGCGGCCGCTGAAGGTCCGCGGCTACGAGCACCTCGCGCGGTGGCGGCTCACCCGCGCCGAATGATCATGCGCAGCATCGGTCAGTAGCCGGGCGCGCGCACCCCGTCGGTCTTCTCCGGGTCCTCCACCCGCAGGTGCACCACGTCGACGTCGGGCGTGCGAACCTCGACCCGCAGCACATGCGCGCCCGCCGCCCGCGGCGTGAACGTGCCGTACCAGCTCTCCCAGCCGCAGAAGTACTCCCGGCTCGCGCAGTCGACCCCGAGCAGCAACGGCGTCGCGAGCAGCGACGTGCCGTCCGCCGCGGCGACCCGGATGTCCAGGTCGACCGGGCCGGGGACGTCGGCGAGCTCGTCGATCCGCGGCGCGACGAGCAGCTCGTGCTCCACGCCCGGGTGCTCGACGTCCACGCGGAACTCCTGCACTCCCGCCGGCCCGCGCGCGTCGACC
Organism: Pseudonocardia sp.; assembly: GCA_052387455.1. Taxonomy (GTDB): domain Bacteria; phylum Actinomycetota; class Actinomycetes; order Mycobacteriales; family Pseudonocardiaceae; genus Pseudonocardia. The sequence continues at coordinate 18,684 of JBQTJE010000068.1, forward strand.
TCGAACAGCGTGGTCTCCGCCAGCCCCGAGTCGAGCAGGTAGGCCAGCGAGCCGAACGCGACGCCGAACGCCAGCAGCCCGATCGGCACGCCCCAGCCCGCGTCACGCGGCTGCGCCCAGAGGGCCAGCGCGGCGAAGAACACCCCGAAGCCGGGAGGTTGTCCCGGCTCTCGTGGAACTTGGGTGGCGGTCCCCCACCTGAGACCTGCCATGGGGTAGGTACTCGGGTGATCTGCCAAGAGCACCTGGAAGGGGACCGCCGTGAGCAAGAACTACCAGAG
>JBQTJE010000069.1:0-11263 GCA_052387455.1 Pseudonocardia sp.
GTTCTTCTGCCGGCGCCCCCCACCACCCCAGGGCGCGGGGGCCGGCGGGGCGGTGCCCGGGCCGGCCACGTCGCTCACCCGACAGGAGACCACCGCCATGTCCCGCACCCGCACCGCACCCGCCACGGCCCGGATCGTCCTGCGCGAGCTGCGCCGCGACGACGCCGCCGTGCTCGACACCGTGTTCGCCGGCCTGTCGCCGGACAGCCGCTACCTGCGCTTCCACGCCCCCGTCCCGCGGCTGACCGCCGGCCTGCGTCGCGCGCTGCTGGACGTCGACGGGCGCGACCACATCGCGCTGGTCGCCGAGGACGACATCGGGGACCCCGTGGGCGTCGCCCGCGCCGTGCGCGACCGGACCCGGCGCGACGAGGCCGAGCTCGCCGTCGCGGTCGTCGACGCCTGGCACCGCCGTGGGGTCGGGCGCCGGCTCGTCCAGGCCGTGGCCGACCGGGCCGCCGGGGTGGGCATCCGCCGGTTGACCGCCCGCGTGCTTCCGGAGAACGCCGCGGCCCTGGGCCTGTTCCGGTCGCTGTTCCCGCTCAGCCGCACCCGCCGCGACGACGACGCCGTCGTCGTGGTCGCGCTTCTCGGCGACGCCTGGGACATCACGATGGACGACATCCTCGCCGATCTCGTGGCCTGAGCACGGCGCCCGAGCCCTGTGTGGTGCGTCCTCCGGGCGTTACCGTCGTCAGCGGAGGCAGGCTCGTCGCGAGCCTGCCGCCGACCCTGGGAGAGTCGTCATGACCGCCACCGCGAGCGACCTGCGTCTCGACAGCGAGCACGTCTACCGCGAGTTCGGCAACCAGCTGCGGTCCTTCGTCGGCCGCCGCATCGCGGACCCGGACCGGGCCGAGGACGTCCTCGGCGAGATCATGCTGCGGATCCACCGCAACCTCGACCGCGTCGACGACGCCGAGCACCTCACCCGGTGGGTGTACCGGATCACGCGCAACGCGATCATCGACGAGTACCGTCGCATCGAGCGCGAGCGGGCGCGCCACGGCGCCCTGCCCGACGAGGTGCCGGAGCCCGCCGCGCTGGTCGACGACGCCGAGCCGGGCGTCCTCGGCGAGCTGGCGGGGTGCCTGCGGCCGCTGCTCGACCGGCTGCCGTCCGAGCAGCGCCGGGCCCTGGAGCTGACCGACCTCGGCGAGCTGACCCAGGCCGACGCCGCCGAGCGCGAGCAGGTGTCGATCTCCGGGATGAAGTCGCGGGTGCAGCGCGGCCGGCACCGGCTGGCGGATCTGCTCGGTCGCTGCTGCGAGCTCACCCTCGACGCCCGTGGCGTGCCGATGGAGTACACCCCGCCCGCCGGCTGCGCCTGCGCGGGCGGGTAGCGGCCGAGGACGGCGAAGGAGCGGGCGTCCGATCATCGGGCGCCCGCCCCTTCGCCGTGACCGGCGAACCTCAGCCGCAGCAGGTCCCGCCGGACGCCGACGCCTCGGCCGCGCACCGCACGGCACACGCCGAGGTCGTCTGCCCCTCCGGGTTGGCCGGGTCGTCCTGGGTGACGGCGTAGTACTCCCACATCCCGGTCGGCACGTCGGGCGCGGTGACGAACACCTTGTCCTGCACGGCGTGGCAGCACAGGTCCTGCTCGGCCCGCGTCGCGTCGAGGTCGGCGGCCCGGAACCGCGCGAGCGCGGCGGTCACGTCCGCCGGAGCCGACGCCTCCACGCCGAGGTGGTTGAGGCTCTCCGCGGCGTCGGGCCGCTCGATCAGGACCAGTTTCAGCGGCGGGTCCTCGACGACGAAGTTGGCGTAGTCGGCGCGCTGCTTGTGCGGCGGCACGCCGAACAGGCGGGCGTAGAAGTCGGTCGCGGCGGCGACGTCGGAGACGTTGAGGGCGAGCTGGACGCGGGTGGTGGGCACGGTCGGCCTCCTGTCAGGTGACCCGGCCCTTGCCGGTGTCATCGGTGCTGACGCGGCGCGCGGGCGACGGACGCAGCGCTGCGTCCGCCGGCGGGGTTCGCCGTCAGCACCGGCATGACCGGACAGATGCAGCTCGTGCCGGAGGACTGGAACCGCGCGATGGCGATCGTCGCCCATCCCGACGACCTGGAGTACGGGGCGGCGAGCGCCGTCGCCCGCTGGACCCGTGACGGCCGTTCGGTGGCCTACGTGATCGTCACCGACGGCGAGGCCGGGATCGACGGGCTCGACCCGGCGCAGGCCGGGCCGCTACGGCGCACGGAGCAGGTCGCGAGCGCGGCCGTCGTCGGGGTCGACGACGTGGCGTTCCTCGGTCACCGCGACGGCGTCGTCGAGAACGGCCCCGGCCTGCGTCGCGACATCGCCCGCCAGATCCGGCGGTTCCGGCCGGACGTGCTGGTCACCGCCACCTACGAGCTGACCTACGGGCTGGCTGCCGGGCAGCGGATCGTCAACCAGGCCGACCACCGCGCCGTCGGCGTCGACTCGCTGCGCGCGCACGGGGCGTACCTGGACGGGCTCGGCCGCGACTTCGACCCGGACGGCTTCGTGCGCGCGATGACCGCCATGGCCGGACCGGCCATCGGCGTGCCGCATGCCGTCGCGTTCGGGCAGATCCAGCTCCAGGGCGTCTGACCAGCACTTTTCATCCGCACCGAAGCCCCGTCGATACCCGGCGCGCGAGCCTGGGCATCGGCAGGAACCCACCGAGAGGAACCGTCATGACCACCAGCATCGACCGGACCGCCGACCAGGCTCTGAAGGCCAAGCACCGCGCGCTGTGGGCGTCGGGTGACTACCCGGCCATCGTCACCGACCTCATCCCGACCCTCGGCGCCACGCTCGTCGAGGCCGTGGGGGTGCGGGCCGGCCAGCGCGTGCTCGACGTTGCCGCGGGTACGGGCAACGCCGCGATCCCGGCCGCCGCGACCGGCGCGACCGTGATCGCCTCCGACCTCACCCCCGAGCTGTTCAACGCCGGTCGCCGGGCCGCCGCCGCGGCGGGCGTCACCGTGGACTGGGCCGAGGCTGACGCGGAGGCGCTGCCCTACGCCGACGGCGCGTTCGACGTCGTGCTGTCCAGCGTGGGCGTCATGTTCGCCCCGCGCCACCAGGTGGTGGCCGACGAGCTGGTCCGGGTGACCCGCCGCGGCGGCACGATCGGACTGGTCAACTGGACGCCGTCGGGGTTCATCGGGCAGCTGTTCGCCACGATGAAGCCCTACGCGCCGCCGCCCCCGCCCGGGGCGAGCCCGCCGCCGCTGTGGGGCGACGAGCAGCACGTCCGGGACCTGTTCGGGGACCGGGTGACCGACCTTCGCGTCGAGCGCGGCACCGTCGTCATGCGCCACGAGGGCGACCCGGTCTCGTTCCGGGAGTACTGGAAGAGCAACTACGGCCCGACGATCGCGGTGTACAGGTTCAACGCCGCCGACCCCGACCGGGTGGTCGCGCTGGACCGTGACTTCGTCGACCTGCTCACCCGGTGGAACAGCGCGGCCGAGCCGGGCCGCACCACGTGTCCGGCAGAGTACCTGCTGGTCACAGCCCGCCGCGCGTGACACCCGCGACCGCCCGCCGCACCCCTGCCGGTCACCCCAGATCGAAGGCCGCCAGCACGGCCTCGGCGAGCGGCGCTTCCTGTTCGGGCAGCAGGTAGCCGATCAGGCTGAGCAGCGCGGTGGCCGGTACGGTCGTGATGTTGTCGCAGCTGACCACGCTGTCGTGGTCCAGGCCGTTCGCCGGCCCGACCGGCACCTCGGTCGACAGGCCCCGCGCGGTCGACGTGATCGGGGCGACCGTGACGTTGCGCAGATAGGGGCGGACGACCTCACGGGTCAGGACCAGCACCGGGCGAACCTTGTCCAGCCGCGCGAGATGGATGGGCCGCATCAGTCGCCGACGTCGACGGGGTGCTCGGCGGCATACCGCGCGAGCGGGTCGAGGTCGTGCTCGCCTGCGCGCCGGCGCAGGACGGCGACGTCGGCGAGCCCGGCCTGACGGCGCCGCTCCCGGGCCAGGGCTCGCGCGACGGCCTCGGCCCGGCTGCGGACCGCCCCGCGCGCCACCTCGGCGTCGACGAAGGCCACCAGCTCCTCGGGAAGGCGTACGGTGATCTGCATTGTCATCCCGACACCATACCGGATCGGAATGCAAGACGGTGTCGACAGCGGGCCCAGGTATCGCTCCTCCGCGAAGGCGCGGAGGCACCGGGGTACCGTCACCCCATGACCCCGCCCGCGTCCCAGCCCGCGCCGGCGCGCCAGGTGGGGCGCCCCTTCGGCCGGGTGCTGACCGCGATGGTCACGCCGTTCGACGCCGAGGGCCGCCTCGACCTCGCCCGCGCCGAGCAGCTCGCCACCCACCTGGTCGATCTCGGCAACGACGGCCTGGTGGTCAACGGCACCACGGGGGAGTCACCGACCACCACCGACACGGAGAAGGCCGAGCTGCTGCGGGCCGTCGTCGGCGCGGTGGGGGCGCGGGCCACGGTCGTCGCGGGCGCGAGCACCTACGACACCGCGCACAGCACCCACCTCGCCCGCGCCGCCGAGCAGGCAGGCGCGCACGGGCTGCTGCTGGTCACGCCGTACTACTCGCGGCCCCCGCAGGCCGGGCTGCTCGCGCACTTCACGACGATCGCGGACGCGACGGCCCTGCCGGTGATGCTCTACGACATCCCGCCGCGCAGCGTCGTCCCGATCGAGGCCGACACCCTGCGCAGGCTCGCCGAGCACCCGCGGATCGTCGCCGTGAAGGACGCCCGCGGCGACCTGCGGCACGGCGCGGAGATCATGGCCGCCACCGGTCTCGCGTTCTACTCCGGCGACGACCCGGTGAACCTGCCATGGCTCGCCGTCGGCGCGGTCGGTCACGTGAGCGTGATCGGGCACGTCGTCGCCGACCGGATCCGCGCGATGACCGACGCCTACGAGTCCGGCGACGTCGCCAGGGCCCGCGAGCTCAACACGTCGATGCTGCCGGTGCTGCGTGCGATGGCCCGCGTCGGCGGGGCCGTGTTCGCGAAGGCCGCCCTGCGGCTGCACGGTCTCGACGTCGGGGTGACCCGCCTGCCGCTCCCCCCACCCACCACAGAACAGATGGCCGCGATCGCCGCCGACCTCACCGAGGCCGGCGTCGACCTGCGCGCCCGTACGGAGGTCCCTGCGTGACCCGTCCCGCCCGTCCGGACCGGCGGTCCGACCGCCGTCCCCGCCCGTCCCGGCCCGTCCCGGTCGAGTCCGTCCCGCCCGATCTGCCGACCCAGCCGCCCGGGCCGTTGCCCGACGGTGCGCTGCGCGTGGTCGCGCTCGGCGGGATCGGCGAGATCGGCCGCAACATGACGGTCTTCGAGTACGCCGGGCGGCTGCTCGTCGTCGATGCCGGTGTGCTGTTCCCCGACGCGGACGCGCCCGGCGTCGACCTGATCCTGCCCGACTTCCGGCCGATCGCCGACCGGCTCGGCGAGATCGACGCCCTGGTCCTCACCCACGGTCACGAGGACCACATCGGTGCCGTGCCGTTCCTGCTGCGCCAGCGCCCCGACCTGCTCGTTGTCGGCTCGCCGTTCACCCTCGCGCTGGTCTCGGCGAAGTGCCAGGAGCACCGGCTGACCCCCCGCCTGCGCGTGGTCAACGAGGGCGACCGGGTGCGGCTGGGAGAGTTCGAGTGTGAGTTCGTCGCGGTGAACCATTCGATCCCGCAGTGCCTCGCCGTCGCGATCCGCACGCCCGCCGGGGTCGTGGTGCACACCGGCGACATCAAGCTCGACCAGCTCCCGATGGACGGGCGGCTCACCGACCTGCCCGCGTTCTCCCGGCTGGGCGACGAGGGTGTCGACCTACTGCTGTGCGACTCCACCAACGCCGACTCGCCGGGTATCTCGCCGTCGGAGGCCTCGCTCGGGGCGAGCCTGGCCGCCGTGATCGGCGCGGCGCCCGCGCGGGCGTTCGTGGCGTGCTTCGCGAGCAACGTGCACCGGGTGCAGCAGATCGTCGACGGTGCGGTGGCGCACGGGCGGCGGGTATGCCTGCTGGGCCGCTCCATGCTGCGCAACATGGAGATCGCGATCCAGCTCGGACTGCTCACCGCCCCGGAGGGCACGTTCGCCGGCCTCGACGACCTCGACACGATCCCCGACCACGCGCAGCTCATCGTGCTCACCGGTTCCCAGGGCGAGACGATGGCGGCCCTGTCGCGGATCACCCGCGGGGAGCACCGCACGCTCCAGATGCGCGCCACCGACACCGTCGTGCTGTCCAGCTCGCTCATCCCCGGCAACGAGCACGCCGTGTTCGGCATGATCAACCGCATGCGCCGCGCCGGTGTCACGGTGATCGACAACCGGAACGCGAACGTGCACGTCTCGGGCCACGCCTTCGCCGGCGAGCTGCTGTTCCTCTACAACGCCGTGCGGCCGAGCAACGTCATGCCGGTGCACGGGGAATGGCGCCACCTGCGGGCCAACGCCGCGCTCGCCGTGCAGACCGGCGTCGCCCCCGACGCCGTCGTCGTCACCGAGAACGGGGTGGTCGTCGATCTCGTCGACGGCAGGGCGAGCCTGTCCGGACGGGTGGACGTCGGCCGCGCCTACGTCGACGGCGTGGCCACCGGTGACATCGAGGCGCCGACGCTGGCCGACCGGATCGTCCTCGGCGAGGGCGGCTTCATCCAGATCACGGTGGCCGTCGACGCGCACACCGGGCGCGCGGTGTCGCGCCCCACGATCTCCGGACGCGGGTTCTCCGACGATCCCAAGGCCCTCTACGCCGTGCTGCCACTGGTGGAGGACGAGCTGAGCCGCACGGAGACCGAGGGCATCACCGACACCCACCGGATCGCCCAGTCGGTGCGCCGGGTCGTCGGCAAGTGGGTGGGCGAGACCTACCGCCGCCGGCCGATGATCGTCCCGACGGTCATCGCGGTGTAGGGCCGTGCGCCACTCCAGGTCCGCCACGTCGACCGCCAGGGTGAGGTAGGGCCGGCGCGCGAGCAGCGTCGCCAGCCCGACCTCGAGCTGCATCCGGGCAAGTGCTGCGCCCAGGCAATGATGCGGGCCGGGGGCGAAAGCCAGGTGCGGGTTCGGGCCGCGGGTCGGGTCGAACCGGTCCGGGCCGGCGAATCTTTCGGGGTCGCGGTGTGCGGCCCCGAACGGCGCGACGACCATCTCGCCTCGTCGGATCGTCCGCCCGGCGATGTCGATGTCGGCCGTCGCGCGCATGGGGCGATCCGCCGTGCCCGCGCCGGACGGGTCGACGCGCAGGAACTCCTCGACCGCGCCGCGAAGCCGGGCGGGGTCGGCCCGCAGGGCATCTGCGGCGGCCGGGTCGAGCAGCAGCCGCAGCGCCGCCAGCGGGAGGGCCTGGGCCGGCGGGACGAAGCCGGCCATGAGCAGCGAGGTCACGAGGGTGTGGACGTCGGAGTCCGTCAGGTCCTCGGCCGCGAGCAGGGCGCTGACGAGGTCCGGTCCCGGCGCGGCCCGCCGGTCGGCGATCAACCGGTCGATGAAGGTGAAGAGGTGCTCGCCCGCGTCGGCGATCTCCTGCGGGCTGCTCGCGCCGAACACCGCGGTGACATCGGCCGCCCAGGTGGCGAAGTCGGACCGGTCGGCGATGTCGATGCCGAGCAGCTCGCCCAGCGTGCCGACGGCGAGCGGCGCGGCGTAGTCGGCGACGAGGTCGGCTGGGGCCCGACCCGCCGCCGCCGCACGCCGCCGTCGGGCCTTCCTGTCCCAGCTCCTGCCGCTCGACCTGGCCCGCCGCGACGAGGCGTTCGCGCTGTTCGCCTTCGTGGCCGGCGGTGTGCGCGAGGGGGTGATCGGCGACCGGATGCGCGCCGGTATGGCGCAGCTACGGGAGTTCGTGGCCGAGCAGGCGCGGTTGGCCGGCGTCGCCGCCGACCCGGAGCGGGCGGCTTTCACCCTGCTGGCGCTCGCCGACGGGCTCGCCGCGCACCTGCTCGGCGGCTACCTCGACGCCGGCGAGGCGCTCGCCGCGCTCGACGCGCAGCTCGACCTGACGTTCGGTCCGGGAGCCGTATGCTCTGCACCATGAGCAGCGCCCTGGTCACCTCGGGACTCACGTGGGAGGAGTTCCTCGCGCTGCCCGACGACCCGCGGTACCGGCACGCGGAGCTGGTGGACGGAGACCTGGTCCTGGTGAACCCCCCCAGCTGGTTGCACCAGCACGTCGTCGCCGCGCTGTGCGCGATGATCTGGAACTGGACCCGGGCCGGGAGCGGCCGCGGGACCGTGACGATGGAGCCGCCGGTGCAGATCGCGGCACGGCGCGGCTACTGCCCCGACGTGGCGTGGTACCGGGCCGGGCGCGGCCGACCGGCCCTTGGCAACCCCTACCTCACCGGCGCGCCGGACCTCGCGATCGAGGTGCTGTCCGACAGCACCCGCGCGTTCGACCTCCTCCGCAAGCGCACCGACTACGCGCGGGTGGGCGTCGGCGAGCTGTGGCTGATCGACCCGCAGGGCCCGAGCGCGCTCGTCCTGCGCCACCCGGCGGAGCCGACCACGCCCGCCGAGTACGTGCTCGTCGAGGAGCTGGGTGCCGGTGGCGCGCTGGCGAGCCCGTCGCTGCCCGGCCTGTCGATCCCGCTGGCCGACCTCGGCGCCGGGACCGAGAGCTGACCGGTCACTCGCGGTGGCCGAACTCCTGGGCCACGAAGTTGCCGCGCGGGTCGAACCCGACCCCGGTCGTCACGTACAGGCAGTTCAGGATGTTGGCCCGGTGGCCCGGGGACGCCATCCATTCGCGCACGGTCGTCGCGGCGTCCGGGTAGCCCCGGGCGACGTTCTCCGCCCCCGGCTGCGGGTGACCCTCGGCGCGGATGCGCTCGTCGAAGGTGCTGCCGTCGCCGCCGAGGTGGCTCATCTCGCCCCGGTCGGCCATGTCCTCGGCGTGCCGCTGAGCGGCCGCCCGCAGCCGGTGGTCGACGTACACCGGGTCGCAGCCGGCCGCCTCCCGCTCGTCGTTGGTGAGCGACACGATCTGCGCGGGCCAGTCGCTGGTGGCGACCGGTGGGGTCGGCCTCGACCCGCGAGGTTCGGGCGCGGGCTCGCCGGTCGGGGGCGGCTGCGGCGCCGAGCCGCCCGGCAGCAGCGGCGGCAACGGTGGCAGCGGGAGCGGCGGGGCGGCCTGCGCGACGCCCGCCACCAGCAGCGATGCCGCGGCGGCGGCCAGCAGGAACGCTCGGGCGGCGCGGCGGGTCACGTCCTCCCAACGAGTGAACGGGCCGCTCGATACCGTGTGCGTGTGCATGTGAAGAGCCTGACGTTGAAGGGCTTCAAGTCCTTCGCCTCGGCCACGACGCTGCGCCTGGAACCGGGCATCACCTGCGTCGTCGGCCCGAACGGGTCGGGCAAGTCCAACGTCGTCGACGCCATCAGCTGGGTGCTGGGCGAGCAGGGCGCCAAGGCGCTGCGCGGCGGCAAGATGGAGGACGTGATCTTCGCCGGGACGTCCGGGCGGGCGCCGCTGGGGCGCGCGGAGGTCACGCTCACGATCGACAACTCCGACGGCGCGTTGCCCATCGAGTACTCCGAGGTCTCGGTCACGCGGCGGATGTTCCGCGACGGGGCGGGCGAGTACGAGATCAACGGCTCGGCCTGCCGGTTGCTCGACATCCAGGAACTGCTGTCCGACTCGGGCATCGGCCGGGAGATGCACGTCGTCGTCGGGCAGGGCCAGCTCGACGCGATCCTGCAGTCCAAACCGGAGGACCGGCGCGCCTACATCGAGGAGGCCGCCGGCGTCCTCAAGCACCGCAAGCGCAAGGAACGCGCGCTGCGCAAGCTCGACGCGATGCAGGCCAACCTGACCCGGCTCACCGACCTCACCGGCGAGCTGCGCCGCCAGCTCAAACCGCTGGGGCGCCAGGCGGAGATCGCGCGGCGCGCCCAGGCCGTCCAGTCCGAGCTGCGCGACGCCCAGCTCCGCCTGGCCGCCGACGACATCGTCACCCTGCGCGACGAGCTGACGCGCGAGGAAGCCGACGAGGCCGCGGCCCGCGCCCGCCGTGCGGAGGTCGAGGTCGAGCTGTCGGTGGCGCGGGTGGAGCAGGAGAGGCTCACCGTGGCGCTGGCGCAGGACGCGCCGCGGCTGGCTGCCGCCCAGGACACCTGGTATCGCCTCTCGGCGCTGGCCGAGCGATTGGCCGGCACGGTGCGGCTGGCCCAGGAGCGGGCCCGCCACCTCGCCGATCCCGGCGAGACGCGGGCCGCCGGGCGCGACCCCGACGAGCGGGAGGCCGAGGCCGAGGCCGTCGCCGAGCAGGAGGACCAGCTCGTCGCGGCCGTCGTCGAGGCTCGGGGGCAGCTCGACGAGATCCTCGTGCAACGTGCCGAGCACGAGAAGGTGCTGGCCGCCGCGGAGCGGGCGCACCGGGCGGCGGTGCGGGCGCTCGCCGACCGCCGCGCCGGGCTCGCGACCCTGGCCGGGCGGGCGGAGGCGCTGCGCAGCGGCGCAGCGGCCACGGCCGCGGAGATCGAGCGGCTCAGCGAGGCGCTGGCCGAGGCGCAGGGGCGCACATCCGCCGCGGAGGGTGAGCTGGAGGACGCCCGCACGGGGCTCGCCGTCGACGGCGAGGGCGCAGACGGGTTGGAGGAGCGCTGCGCGGGTGCGGCGCGGTCGCACGAGGGCGCGCGCGCCCGGGTGGCCGAGCTCGTCGCGCGGGAACGTGGCGCCGAGCAGCGACTGGCGCACTGGCGGGCGCGGGCGGAGGCCCTCGCCGCCGGGCTGGCGCCGCCGGACGGGAGCGCGGCGCTGCTGGCGCGGCGGACCGACGGGGTGCTGGGGACGGTGCCGGAGCTGGCGATCGTCGCCCCCTGGGCGCGGGCGGGTGTCGCCGCCGTCCTGGGCGAGCTGACCGGTGCCGTCGCGGTCGACTCCCCGGCCGCCGCGGCGGCAGCGCTCGCGCAGCTTCGCTCGGCCGACGCCGGCCGCGCGGCGCTGCTGGTGGCCGGCCCCGGTTCACGCACGCCTCCGGATGCCGGCGCGCATGGCCGGTCGGATGCGCCGGCACCCGACGGGGTGCGTGAGGGGGTCGGCGCTGCGCGCGGGGCGGGGCCGGGGGGCGGGCGGTGGCTGGCCGAGGGGATCGGGGACGGGGCGGTCGCGGGCGCGCTGCGGCGGTTGCTGGCCGGCGCGCTCCTGGTCGGAGACCTCGCGTCGGCCCGCGACGTGGTCGCCGCGCACCCGGAGCTGACCGTCGTCACCGCGGAGGGGGACGTGCTCGCCGCGCACCGGGCCCTCGGCGGGTCGGGCGCGGCGACCGGCGCGCTGGATGTCCGGGCGGCCCTCGACGAGGGCCGCAC
>JBQTJE010000070.1:0-4835 GCA_052387455.1 Pseudonocardia sp.
GGCTCTCCTCGTCGTGTGTCGGGCAAGTGACGCTCCCGTCGGCCGCGGGGCCTGCAGGATCGCTGCGGTCCGGCTGCTACGTTCCTGCAGGGGCGCGGGGGCACGCTGCCGCCATGACCACATCGACCTCTACATCCACCGTGGTGGACGGCTTCCTCGTCGCGGTCGCCGCCGGTGCCGTCGGGCCCGAGCTGTACACCGACGACGCCGTCCTCGACGCGGTGGTCCCGAACTGGCGCTTCGAGCTCACGGGGCCGGCCGCGATCACCGCCGAGTACGGCCGCTGGTTCGCCCATCCCGGCCGGGTCGAGGAGCTGCGCCGGCGCGCGACGGCGACCGGTGAGGTCGTCGAGTACACGCTGAGCTGGACCGAGAACGGGGTCCCGCACGCGGCGCGGCACGTGCACGTGCTCGACCTGGCCCCCGACGGGCGCATCGCCACCGACCACGTGTGGTGCGGCGGGCGCTGGCCGGCCGACCTGCTCGCCCAGATGGAACAGGCCCGCCATGCTCGCTGAGATGCGCACCCTGATCCCGCGCCCGGTCGCGTCGTCGCTCGACGAGCTGCTCGCCGGCGCGACGCACCGCGAGCCGTTCCTCACGACCGACTCGAAGTCCGGGTCCGGCTTCGAGCGCCTGACGATCGGTGGCGAGCCGCACGTGCTCAAGCACGTGCACGTCGACCGGGACTGGACCATGCGGTTCTCCGGCGACGTCGGCAACCACCCGGTGCAGGTGTGGGCCGCCGGGCTGATGGACGTGCTGCCCGAGCGGATCGACCACGCGACCGTCGGCGTCGCGGCCGGGCTGGGCCGCAACGGGTGGGGCGGGGCGATCCTCATGCGCGACGTCGGAACCGAGCTCGTGCCGCCCGGCGACGGCACGCTCACCCCCGAGGTCCACGACGGCTACCTCGACGACCTCGCGGCCCTTTCGGCCCGGATGCTGGGCTGGCGCGACGACGTCGGGCTCGTGCCGCTGGCCGCCCGCTGGGGCTGGTTCTCCGCGGGCTGCCTGGCCGCCGAGGCCGAGCGCGGCTGGCCCGACGCCGTCCCGCCGATCGCGGCGCAGGGCTGGGAGCGGTTCGCGCAGCGGGCGCCGCGGGCCGTCCGCGAGGTCGTCGACGCGCTCCGCCGCGACCCGTCACCGCTGGTGGTGGCCGTGTCGACGACGCCGATGACGTTCGTGCACGGGGACTGGAAGCTGGGCAACGTCGGCACCGGCCGCGACGGGCGCACGGTGCTGATCGACTGGACCTACCCCGGCGAGGCGCCGCCGTGCTACGAGCTGGCCTGGTACCTGGCGCTCAACGCCGCGCGGCTCCCGGTGTCGAAGGAGGACACGATCGCGGGCTTCCGGTCGGCGCTGGAACGGCACACCGGCGACCCGCTGGACTGGTACGAGCGGCAGGCGGCGCTCTGCCTGCTCGGCGCGATGGTGATCTTCGGCTGGGAGAAGGCGCTGGGCGGGGACGCCGAGCTGGGCTGGTGGTGCGACCGGGTGGCGGAGGGCGCGGCGCTGCTGTGACATCCGGCGATGCTGCCGACGAACAGGCGGGCGCTCGGACTCAGGGCAGCAACCGGAGCGAGCCGACGTGCTCTGGGCGGACGGTGGCGAAATGACGGTGGTCCAACGTGGCGACCTTGGGCTCACGCAGACGCTCGGCCAGGGCGAGCACGCTGGAGTCGACCACCCCGAGGCGCAGGTCGGCATAGGTCGTCTGCAGCTCCCGACATCGTGAGAGATCGACGGCCGTCGGTGCCTCGGGGCGGTACGCGCCGTTCAGGAGGTCCTCGAGGAACGTCAGCCACGCCGCCGGACCCAACCGCTTGTGGCACCAGTAGTCGAGCTCGGCGAGCACCAGCACAGGTACCACGAGATCCTCGTCGGTCTCGCTCAGCAGCGCGGCGCACCGCCGGTGGTCGGGGTCCGCCGCGTCCAGGGCAGCCAGCAGCGGACCGGTGTCGCAGATCAGAGTCATCAGTGCGGAGGCTCGGCGACGGGTTCGGCGGTGACTTCGGCGGCCGAGCGCCCGTCGGTCGAGCGGGCGACGCCGAACCGCGGCCTGCGGCGCGCCCGGATCCCGGCGGCCTTCTCCGCCACGGCCTCGGCCACCACCACGGTCAGGGGCACTCCTCGCCGCGTCGCCTCGGCCGCGAGGGTGTCCAGGTTCTCCCGTGATGCCGTGATTGTGGTGCGTCGCACATCACTCATGGTGAGTGATTCTAGCACCAGCGACGAGTGCATCGAGCCGGCGGCGACGTCGCACGCCGCGCGATCGCCCGCCACCGGAGCGCGGTCAACGGCGGCCCAGTGCGGTGAACCGGGTGGCGACCACGCGGCGAACGGAGTCCGCGTCGGGTCCGGCCGCCGCGACCAGCGCGGCCGCGCGCCGGTCGGCCAGCGACCACCACCGGGCGACGTCCAGCGCGGCCGCGGCCTCGGCAGTGACCCACCACGCCTCCAGCCCGGCGACGTCGTCGAGCCCGACCAGCACCTGGTGCAGGGCGGCGCGGTCGACGGGCAGCCCCTGCGCGGCCGCGGCCCGGGCCCCGACCACCGACGCGAGCACCCGGTAGCGCGCGTCGCCGCGGGCTGCGGCAGCGGCGAGGACCGCGCAGGCGCCCTCCCCGGCGGCCGGCGCCTCGCCCGTGGCCAGCGCCAGCCGGGCCGCCAGCAGCGTGTGCCGCTGCCGGTGCCGCCATGCCATCGAGCCCTCCCACGAGGTGATCCAGCCGGCGCCGGCGAGCTCGGCCGCCGCCCCGTCGAGGTCCCCGGCGCCGAGGCGGCCGTCGGCCAGGTCGAGGGCCCCGGCGCCGCGGGGCTCGTCGAGCGTCGGGCCGGGGGGCAACGCGACCGCGACGGCGTTGCACTCGCGCGCGTGGGCCTCCCGGCCCAGCGCGCGCAGCGCCCAGCCACGCAGGTTCGCCGCGATGCCGACCCAGCGCGCGGCCGGATCGCCCCACTCGGCGACCATCGCGTCCAGCAGGTCGGCGGCCCGCAGCGTGCCGTGCGGATCGCCGCACAAGCCGCGCGCGTACCCGGCGGCGAACAGCGCGTGCCCCGCGGCGAACGGGGGGGCCAGCTCGGGCTCGACGAGCGCGCGTCCCGCCAGCTCCTGTGCCTCGGCGGCGCGGCCCTGGTGGCACCGCAGCGACGCCAGCCAGACCCGAGCCATGGTCCGCACCGGTGCCGGGCCGTCTGCCGCGGCGGCGAGCAGCTCGTCGGCGGCTTCCAGGTCGCCCCTCGTGTGCCGCACCCGGCCGACGAGCAGCGCGCAGCTCGCCCGGATCGCCGGGTCGCCCGCCCGCTCGCGGCCCGCCTCGGCGAGGTGCAGCGCCGTGGCGAAGTCGCGGCGGTAGTAGGCGATCCACCCCGCCAGCTCCAGGTCCGCCGGATCGGCGCGGGCGGCGAGCGAGTGGTCGACGTCGATCGCGGCCGCGTCCAGGTCCAGCCGCAGCAGCCGCACCCGGGCGCGCGCGGCCCGCGGCACGGGCCCGTCGGCGAGCGCCACGGCGCCGTCGCAGTGGGTGAGCGCGCTCGCCAGGTCGTGCCGGTCGACGGCGAGCCGCGCCGCCTCGACGAGCGCCGCGGCCGCACCCGCCGTGTCGCCGCCGAGCCGGGCGTGCCGGGCGACCAGCAGCGGGTCGACACCCGGGCGGGCGGCCAGCGCGCGAGCGGCCTCGCGGTGCGTGAACGCCCGCCTGCTGGCCGTCGCGGAGTCGGCGAGAGCCTCGCGGACCAGCTCGTGCGGGAAGGCGGGCGCGGCGCCCCGGTCGTCCACGAGCTGCGCGGCGACGCCCTGCTCCAGGTGCGCCAGCAACTCGCGCACCCCCAGGTCGAGGACCGCCGCGAGCAGGTCGAGGTCGATCTCGCGGCCCAGGACGGCCGCCACCCGCAGCGTCGTCGCCGCCGCCCCCAGCGCGGCGGCGCGGGCGTCCACCGACGCCCGGACCGTCTCGGGCAGGTCGTCGGGGTCGGCGGCGGCGAGTGCGGTGAGGAACAGCGGGTTGCCGCCGCTGCGCGCGTGCAGGTGGTCCGCGCGCCCGGCGCCCACCAGCTCGGCGACCTCCGCGTGGTCGAGCGGCCCCAGGACGAGCGCCCCCGGTCCCGCGTCCGCGCGGCGGGTGGTCACCACGAGCAACCGGTGGCCGCGCCGGGCGGCGAACGCCAGCCAGGCCGTGGTGGCCGGGTCGGCACGCGCGGCGTCGTCCACCACGAGCACGACCGGGCGCTCGTCCCCGGCGCGGCCGACGGTGCGCAGCAGCGCGGCGAACAGCAGCGCCTGCCCGGTCGCGGGGTCGGCGAGCGCCGCGGGTGAGGCGCCGAGCGGGGCGGCCGGTGCCGGCCCCCCGGTCGACGCGAGCAACGGCCCGACGACCGCCGCATCGGAGCCCAGCACGGCCGCGGCCGCCGCGGAGCCCGCGTCGCGCAGGTGGGTGTCGAGCGCGTCGAGCACCGGCTGCAGGGGCAGGACGGCTCCGGCCTCGGCGCAGCGTCCGGCCAGCACGACCGCCTGCTCCGCGATCGTCCCCAGCCAGTGCGTGACCAGCGCGGTCTTGCCGATCCCGGCCTCGCCGACCACCTCGACCAGTGCGGCGCCGCCGGAGTGCACTCCGCCCAGCAGCGCGTCCAGGTGCGCGAGCTCGGCCACCCGCCCGGCGAGCCGGGTCGCCCGCGCGGGCGGTTCGGGCCTCCCGGCGTCGCCCCGCAGGATCTCGGCGTGCAGCGCACGGGTGGTCTCGGCGGGGTCGGTGCCCAGGTCGTCGGCGAGCCGGGCCCGGACGCGCTCGTACCCGGCGAGCGCCGCGGCCGGGCGCCCCGCCAGGAGCTGC
>JBQTJE010000071.1:0-2826 GCA_052387455.1 Pseudonocardia sp.
GGGGGGGTCGTGGCCGGCGTGCAGCGCCGCGAGGCACAGCGCCGTCTCGGCCTCGACCGGACCGCCTACGAACACCGCCCGCGGACGCGTCGACAGCGGCTCCCACGTGGGCAGCACGTCGCGCAGGGGCACCTCGCCGGGTCGGTTCAGCACCACCCCGAGGGTGCCGCGCGGGCGGTGCTCGATGACGTAGACGACGGTGCGGCGAAAGTTCGGGTCGAGCAGCCCGGGCGCGGCGACGAGCAGCATGCCGGGTGCCACGTCGGACACACCGGGGCCGCGATCGTCCACCACGCGGTGCATCGTCGCACCCGCCCGGACGCGTAGCCTTCTCGCCGTGCCCGTGGTGCCGACGGAGGTCTCGACCCGCCCGCCGTCGGCGACCCCGCAGGCCCGCTCGTGGCGTGCCGGGTACGGCGCGACGGCGGGGTTCCGGCGCCTGCTGGGGGTGCGGTTCGCCGCGCAGTGGGGCGACGGGATGTTCCAGGCCGCGCTCGGTGGGGCCCTGCTGTTCAACCCGGAGCGGCAGGCCGATCCGCTGGCCGTGGCCGCGGGCCTGGCGGTGATGCTGCTGCCGTACTCGGTGATCGGGCCGTTCGCGGGGGCGTTGCTGGACCGCTGGGACCGCCGCCAGGTGCTGCTGGTGGCCAACCTGTTGCGGGCGGTGCTCGTCGCGGTCGTGGCGGTCACCGTCGCCGCCGGGGTGGGGGGCGTGCCGCTGTACCTGGGGGCGCTCGCGGTGGCCGGGATCAGCCGGTTCGCGCTGTCGGGGCTGTCGGCGGCGCTGCCGCACGTGGTGGACCGGCGCCGGCTGGTCGCGGCCAACGTCGTGGCCACCACGGTGGGGGCGGCGTTCGCGGCCGGCGGCGCCGGGTGCGCGATCGGGTTGCGCGAGCTCGCGGGCGCGGGCGACACGGGCTCGGCGATCACGACGTCGGTGGCGATGCTCGGCTCGCTGGTCGCGGCCGGGTTCGCGCTGGGCCTGCGCCGCGGCCTGCTCGGACCCGACCGTCCGGACGCCACGGGCGACCCCGGGGAGCGGGCCGCGCACCCCACGGCGCTGGCCGTGGCCCGCGGGCTCGCGGTCGGCGCCCGGGCCACCGCGGCCGCCCCGACCGTCGCCGCCGGTTTCCTCGCGCTGGCCGCGCACCGGCTCTCGTTCGGGATCACGACCCTGCTGACGTTGCTGCTGTTCCGCTACTCGTTCACCGACGCGGGCGTGATCCGCGCCGGGCTGGCCGGCATCGGTGAGGTGGTCGTGATGGCCGCGGCCGGGCTCGGCGCGGCCGCGCTGCTCGCCCCCTGGCTGACACGACGGTGGGGCCGGGCGCGCACGGTGCGGGCGGCGCTGCTGCTCGCGATCGTCACCCAGGTCGCGCTGGCCGCCCTGCTCAGCGCCCCTGCGGTGCTGGTCGCGGCGTTCGTCCTGGGTTGCGCGGGTCAGGTCGTCAAGCTGTGCGCGGACGCGGGCGTGCAGGGCGACGTGCACGACGACGTCCGCGGGCAGGTCTTCGCGCTCTACGACGCGGTGTTCAACGTCTGCTACGTCGTGGCGGTGGCGGCCGCCGCGCTGCTCGCACCGCCGGACGGTTGGGCACCGTGGCTGCTCGGCTCGGCGGCCGCGATCTACCTGCTGGGGCTCGTGGCGCACGACGCCACGCTGCGCCGCACGCCGGCCACCGCAGGCTGACCAGGGCAGCCCGGCAGATCAGCCCACGCCCTGCTCCGCGGCCCAGCGCCGCAGCTCCGCCTCGGCGTCGGCGGGCGGCAGCGGCCCGCGTTCCATCCGCACCGCGAGCATGTGCTGGTAGGCCCGGCCCACGACCGGGCCGGGCGCGATGCCGAGCAGCGCCATGATCGCGTTGCCGTCGAGGTCGGGGCGGATGGCGTCGAGCTCCTCCTGCTCGCGCAGGGCGGCGATCCGTTCCACCAGCGAGTCGTAGGAGCGTTGCAGCGCGGCGGCGCGGCGCTTGTTGCGCGTGGTGCAGTCCGAGCGCACGAGCTGGTGCAATCGGTCGAGCAGCGGGCCGGCGTCGGTGACGTAGCGGCGCACCGCGGAGTCCGTCCACTCGCCCTTGCCGTAGCCGTGGAACCGCAGGTGCAGGAACACCAGCTGCGCGACGTCGTCGACGACCGCCTTGGGGTAGCGCAGCTCGCGCAACCTCCGGCGCGTCATCTTCGCGCCGACGACCTCGTGGTGGTGGAAGCTCACCCGCCCGTCGGGTTCGCGGCGGCGGGTGTCGGGCTTGCCGATGTCGTGCAGCAGTGCGGCGAGCCGCAGCACCAGGTCCGGCGCGCCGGTTTCCCGGGACACCGCCTGCTCCATGACGACCAGCGAGTGCGTGTAGACGTCCTTGTGCTGCATGTGCTCGTCGATGGCCAGGCGCATGGCGGGCACCTCGGGAAGCACGTGCTCGCAGATCCCGGTGTCGACCATCAGCTCGATGCCGCGCCGCGGGTGCGCGCCGAGGACGAGCTTCGTGAGCTCGCCCTGAACCCGCTCGCGGGTGATCCGGGCCAGCTCGCCGGCCATGGCCGTCATCGCGGCGAGCACCCGCGGGGCCGGGGTGAGCCCGAGCTGCGCGACGAACCGGGCCGCGCGCAGCATTCGCAGCGGGTCGTCGGCGAAGGACTCCTCGGGCGTCACCGGGGTGTCGAGCCGGCCCGCGGCCAGCGCCGCGAGACCCCCGTGCGGATCGACGAACCGGCGCTCGCCGGTGAGCTCGACGGCCATCGCGTTGACGCTGAAGTCGCGCCGGGCGAGATCCTCGCCGACCGTCTCCCCGAACGCGACGACGGGGTTGCGCGAGACCCGGTCGTCGGCGT
>JBQTJE010000072.1:0-28946 GCA_052387455.1 Pseudonocardia sp.
GGAGATCTCCTCCCGATCGGCCTCAGTCAACATCGTGCGCTGCGCGCCCACCCGGTGCTCCTCGTCGGCTCCATGTCACCGACGATCTACACCAAGATCAATTGCTTCCACCGGTTGGGATCAAGAGCGGCAACGTCACCACATCGCGGCTCGCTGATGATGGAATTTTCCACCATGTGGGAAATTCAACATTCGGTGCGAATTGGAACAGAGTTGCTGCAGTGGGCAGGCAGCTACTCTTCTACGAGACGTTTACTGGGAGAATTTCAACTGCACAGTTTGATTTCAACGGGAATTTCGACCAGCTAGAGGCAGACGTTGTTGACCCAAACTGGACGAACGTAGTTGTAGCGGCAGGCGCCCGGCAGCTGGGCAGCTGCTCTTCTACGATCGCCATAGTGGAAAGACCGCCACCGGGCAGGTTAGTTCAGTCGGGATCTATAAGCCGCTAGAGGCTGGGTCAGTCAACACAGGCTGGACTCATATTATCGCTGCAGGACGAGAACTGCTCTTCTATAATCGAGATAGTGGAAGAATCGCCACAGGGCGTTTGGATGAGGACGGCTTCTATCATCATCTAGCGACTGGAAATGTCAACGCGGGTTGGACCCACATCGTCGTACTTGGTCGGGAGTTGCTCTTCTACCGTGATGACAATGGGGAAATTGCCACTGCGCAACTTGATACTAGCGGCATCTTCCATCATCTGGCGACGGGAGCCGTTAACGCGAACTGGACCCACATCGTCGCTGTGGGCAGGGAGCTGCTCTTTTACCATCGAAACACTGGATATATTTCCACCGGGCGACTGAGTACTCTCGGCATCTATAAACACCTGGCAAACGGAACCGTGAACGCGGGCTGGCCGCATATAGTAGCCGCATCCGAGTGAACGCTTAATCTGTATTCCGCACATTCGGCAGGGCAACCAAGGAATAGTTCGCGGGCTAACGACCGATCGAGCTGCAAACATTCAGCCTCGGTGATCGCATGGACGGCGTATGCGCCCGCCGAGTATTTCTGCTGCTTGGCGGTCGGCTTCGCCGACCCATGCGGCGTACACGCGGAGCGTCGTGGCGCCGCCTCCGCCGTGACCCAATCGACCGGCGACCGTCCGCAGGTCGACGCCGGCGGTGAGCAGCTCGGTTGCGGAGTAGTGCCGCAGCGCGTGCAGGTGGCTGTCGATGCCGAGCTTCCTGCACATCGCGCCGTACCGGTGCGTCACGGCGCTCGGATCCATCGGCCGGTCCGCGGTCGATCGGTGCGAGAAGACGAACGCCTCGGGCGTCGCCTCCTCGCCGAGGGCGCGCACGCGCTCGACGTACCGCTGCCGGTGTTCGGCCAGGACGGCGACGGTCTCCGGGTCGAGGGCGAGCCGGCGCACCTGGTGAGTCTTGGTGTCCTTCTCGATCCCGTTCACGTAGTTGCGCCGAATCGTGAGCACGCCGGCGTCGAAGTCGACCCGGGTCCAGCGCAGCGCCAGCAGCTCGGCGCGGCGCAGCCCGGTGACCATGACCAGCCAGACGAGCGTGCCCCACTGCTCATCCCCGCCCGCCCACGCGGCCTCGATGATCCGCGCTGCTTCCGCGGCCGTCGGCGGCTCGGGCTGCGGGGTGGGCTGGCGCGGCTTCTTCGCCACGTCGGCCGGGTTCGAGCGGATCCACTCCCAGCGCACGGCGGCGCCGAGGGGGGCGCTGAGGATCCAGTGCACCTGCCGGATGGACGACGCCGACATCGGCGAACACCGGTGCGGGGGGCACTCGACGACGACACAGCCCGCCTGGGCGCAGTCGTGCTGCGCGGCGCCGGGGCGGCCCGGGCGGCGCCTGTGCCGGACGGTCCGGCACTCGTGGGCGGCGGTCGTGCGGTGGTCGACGGTCGGCTCGCCGTCCCGGCAGCGGGCCCGGCAGCGCCGGAGGTCCGCGTAGAGGTCCTCCAGCGTCTTGGGCGTGACCTTCGCGATCGGCACGTGGCCGAGCGCGGGCTCGATCGTCCGCCGGACGTATCCGCGGTAGCCGTCGAGCGTGCTCTCCTCGGCCTCGTGGCCACGGAGCCACTCCTGCAGCGCTGCGCCGAGCGTGGCCTTCGTGCGCGCGTTGCGTTGCTCGTCGACCTGCGAGAGCAACCGCGTGAGGATCTTCTGCGCTTCCTTCGGGTCACGCGTCGACTCGGTGAGGTAGTTGTCCTTGCCCGTCAGCGGGTCGACGCCGGCGTAGACGAGCACCTGGTAGGAGCCGCCGCGCTGGCGGATGTGACCGCGCTGCCGGCGGCCCCTTCCGCTGGATCTGGGCACGTCAGGATCGTACTCGATGACACTGTCATTGACAGACGATCGAACCGGCCCTAAGGTCAGCGACGTAATAGCTGGTCAGACCCGGTGGGCCCCCGGGGGATCGAACCCCGAACCCGCGGATTAAAAGTCCGCTGCTCTGCCGGTTGAGCTAGAGGCCCGCGCCGCCGCGAAGGTGGCGCAGACCAGCGTACGGCCCGACCCGATGGCGTCCGGCGCCCGCCGGGCGCGCCGCCGCCACCCGAAGGGGTGGCCCGGCGTGACGTCGGCGACGGGCGGCGACGATCCTGTGCGCCATGCGCGTACACCTCCTCCTCCTGACCGGTCTGGTGGGCGCCCTCGCCCTGGCCGGCTGCGGCGCCAGCACCCCCACCACCCCTGCGGTGACGCCGACCGCCGCGAACGTCAACGCCACCTTCGCCGCTCCCGGCGGGGTCGCGGCCACCTACGACGCGGCGCTGGTGCCGGCGGGCGCCACGGCGGCGGTGACCTCCAGCGAGTCGGGCGGCTCGACGACGGTCACCCTCAACGTCACCGGCCTCGTCCCCAACCGTCCCTACGGCGCGCACGGTCACGTCAACCCGTGCGGCATGGACGGCATGGCCGCGGGCCCGCACTACCAGTTCATGAAGGACCCGGTGACGCCGTCGGTCGACCCGGCGTTCGCCAACCCGCAGAACGAGATCTGGCTGGACTTCACCACCGACGCGGCCGGCGCGGGCACGGCCACCGCCACCGTGCCGTGGACGTTCCCGGCCGACCGCCGCGCCGAAGCGGTGATCATCCACGAGAAGCCGACGTCGAGCGAGCCAGGCAAGGCCGGCACCGCGGGCACCCGCCCGGCCTGCGTGACCGTCGACTTCTGAGCCGGCCGACCAACCTGCCCGTGGCGCGGGGATGATGGGGGAGTGAGTGCCCCCACCCGCGTCACGGCGCCGCTGCGGATCGGCCCGTTCGAGAGCAGCACCCCGGTCGTGCTGGCCCCGATGGCCGGCATCACCAACCCGGGGTTCCGCAGGCTGTGCCGCGAGCAGGGCGGCGGCTTCTACGTCTGCGAGATGATCACTTCGCGTGGCCTGGTGGAGCGCAACCCGCTGACGTTCCGCATGATCGAGTTCACGCCGGACGAGCAGCCCCGGTCCATGCAGCTCTACGGCGTCGACCCGGCGACGATCGGCGCGGCCGTGCGGATGATCGCCGAGCGCGACCTCGCCGACCACGTCGACCTCAACTTCGGCTGCCCCGTCCCCAAGGTCACCCGCCGCGGCGGGGGAGCCGCGTTGCCGTACAAGCGGCGCCTGTTCGAGCGGATCGTCGCGGCCGCGGTCGGCAACGCGGCCGGGCGGCCCGTCACGATCAAGATGCGGATCGGCATCGACGACGCCCATCACACCTACCTCGACGCCGCCCGCATCGCCGCCGACGCGGGGGTCGCGGCCGTCGCGCTGCACGCCCGCACCGCCGCCCAGCGCTACTCCGGCACCGCCGACTGGTCGGCGATCGCCCGCCTGCGCGACGCACTGCCGGCCGAGCTGCCCGTGCTCGGCAACGGCGACATCTTCAGCGCCGCGGACGCCCTCGCGATGGTGCAGAAGACGGCCTGCGACGGGGTCGTGGTCGGCCGGGGCTGCCTCGGTCGGCCGTGGCTGTTCGCCGACCTCGACGCCGCGTTCGCCGGTCGCCCGTTGCCCACCCCGCCGACCCTCGGCCAGGTCGCGGCCACGCTGCGCCGTCACGCCGTGCTGCTGTGCGGGCACATGGGCGTGGGCAAGGGGATCCGCGAGATCCGCAAGCACGTCGCCTGGTACCTCAAGGGTTTCCCGGTGGGGCCGGACGTACGGCGCAGGCTCGGGCTGGTCGGCAGCCTCGACGAGCTGGACGAGCTGCTCGCCACTCTCGACCCGCACGAGCCCTTCCCCGCCGACGCCGACGCCCCCCGCGGGCGGCAGGGCTCGCCGGGCCGGGTGGTGCTGCCGGAGCGGTGGCTCGACGACCCGGACGACCCGTCCGTGCCTTTCGGCGCGGAACTGGAGCACTCCGGCGGCTGACCGTCGCCGGTGTGCCAGCGGCGACGGGAGCGCCCCAGCGGCGGGAGCGCCACCAGCGACGGCGGTGTGGCGCACCGTGCGCGGCTCCATGATCGGCAGTTGGGGACGGCGGGCGGCGCGTGGCGCAGTGGCGCGTCGCCCGATGGTGATCATGAGCGACGGCTGGATGGTTGACGCTGCCGCCAGTCCTGGCGCGGTTGCCGGCGTGGGCGGGCGGGGCGAGGCGGGAGACGCGCGCTCGTCGATGATCGGTGGCTGGGGACGGCCGACGGTGTAAGGCACGGCTACTCGTCCCGAGTTGGCGATCATGGGGAGTGTCAGCCCAGCCGCTGCTGCCGTGCGGGCCGGCGTGGGCGGGAGCGGGCCGTCGGGCGACGGGGCCGGCGTGGTCGGGCGCGGGCTGGCGGGCGACGGGGCCGGCGTGGGCGGGCGCGGGCGGGAGCGGGCTGGCGGGCGCGGGCCGGCGCGGGCGGGCGCGGGCCTGGCGCGCGTGGGACGCTCATGATCGCCGGTCTGGGACGGTGGGCCGGGTCCTGCACGGTCGGGCGTCCCCAGTTGGTGATCATGGTCGGCCGCCGGACGCCGCTCGCGGCCACCGCCGAGCACACCCCGGGACGCCCGCGTTCGGGCACCGTCCGCCGCCGACCGCCCACCCCCCACCGCTCGTCCGGCCGCCCGGCACCCGGCCGCCGTCTGGCCCGTGGCCGTCCGTAAGCTCCACCCGCGCTGGGGGCGGACGGGTCGAACCGTGCCGCCCTTCGACGTATCCGGGGACGTTCACGGTCCGAGGAGGTGGGAGTGGAGCCCGACCCGAAGCGTGCCCGACGCTCCCCCGCCGGCGGGCCGGCCCCGGCGTCCGGTGGTCCCGAGGCAGACCGGGCCTTCGACGAGCTCCTGCGGCGGCATGCGGTTCTGCGGCCGGTCGAGGGCCACGGGCTCGCGTCGGGCCGGATTGCGACGGCGGGCGGCACCGGTGGTCCCGCGACCGCGGCGCGAGACGGCGTTCGACGCCCGGATGCCGGTACGCCCCGATTCGACGCTCCCGGTCCACAGCCGGAGGGCGGTCCGGGCGGGCGGCGATCGGTACGGGCGGGCGCGCGAGCGGACGCCCGCGAGCCACGCGACGGCACGCCACGCGCCCGCGAGCCACGCGATCGCGAGCGACGCGAGCGGGAGTCGCGCGAGCGGGCGCCACGCGGCGTCACCTCACCGCGACGGACCGGTTCCGAGTCGGTCGCCGCAACGAGCCGCGGGTCGGCAGATCGGCGATACACGCGCGGCGACGACCCGGCCATACCCCGTGACCCGGCCATACCCTGTGACCCTGCGCTGCCGCGTGACCCTGCGCTGCCGCGTGACCCGGCCGCACCCCGCAATCCGGCCCGGCCGCGTGACTCCGCGGTCCAGCGCGAGTCGGCCACCCCGCCGGACCGGCTCCCTGCCGGCGATCGCCACACCGCCCGCGACCGGCGTACCCTCGCCGAGCGCACGCCGACCGGGGACCGGGCCACCCCGGGCCGTCCCGCCGGTGACCCTGCCGCCCGAGGGCGGGAACCCACCGGTGAGCAGGCCACCCCGGGCCGCCCGCCCACCCGCGCCAACCCGACCGGCGTTCGTGTCCCGGTTCCGCCGCGGCCACCGAACGGGCGCGCCGGCCGTTCGACCACCGGCTCCACCCCGACCCCGCCGCGCCCGCCTGCCGACCATCGCCGCACCGGGCAGGCGACGCCCAGCCGTCCGGTGACGGCGCGCGCGGCCACCGGCGCCACCTCGGACTCGACGTCCGGAAGCCGGCGCCGCAACGACCGGTCGCCGACGCCGCCCGGGGCGTCGAGGGTCGGCGAATCACCGGCCACCCGACGCCCCGCGAACCCCGGCACGCGACAGCGCCCCACCGCCACCACCGCCACCACCGCCGCCCCGCCCACAGCCGCCCCGCCCACCACCGCGCCGCCCACCACCACGCCGCCCACCACCACCGCGCCCACCACCGCCGCGCCCACCACCCGCCGGGCCCGGCGCCACGGCGCCCCTCCCGATCCCGCCGGCACTCCCGCCCGCCGCCACGCCGCACCGTCGCCGGAGCAGACCGCCCGGCCCGACCCATCCCCGGCCGGCGACCGGCGGACCAGCTCGCACGAGCGGCCCGACCCATCCCCGGCCGGCGACCGGCCGAGCACCCCATACGAGGAGCTCGGCTTCAACCCGAACGTCCTGCGGGCCGCGGTGGCGATCCTCGCCGTGCTGGTCGTGCTCGCCACCGCGGGCGGGGCGGCAGCCCGCTCCTGGCTCGACGCCGCGGTCGTGCGGGTGCCGGCGCTCGATCCGCAGGCCTCCGCGATCCGCAACCCGGCGCTGCAGGCGGGGGACGAGAACGTCCTCGTCCTCACCACCGACTTCCCGATCACCGACTTCCCGACCACCGACCGGCCGGCGGCGGGGATCCGGCCCGACCCGGGCACCGCGAGCGTGGTGGTGGCGCACGTCCCCCGCGACTCCGACAGCGTCGTGGCCCTGTCGCTGCCCGCCGACCTGGAGGTCAACCGGCCGCCGTGCGAGCGGTGGGATCCGGCGACCACCGGTTACCTCGACCAGACGGTGCCCGCCGAGGTGCGCACGACGTTGCTGAGCGCGTTCGAGGTGGGTGGTCCCCGGTGCGTGACGCGGGTGGTCCAGCAGGTCACCGGCCTGGCGATCTCCCGGTTCGCCGCGCTGGATCGCGCCGGGGTGGCGGCGATGGCGCGCGCGGTGGGGGTGGCGCCGTGCCCGCCGGGGCCGCGGCCGACCACCGACTACGCGCGCATCGAGCGCGACCACCGGCAGTTGCGTGCAGTGCTGTCGCGCACGCTGTCGTTCTCGACGCTGCTCGCGCCGCCGCGCCTGCTCGACCTGGGTGACGCGCTGCCGGGCGCGGCGCTCGGCGAGGGTGTCGGCCGCGACCGGGTGCTCGGCATCAGCCCGGCGCTCGACACCCGCGCCGGCGACCGGGTGACCTTCGCCGCCGCCCCGGTGGCGGACGCGCCGAACGGCCGGGGGCACTCCGAGCTTCGCGAGGCCGAGTCGAACGCGCTGTTCAAGGCGGTGCGCGAGGACATCGCGCTGCCGGCGCAGCCCGATCCGCGCACCGTGGACATCGCGGCACCGTCGCCGGTCGGGATCACCGTGGACGTGCTCAACGCCTCGGGCCGCGACGGGCTGGCGAAGGGGGTCGCCGAGCGGCTCGGCGGGTTCGGTTTCGAGGTCGGCGAGGTGGGCAACGCCCGCGACGCCGCCGAGGCCACGGTCGTGACGTTCTCGCCGGACCGGGAGGCGGCCGCAGAACTGCTCGTGACCAGCCTGCCGGGCGCGACGCCGACACCCGACCCGTCCGCGACCGGCGTGCTGGAGGTCGTGCTGGGCAGCGGCTTCGACGACCTCGTCGTGGCGCCGGACGGACCGGTCGCTGCGGGGCCCGGTGTCGAGCCGGGCTGCGGCTGAGGGGCGCGTCCACCCAGCGTTCACCGGCGGTTCACGAACTGCTGCTGCCTCCACCGACCCGACCACCTAGGCTTCGGGAATGCGTGACGCGTATCAGGCGCAACTCGACCAGTTGGCCGACACCCTGGCGGGGATGTGCACGCGCGTCGCCGAGGCGATGGAGCACGCCACGCGCTCGCTGCTGGAGGGCGACCTGCAGCTCGCCGAGCAGGTCATCAGCGACGACGTCCGCATCGACGAGATCCGCGCGGCCGCCGAGGAGCAGGCGTTCGCGCTGCTCGCCCTGCAGGCCCCGGTCGCCACGGACCTGCGCGTGGTCGTGTCCGCGATCCACGCCGCGGGCGACGTCGAGCGGATGGGTGATCTCGCGCTGCACGTGGCGCAGGCGGCGCGGCGGCGCCACCCCAACCCGGTGCTGCCGCAGGAGGTCGCGCCGTACTTCGCGGAGATGGGCAAGGTCGGGGTGGCGCTGGCACTGAAGGCAGGCGACGTCATCCGCTCCCGCGACGTCGACGCGGCCGCGCAACTGGAGTCCGACGACGACGCCATGGACGACCTGCACCGGCACATGTTCACCGTGCTGATGGACCGGAACTGGAGCCACGGCGTCGGCCCGGCCGTCGACATCACGCTGCTCGCGCGGTTCTACGAGCGGTACGCCGACCATGCGGTGGCGGTGGCCCGCCGCATCGTCTACGTGGTGACGGGCCGCATGCCCGGGCCACTCACGGTGTAGCCGGTCGCCGTGGCGGTCCGGCCCCTGCCCGACCAGCTGGGCGAGCTCTCCGAGCTGGTCGGCGGGATGTGCGCGGCGGCGTCCGCGGCGATGCGTGACGCCACCGCCGCGCTGGTGGACGGGCGACCGCGGCTGGCCGAGCAGGTGATCGCCGGGAACGCGGGCCTGGACGGGCTGAGCGAGCGCATCGAGACGCTCGCCTCGGAGGCGCTGCTGTTGCACAGCCCGGTGGCGGGCGACCTGCGCGCCGTGGTCGCCGCGATCCACTGCTGCGACGACGTCGTGCGGATGGCCCGGCTCGCCGTCCTCGTCGCGGAGGCGGCGCGGCCCGACCGTCGCCGGGTGCCGGTCGAGGTGCTGCCGGCGTTGCGGGAGATGGGGCGGTGCGCGGTGGCGTTGGGGGTGAAGGCGGCGCAGGTGGCCCGCTCGCGCAACGTGCTGCTGGCGGTGGAGCTCGACGCGGAGGACGACGCGACGGACGACCTGCACCGGCGCATGTTCAGCGTGATGATGCACCCGAGCTGGCCGCACGGTGTCGCGGCGGCGGTGGAGGTCACGTTGCTGGCCCGCTACTACGAGCGGTTCGCCGACCACGCGGTGAAGGTCGCGCGGCAGACCGTCTACGCCGTGACCGGGCGGGCGCCGGAGTCGCTGGCCCTCTGACCTTGACCTCGCCCCAATCGCTCAGCAAATATTGAGTCAATGAACGCTGAGTCAATGAACGCTGAGCGATCTCTCGCCCACCGGGCCGCGGTCCACCGGGCCCTCGGCGACCCGGCCCGGCTGGCCGTCGCCGACGCCCTGGCGCTCGGGGACCGATCGCCGTCGGAGCTCCAGGCCCTGCTCGGCGTGGCGTCCAACCTGCTCGCCCATCACGTCGCGGCCCTGGAGAAGGTGGGGGTCGTGCGCCGCACCCGCTCGGCCGGCGACCGCAGGCGCACCTACCTCGGACTGGTGCCCGCCGCGCTCGACGACCTCGTGCGCGCCCCGGCGCGATTCGCGCCCCGGGTGGTCTTCGTCTGCACCGAGAACTCCGCGCGATCCCAGCTCGCGGCGGGAATGTGGAACGGTACGAGCGCCGTCCCCGCGACCTCGGCCGGCACGCGCCCGGGCCCGCGCGTGCACCCCGGCGCCGTCGAGGCGGCCCGCCGTCACGCGGTGGCGCTGCCTGTTGCCGGCCCGCGACACGTCGCCGACGTCGTCGAGCCCGGCGACGTCGTCATCACCGTGTGCGACAGCGCGCACGAGCAACGGCCGGGTCAGGTGCACTGGTCGGTCGCCGACCCGGCCCGCCCGGGCGCCGGCGTGTCCGTGACCGAGGCGTTCGACCGCGCCGTCCTCGATCTCCGCGACCGCATCTCGCGCGTCGCGCCCAGGTTCCGACGCACGGAGGGCCCGATGGACACGACCACCACACCCGGCGACCTGAGCATCGACCAGCAGCTCGCGCTGCGCAGCGCCTCGGTGCGGCTGTCCGAGCAGTTCCGCGACCAGTTCGGCGCGGAGACGATCGAGCGCTTCCTCATGTCGTCCTACGACCAGTTCGCCGCGCGCGCGACCGTGCCGCACTACCTGCCGCTGCTGGCCGAGCGGTTCGCGAGGCAGCGGCTCACCGCCATGGCGAAGGTGGAGGGGAAGAGCCACGACGGGCTACCGATCGTGCTGTTCCTCTGCACCCACAACGCGGGCCGGTCGCAGATGGCGCTGGGCTTCCTCCAGCACCTCGGCGGCGAACGGGTGGTCGGCTGGTCGGGCGGTACGGAGCCGGGTGACCAGATCAACGCGGCGGCGGTCGCGGCGATGGCCGAGCGCGGCATCGACATCGCCGGCGAGTACCCCAAGCCGTGGACCGACGAGATCGTCCGGGCTGCGGACGTCGTGGTCACCATGGGATGTGGCGACGCCTGCCCCGTCTACCCGGGACACCGGTACGAGGACTGGCCGCTCGACGACCCGCAGGGCATGGGCGTCGAGGCGGTTCGCCCGATCCGCGACGAGGTGGAGCGGCGGGTGCGGCGGCTGCTCGACGAGCTGGGCGTGGCCGTCGGTGCCTGACCTGCGTCGAGCGCCGACGGACCGGTCCCGTCAGGGCCGCCGACGCTCGGCGAACCGGCTGCGCGCGGCGAGCGCGACGTAGACGAGCGCGACGAGCACGGGCACCTCGATCAACGGCCCGACGACGCCGGCCAGTGCCTGGCCGCTGGTGACGCCGAAGGTGGCGATGGCCACCGCGATCGCGAGTTCGAAGTTGTTGCCGGCGGCGGTGAACGCCAGCGTCGTGGATCGCTCGTAGCCGAGCCCGATCGCCGCGCCGAGGGCGAACGACCCGGCCCACATGATCGCGAAGTAGGCGAGCAGCGGCAGGGCGATGCGCGCGACGTCGAGCGGTCGGCTGGTGATGGCCTCGCCCTGCAACGCGAACAGGACGACGATCGTGAACAGCAGCCCGTAGAGCGCGAACGGGCCGATCACGGGCAGGAACCGGTCCTCGTACCACTCGCGGCCGCGGGCGCGCTCGCCGAAACGCCGGGTGAGGTAGCCGGCGAGCAGGGGGATGCCGAGGAAGATCAGCACGGACTTCGCGATCTCCCACGAGGAGACGTCGAGCGCAGCCTGGGGCAGGCCCAGCCAGCCGGGCAGCGCGTGCAGGTAGAACCAGCCGAGCCCGGCGAAGGCCACCACCTGGAACACCGAGTTGAGGGCGACCAGGACCGCGGCCGCCTCGCGGTCGCCGCACGCCAGGTCGTTCCAGATGATCACCATCGCGATGCAGCGGGCGAGCCCGACGATGATCAGGCCCGTGCGGTACTCGGGCAGGTCGGGCAGCATCAGCCAGGCGAGCGTGAACATCAGCGCGGGCCCGAGCACCCAGTTCAGCAGCAGCGAGCTGACCAGCAGCGGCCGGTCGGCGGTGACGGAGTCGAGCCGGTCGTAGCGGACCTTCGCCAGTACCGGGTACATCATCACCAGCAGCCCCAGCGCGATCGGCACCGAGACGCCGTCGACCGTGAACGCGTCCAGCGCCGCCCCGAGGCCCGGCAGCAGGCGACCGGCGACCACGCCGACCACCATCGCGGCCAGGATCCACACCGGCAGGAACCGGTCCAACCGCGACAGCCCGGCGACGACCCCACGCGTGCCGGCATCCACCTGCGCCATGACGCTCCCGACTCCCTCAACACATTGACAGTCGTCTATGACCATATCGATATGGGTCGATGTCCGCTAGTCTGACGGCGTGGTGGCCACACCGACCGCAGCCCGGACGAAGGCACCCGGCGACGCGAACTGCGCCAGCGATCCGCTGTGCTGCGCCCCCCTGTCCGGGGCGGTGCTGGCGCGCGCCGATGCCGAGCGCCTGGGGCACGTGCTCAAGGCGCTGGCCGACCCCACCCGGCTGCAGCTGATCTCGCTGCTCCTGGCAGCGCCGGGCGGGGAGGTCTGCGTCGGCGACCTGGTGCCGGGGCTGCGCCTGTCCCAGCCCACGGTCAGCCACCATCTGCGGGTGCTCTCCGACGCGGGCCTGCTGCGGCGCGAGCAGCGTGGCAGCTGGGCCTGGTACTCCGTCGTCGACGAGCGGCTCGGCGAGGTCCGCGGCCTGCTCACCTGATCCGCCGTGAGTGAACGCCGGCGACCGGCCGGTCAGCAGCGCGCTGCCAGCAGTGCCGCCAGCGCGGCCACGGCCGCGAGCAGCCAGAAGACCGCCGAGTAGCTGCCGAGCAGCCCGGCCAGCGCGCTGCCCATCCACGGTGCGACCGCGGCGGCGACGAGCACGGGCGCCCCGAGCACCCCGTTGAGCCGCCCGTAGTGCACCGGGCCCCAGCGGTCGCTCACGGCGGTGGCCTGGAGCAGCGTGTGCACGCCCCGCGTCGCGCCGACGAGGATCGCGATCGCGACCAGCACGGATGCCGGCCCGGGGACGGCGGCGAGCAGCGCGGTGGCCGCCGCCCCCGCCCCGAGAACGAGCACGGTCCGCGAACGGACTCCGGTCCAGCCGACCAGCCGCCCGTAGCCCAGTCGGGCGACGACCTGGCCCGCCCCGCCGAGCCCCAGCGCCCACGCGGCGGCCGTGGTCGTCAGGCCCCGCTCCAGCAGCAACGGCACGAGGTTGATCAGCACCGCGTAGACCGAGAACGCCGCGAGCGTCATCGCCACCGTGAGCAGCACGAACCGGCCGCTGCGGGCGATTCGCCGCGGGTCCGGGTCGGCCGCGGTGGCCCGCCGGGCAGGGACGGCGGGGGGCCAGCCGCCGCGCAGCCCCAGCAGGTGCGCCGGGATCGTGAGCGCGGCGAGGACGGCAGCCAGCACGAGGAAGGTCGTCCGCCAGTCGGAGACCTCGACGACCACCGCGGTGAGCGGGGCGAACACGGTGCTCGCCAATCCGCCGGCCAGCGTGAGCGCGGTGAGCGCGGCGACCTGCCGCGCGCCCCACCAGCGGGTGAGCGCGGCGAACGCGGGCGGGTACAGCACTCCGGCCATCGCCACGCCCGCCAGCAACCAGCCCGCCAGGAACTGCGCGTACGACCCGGCCCGGGCGATGACGACCACGGCCGCGACCGCGAGCACCGACCCGGCCGACATCACCCCGCGCGGCCCCCACCGGTCCAGCGCCCGCCCGACCGGCACGCCGACGACCGCCGACACGACGAGCCCGCCGGAGAACGCCGCGGTGAGTGCAGCGGGGGACCAACCGGTGTCCGCCGCGATCGACGGTGCGAGCACCGGGAAGGCGTAGTAGAGGATCCCCCAGCTCACGAGCTCGGTGAGGCACAGCACCGCCAGCACGCGGCGCTGTCCGGCGCGCGGTAGTGCA
Source organism: Pseudonocardia sp. (assembly GCA_052387455.1). GTDB lineage: Bacteria > Actinomycetota > Actinomycetes > Mycobacteriales > Pseudonocardiaceae > Pseudonocardia. Next base: position 13,365 of record JBQTJE010000072.1, read on the forward strand.
CCGGGCGCGACCGCGGCGACCTCGGGGCCGGGCATGGGGTCAGCGTCCCGCATACCTGACCACGGTGGGTGAGCAGGTGCCGACACATTTACTCGAAAGAGAGTTCATCCTGCTCCGTATCAATCAGAGAGTCACCGAATCGCAGGGCGCATTCCGGACAACCTCATGTCTTGCTCAAGTCGCTTCCGGATACCGGTGGAGTCTTTTACGCTCGGTCGGGCCGGCATTCGGAGCCGAAACGACCGGAAGGAAATCCATGAAGCATTTTCGCGGAGGCATCGCCGTCATTGCCACGACCACGACCATGGTGCTGTCGTCGATGCTCATAGGTTTGACCAGCGCGTCCGCCGCGGAGCAGTGTGACTTCGCGCTGCTCAAGCCGTTGCCTATCGTCTTCGAAAGCTATACCCCTGGGCACCAGGTCGTCATTCCGGGGGTGCGAATCAGCGATCCTGGTCGGGCCGCCGGCTGCTTCGTGAAGATCTGCGTCCAGGGCTCGGAAAGCATCCCGTTGAACTGCACGGTCCAGCAGGTGCAGGTCGGGCGGCAGGACTACGCGAGCTTGGACAAGACTCTCGGCTACGGAATCGACTGCACCTCGCCCGGCCCGCGACGCGGAATCGAGGTGCGCTCGTACGCACGTTGGGACAACGAGAACCTCATGAAGCTCGGCCCACCTGCCAGGACGTGCTGAGAGGCGGGATCAGCCGACGAGGCGAGACTCCTCCGGCCACCTGATCCGTCGATGATCTGGGCAACGGCGGCGATCACGGCGCTGGCCTGCGCGGCATCGGCGGCACTGAGCACGTCACCAGCCGTCGCCCCGGGACGGCTTCTGCTCGGTGCGCAAGGCGTACCGCTGCTTCGTGGAGTTCGGCGTGCAGCGGCGTGATGGCACCTTCTACACCCGCAACCTGCTGCCCGACCGGCAGGAGTGTCCCCACTGCCCCGAGTAGCACCGGACCGGCGACGGGCGGCGCACCGGTCACGGATGCGCCGCCCGTCGATCCGCACCCGGGTCAGCCGAAGCGGCCGGAGATGTAGTCCTCGGTGCGCTTGTCCGACGGGTTCGCGAAGATGGTCGCCGTCTTGTCGTACTCGACGAGCAGGCCGGTGCGGTTGCCGGTGGTGTCGTCGGCCTGGGCGGTGAAGAACGCGGTGCGGTCGGACACCCGAGCTGCCTGCTGCATGTTGTGGGTGACGATGATGATCGTGAAGTCCTTGCGGATCTCCATCATGAGGTCCTCGATGCGTGAGGTCGCGATCGGGTCCAGCGCGGAGCACGGCTCGTCCATGAGGATCACGTCCGGCTGGGTCGCGATCGTGCGGGCGATGCAGAGCCGCTGCTGCTGCCCACCTGAGAGCCCGTAGGCGTTCTGCTTCAGCTTGTCCTTGACCTCGTCCCACAGAGCCGCGCCGCGCAGCGCCCGCTCCACGACGTCGTCCATGCTGTCGACCCTCATGCCGGTGACCTTGGGGCCGTAGGCCACGTTGTCGTAGATCGACTTCGGGAACGGGTTGGGCTTCTGGAACACCATGCCGATGCGGCGACGGACCTCGATCGGATCGACCTCGCTGCCGTAGATGTTCTGGCCGTGGTAGGTCACCGCGCCGGTCACCCTGGCGCCCCCGACGAGGTCGTTCATCCGGTTCAGGCAACGGATGACCGTCGACTTCCCGCACCCGGACGGCCCGATGAGAGCGGTGATCTCGTTGTGTCCGAACACGAGATCGACATCGCGCACGGCCAGGAAGTCGCCGTAGTAGACGCTGAGGTCGTCGCAGGCCATCACCCCGGCGGGAAGATCCGGCACGCTGCGGTGCTCCCGGTGCTCGATCTCGACCACCTGCTCGCCGGCTTCGACGGTCCGCTCGCTCATGTTCTGCTCCCGGGCAGTGGGACTGGCGGTCATGGGGTCCTCGTTGTCACCAGCGACGCTGGAGCTTGTTGCGGATCAGGATCGCTACCCCGTTGAGCAGCAGCAGCAGGATCAGCAGGACGATGATGGCCGCGGACGCGACCTCGCGGAACTCCGCCTGGGGCTGGCCGACCCAGTTGTAGATCTGGACGGGCAGCGTCGTGAAGCCGGACAGCAGGCCGTTTGGGTCGAAGGTCACGAACACGAACGCGCCGAGCAGGAGCAGCGGAGCGGCTTCCCCGATGGCCCGGGAGACGGCGAGGATCGTGCCGGTGGCGATACCGGGTACGGCCGCCGGGAGGGTCTGGCGCCACACGGTCTGCCACGGGGTCGCTCCCAGCGCCAGCGAGCCCGCCCTGATCTCGGCGGGCACCGCGCGAAGCGACTCCCGCGTGGCAATGATGATCACCGGCAGGATCAGCAACGTGAGGGCGATCGCACCGAAGATCACCGCGTTGACGTTGCGCAGTCCCAGCAGCGGGGCGAGGAACCCGGCGACACCCAGCGTCAGCAGCCCGTAGATGATCGACGGCACCGCGGCGAGGTTCTGGATGTTCAGCTCGACGAGCCGGAAGTACCACTTGTCGGGGTCGCCGAACTCCTCGAGGTAGATGGCCGCCGCGACCCCGAGCGGCACCGAGAGGAAGATCGTCGTGACGATGACCCAGACGGTGCCGAGGATCGCGGCCCGGGCGCCGGCGTTCTCGGGGAACAGCTGCGAGGTGTAGCCGAACAGCAGGTTGGCGTCGAGCCGCCCGGCGCCTTCCAGGATCGTGGTCACGATGAGCGCGACGAGGAACAGCAGCGCGACGATCAGGCTGAACCACAGACCGATGAGGAAGGCGATCGAGATGGGCGAACGGTCGCCCTTCTCCTGCGCACGCCCGAGCCTGCGCGGCTCCGGTCGGACCAGCTGGCCGATGGTCGACATCAGTACGCCTCCCTGAAGCGTCGCACCAGCCGGATGCTGATCACGTTGATGAGCAGCGTGATGGCGAACAGCGTCAGCCCGACGGCGAACAGCGTGTTGAACGCCAGCGACCCGGGTGGGTTCTCCCCGGTCGCGGCCTGGGCGATGTACCCCGTCATCGTCTGGGCGCCCTGGCGGGGGTCGCCGATGATCTGTGCCTGGTTGCCTGCCGCGATGGCGAGGATCATCGTCTCCCCGACCGCGCGCGAGATCCCGAGGACGACCGCGGCGATGATCCCGGAGATGGCTGCCGGAAAGACCACCCGAAGCGTGGTGGTCATCCGGTTGGCACCCAGTGCCGCCGATCCCTGGCGCAACGAGTCGGGGACCGCCGACATCGCATCCTCGGACAGCGACGCGACCGTGGGGATGATGAAGATTCCGAGCACGACGCCGGCCGCGAGCACGCTGAACGTGCCGACCTCGATGCCCAGCAGGCCACGCAGCAGCGACGGCGCCACGAAGTTCAGCGCGAAGAAGCCGAGCACGACCGACGGGATGCCGGCCAGCACCTCCAGCACCGGCTTGAGGATGCGCCGGACACGCTGGTTGGCGTACTCCGACAGGTACATCGCCGCGCCGAGACCGAGCGGGACGGCGACGGCGAGCCCGATCGCGGTCGTCCACAGCGTCCCGACGATCAGCGGCAGCACGCCGTAGCTGGGGTCCGCGAAGGTCGGGGTCCACCGGGTTCCGGTGAAGAACTCCACGACGCCGATCTCCCGGAAGAAGCTCAGCGCGGGTAGCACCAGGGAGATCACGATCCCGATCGTGATCACGACCGACGTCAGGGCCGCCGCGGCCAGCAGCCCCAGGATGATGCGTTCGCCGATCCGCGGCGACGAGCTTCGGAGGGACGGCGCCGACGACGGCAGACGGTCACTGATCGTAGGAGCGCTCACGCGTCCGATACCTCTCCATCGGTCGTCGGGCGACGATCTGGACGGTACGTGTGACCGAGCGCCCCGACCAGGCGCGCTCGGTCACACGGCGTGGCTGTCAGCCGGCGGCGATCGCGCCGACGTCGCCCTTGAGCTTGGCGTTCTGCTCGGGGCTCAGGCGCACGTACTCCGCGGCGTCGGCGATCTGGTCGATCTGCGCCACGTAGAAGTCGACGAACGCCTTGACCTCGGGCTTGGCGTACGAGGCGTTGTTGACGTAGACGAACAGCGGACGGGCCAGCGGCGTGTACGTCCCGTTGATCACGTTGTCCGCGCTCGGCTCGACACAGCCCGCGCCGCCGTCGATCTGGACGGCCTTGAGCTGGGCGGCGTTCTCCTCGAAGTAGGTGAAGCCGAAGTACGAGGTCGCGCCACGCGCACCCGTCACGCCCTGGACGAGGACGTTGTCGTCCTCGGAGGCCGAGTAGTCCGTCCGGGACGCGCCCTCGTCACCGTTGATCTCGTCGGTGAAGTAGTCGAAGGTTCCCGAGTCGGTGCCCGGTCCGAACAGGCCGATCGTCTCGCTCGGGAACGCCGGGTCGACCTGGTTCCAGTTCGAGACGGTCCCCTCCGCCTCGGGACCCCAGATCGTCTTGAGCTGCTCCACGGTGAGGCAGGTGGCCCAGTCGTTGGCCTGGTTCACCACGACGGTGAGTGCGTCGTTGGCGACCTGGAGCTCGGTGTACCCGATCCCGGCCTGCTGGCAGGTGGCGATCTCGTCGTCGGCGATCGGGCGGGAGGCGTTGGAGATGTCGGTGTTGCCGCTGCAGAACTGCTCGAACCCGCCGCCGGTGCCCGAGGTGGCGACCGTGACGTTGATGTTCGGGCTCTGCGCGCGGAACAACTCGGCTGCCGCGCTGGTGAGCGGGGCCACAGTGGACGAGCCGTCGGCCCGGACCTGGCCGGCGAGCTGGTCACCGCCGGCCCCTGGCGCCGAGCCGCCGCCCTGGCCACCGCAGGCCCCGAGCAGCAGCACGCCCGTGGTGGCAATTCCGGCCATGGCGAGTCGTCGGGCACGTGCGCCGTGCCGCAAGGTCTGCACCGTTGGTTCCTCCGTCAGTCGTCCCGTGGTGGGCTTGCGGCCCGGGGCGGCCGCTCGCTGCGGGACGCTAAGCAGCTTGGGTGGACAAGCACCCCTGAAATGGTGAACGGAAGGTGAACAGGTCACCGGTCGTGACCGAAACCACCCGTGTGCACCCGTCCGTGACCTCGTCGTGACCGCGACGAATGCTCCAATCAGGACTCCGCACGAGCACGACGTGCAGGTGAACGGCAGTCAGCGGGCGTACGACACGTCCGTGTCCCAGTGGGTGAATCCGAGGTCGCGGTAGACACGCACGGCGGCCTCGTTGTCGGCCTCCACGTAGAGCATCACCTGGCCCAGGCCGCGGTCGCGCAGGTGCCGCAGCCCGGCCAGGGTGAGCGCGGCGCCCAGCCGCCGCCCGCGCGCCGCCGGGTCGACGCCCAGCACGTAGACCTCACCGATCGGCTCGTGCGGATGTGGGTGGGTGGGGACGGCGTCGCTGCCGCCGTGGACCTTCGTCCAGTGGAAGCCCAGCAGGCGGTCCGCGTCGTCGACGGCCAGCAGGAACCCCGCCGGGTCGAACCACGGCTCGGCCTCGCGCAGCTTGACCTGCGCGACGTCCCAACCGCCCTGCTCGGGGTGCCAGTCGAACGCGGCGTTGTTCACCCGCAGGAACTCCGCCTCGTCGGCGCCGCCGACGAACGGCCGCAGCGCCGCGCCCGCGGGCAGCTCGGCGGCCGGGAGCGGGGCCAGCAGGCTGCGGCGCATCTGCCACAGCACCCGGGCCCGCGCGAGCCCGAACCGCGCGGCCAATGCCACCGCGCCCGCGTGCTCGCCGTGCGCCCACAGCCGCAACCGCCCCTCGCGCGCCGTCCCCGCGGTCGACGTGCGCTCCAGCAGGGCCGTGACCAGCGCGGTCCCGACGCCGCGACGGCGGTGCCCGGGGTGCACGACCAGCTCGCCCGCGCCGCCGGCCACCGGGTCGGTGACGTCGAGATGGGCGAACCCGACCAGCGTGCCCGCGGCGTCGCGGGCAAGCAGGTGGGCGGCGTCGGTGTCGCCGCCGTGGCGCACGTGCAGCAGGACGTGCTCGGACAGCGGCGCGGTGCCGTCGATCTCCGTGGCCGCGGCGACCAGGGCCCGGACCTCGCCGATCTCCGTCTCGCCCAGCCCCGCCCGCCACCCCAGCCCGGTCACCCGGCCGACCCTACCCGGTGCGGACGGGCGCGTCCGGGGGGCGACGGCGAGCTCAGGTCAGCGCGCGGTGCCCGAGGTGGGCCCGGTCGGGCAGCGTCTCGACCCGCCCGGACCTCGGAGCCCGGTCACCGGGCGGGTCGGCCCGGTCGTCGTCGCCGTCCTCGCCGAGGATGGCGGCGGAGCCCAGCCCGCCGCGGCTCGGGCGCACGAACTTGTAGCCCACGTTGCGCACGGTGCCGATCATCTGCTCGTGCTCGGGCCCGAGCTTGGCGCGCAGTCGCCGCACGTGCACGTCGACGGTGCGGGTGCCGCCGAAGAAGTCGTAGCCCCAGACCTCCTGCAGCAGCTGCGCCCGGGTGAACACCCGCCCGGCGTGCTGGGCGAGGTACTTGAGCAGCTCGAACTCCTTGTACGTGAGCTCCAGCAGGCGCCCCTTGAGCCGCGCGGCGTAGGTGGCCTCGTCGATCACCAGTTCGCCGAGCACCAGCGCGCCGCCGCCGGCGGGGGTGTCGGCACCGGGGCGCGCGCGCAGCAGGCGCAGGCGCGCGTCGACCTCGGCGGGGCCGGTGCCGGGCAGCAGGATCTCGTCGACGACCCACTCGCCGGACACGGCCACCAGGCCGCCCTCGGTGAGGACCGCGATCACCGGCACGTCCATCCCGGTGCTGCCGAGCAACCGGCAGAGGCTGCGTGCGGCCACCAGGTCGGTGCGCGCGTCGACCAGGACCGCGTCGTGCGGGCCCGCGTCCAGCAGCGCCGCCACCTCGGGCGCGGCGGTGCGCACGCCGTGCGGGAGCAACGTCAACGCCGGGAGCACCGAGCCCGGATCGGGATCCTTCGTCAGCAGAAGGAGTTCCATGCGGCGGCTCCTCTTCACCGATACCCGAGGGTTCGAGTCGCGGATCGATACAGCTTACCCGGCACGCCCGTGCCCGGGCAGGTGAGCGCGGTGCAGGTCACGGCCGGGACCCGGCCACACGGGCGGGGCGGCATCGCTCTACCGTCGACGCACGACAGGCCCGTCCCCGCCGGGTCGGGAGCCCGGAGGTCGGATGAAGCGCATGGTCATCGCGCTGCTCGTGCTCGTCGGGCTGCTCGTCGCGGCCGACTTCGGGGCCGCGGCGTTCGCCGAGTCCGCGGTGTCGCGCCAGATGCGCGAGCAGCTCGGGCTGGCCGACGACCCCGCGGTGCGGATCAACGGTTTCCCGTTCCTCACCCAGGCCGCGGCCGGGCACTACCGCAGCGTGGACGTCAGCGCGCAGCGGATCGGTGTCGGCCAGCTGCGCGAGCTGGAGGTGCGGGCCCAGCTGCGCGACGTCACCGCGCCCCTGTCGCAGCTGCTCGGTTCCGGCCCGCGCACGATCGCGGTCGGGGAGGCCGACGGCACGGTGCGGATCGGGCCGCGCGACCTGGAGCGGCTGATCCCCGGTGTCGACAAGCTGCGGATCGAGAACGTCGACGCCGACGCGCTGGAGAAGGCGGTCGCCGACGGCGCCGACCCGTCGCTGGCCGACGTCGACCCGGACACCGCCGCGCGATTGGTCGGCACGTCCACCGTGCTCGGCCAGGAGTTCGAGGTGTGGGTGCTGGCCGTGCTGCGCATCACCGACGGGCAGGCCGAGATCGTGCCGCGCGACGTCCGCCTCGGCGCGGACGGGCCGTCGCTGCCGTCGTTCGCCCAGCGGGCGCTGCGCAGCCTGTTCACCGTGCGCGTCGACCCGGGTCGGCTGCCGCTGTCGGTCACGCCCACCGAGCTGAAGGCGGTCACCGGGTCCCTGGAGATCAGCGGGGAGACCGCGGACCTGGTGCTGGGCGCCGGTGGCGGCGTCGCGGGGACCGCGGGCGGCTGACCGGCCGCCGCCGTCGAGCGTGGCCGAGGTCGCGCGTCCGGCCGGTGGGAACGCCCTCCCGGCAGCCGGGAGGCTCGGGTAGCGTCGGCGCCGTGTTCTGGCTGCTGACCCGTCGCCGCGCAGTCGACCTGTGCCGCGTCGGCAGCTGCCTGTGTCGGTTCTCCTGATCCGTGTGCCCGGCCCGGTCGCCCCGGGCCCGCTCCCACCCGTCAGGAGAGCCCGTGTCCACCCGAGCCTGCCCGGGCTGCGAGGTCCACGCCCTGCCGCACCCCGTCATCCCCCCTGTTCGCCACCAGCCTGTTCGCCACCAGCAAGGAGCCACTGCATGAGCCGCGAGGACGTCCTCGTCAGCGTCGACTGGGCCGAGAAGAACCTCGGCACCGACGGCATCGTCTTCGTCGAGGTCGACGAGGACACCACCGCCTACGACGGCGGGCACCTGCCCGGCGCCGTGAAGATCAACTGGACCACCGAGCTGCAGGACGCGGTGCGCCGCGACATCCCGACCAAGGAGCAGTTCGCCGAGCTCCTCTCCGCCAAGGGCATCGGCAACGACGACCTCGTGGTGCTCTACGGCGGCAACAACAACTGGTTCGCCGCCTACGCCTACTGGGAGTTCAAGCTCTACGGGCACGGGAACGTCAAGCTGCTCGACGGCGGCCGCAAGAAGTGGGAGCTCGACGGCCGAACGCTCACCACCGACGTGCCCTCCCGGCCGGCGACGACGTACACCGCGCAGGATGCCGACCTGTCGATCCGCGCGTTCCGCGACGAGGTCGTCGACGCGATCGGGGCGAAGAACCTCGTCGACGTGCGCTCGCCCGACGAGTTCTCCGGCAAGATCCTCGCTCCGGCGCACCTGCCGCAGGAGCAGTCGCAGCGGCCCGGCCACATCCCGTCGGCGATCAACATCCCGTGGAGCAAGGCGGCCAACGAGGACGGCACCTTCCGCAGCGACGACGACCTGCGCGCGCTCTACGCCGCCGAGGGCTACGACGACGGCAGGGCCACCATCGCCTACTGCCGCATCGGCGAGCGCTCCTCGCACACCTGGGTGGTGCTGCACGAGCTGCTCGGCCACCAGGACGTGAAGAACTACGACGGCAGCTGGACCGAGTACGGCTCGCTCATCGGCGTCCCGATCGAGCTGGGGTCGGGCAAGTGACCGCCGCGGGCTGCGGCGCGCCGGACCAGGGCGCAGCCCTGCCGGCGAGCACGAACCTGGAGAAGGAGACCGTGCTGACCGGGCGGGTTCTCGCCGGCGGCGAGCCCGTCGGCGGGGCGTTCGTGCGGCTGCTCGACGGCACCGGCGAGTTCACCGCCGAGGTCGTCGCGTCGGCGTCGGGTGACTTCCGGTTCTTCGCCGCGCCGGGCACCTGGACGCTGCGAGCGCTGTCGCGGGCCGGCAGCGGCCAGACCGTGCTCGTCGCCGAGGGCCCGGGCCTGCACCGCGCCGAAGTCTCGGTGACCTGACACCTGGCTTCGACGCTCACGCACACCGTCGGGTGCCGGCGCACAGGGCTGAACCTGTGCGCGACCACCGGACGGTGTGCGTGAGCCGTCGGGTGTGCCGCCGGGCGGCAGGGCGGGCTAGGCTGCCCTGCCGTGCCCTGGTTCTTCACCGCCGTGCTGATCGCCATCAGCGCCGCGACGCTCGCCTTCACCGGCTACCTGCTGCGTGCGGTGCTCACCGCGGAGCCGATCACGCCGCCCGCCGACGAGGCCGCGGACGGGGCGCCGTCGTGAACCCGGCCGCCGGTTTCGAACCCGATCCCGCGGCGCCGCAGCGCAACCGCCCGCGCTTCGCCGACCTCCCCGTCCCCGACGACACCGCGAACCTGCGCGAGGGCCCCGACCTGCACGAGCTGTGCACGGCCCTGCTGCCGCTGGTCGGGGTGTGGCGCGGCACCGGCGAGGTGGTCTACCCGACGATCGACGGGCCGTTCGGCTACGGCCAGCAGATCGTCTTCGCCCACGACGGGCGCCCGTTCCTGTCCTACGAGGCCCGCGCGTGGCTCCTCGACGCCGACGGCGCGGTCATCCGGCCCGCGGCCCGCGAGACCGGGTTCTGGCGCCCGCAGCCCGACGGCTCCTTGGAGGTGCTCGTCGCGCACGCCACCGGCATCGTCGAGGTCTTCTACGGCCGCGCGCTCACCCTCACCTCGTGGGAGATCAGCACGGACGCGGTGGTGCGCACGGCGAGCGCGAAGGACGTGACGTCCTCGACGCGGCTCTACGGCGTGGTCGAGGGCACGCTGGCCTACGTGGACGAGCGCGAGATGATGGGGCAGCCGCGCCAGCCGCACCTCTCGGCCCAGCTCGCCCGGCACGCGGGGTAGGTGCCGCGCGGCGTCGCCCGCTCAGCTGGAGCGGAACGCTGACGTCGGGCGGCTGACGCCGTTGCTGCCCTGGTGGCCGTTCGCGGCGGCGGATTCGGCGTCCGGCTCGGGCTCGGCGGGCCGCACGGCATTGGTGATGACGGTGGGCTCGGCGGACCGGGCGTCCTCGGCGGCGGCAGCCTCGGCGGCGGGGTCCTCGGCGGCGGGGTCGGAGTCGGCGCCGGCGTCGGAGTCGGCGTCGGCGGGGTCGCCCGGCCCGTCCGCGTCCCGGGCCGTGGACGACGTCACCGCACCCACCTGGACGGTCTTCTCTGCGGCGTCCTCGCCGCCGGCCTCAGCCGCCGGCTCCCGGGTGGTCTCCGGAGCCGGAGCCGGGCGAACGGACGGGACCGCGACGGTGCGCTCGACGTCGCCGCCCTCCCCGTCCGGATCCGACGGTGCCGGACGCGGGCGGAAGAGCAGCCCCGCGTCGTCGTCGGTGGTGTCGCCCGCGGGCCGCAGGCTTCCGGTGGGTGCGCGGCCCGGCTCCGGCTCGGCGGCGGATCGGGTGGCGGCGGCCGGGGCCCGCTCCAACGGCGCGCCGGGGCCCGGGGAGGGCAGTGCAGCGCCCGGCAGCGGCTGGCCCGCAGGCCCGCCGGCGACCGGCTGGACACCGGTACGGCGGGGCGCGGGCGACGGGCGGGGCCGGGGGGACGGGGCCTGCTGAGCGGCATGCTGGGTGGGCACCGGCACCGGGGCCTCGGCGGTGGGCCGCTGGGCGGGCTGGGGCACCGGTACGTGGGGCTCGCCGGCGGGCCGCTGGGCGGGCTGGGGCACCGGTACCTGGCGCTCGGCGACCGGGCGCGGTGCGAGCGGCGCGCCGGTGCCGGGAGGGTGTGCGGGCCCGGCGGGGGGTGCGGGCACGCCCGCGACGTCGACCTCCGCGGCGGTCTGGGCTGCGGCGGTCTGGGCTGCGGTGGTGCCCGCGCGGGCGCTCTCCGCGTCCGGTTCGGCGGGGGATCGGCCGTCGACCCGGGCCCGCATCTGGTCGAGCTCGGCGACGACCGCGTCGCGCTGGCTCGCCAGCTCGGCGACCTGGGCCCGCAATCGCTCGTCGCCGGCGGCCTCGGCGTGGGCCTTGCGCCGGATCTCGGCGGCTTCCTCCTCGGCGGCACGCAGGATGCTCTGCATCCGGTCGGTGAACCCGCCGACGACGTCCGGTGCGGGCGCCGGGGGACGCGGCGGCGCGGCCCAGGGCTGCGGCTCGGGCTGCTGGCGGAAGCCCCGGCCAGGCGTGGTGGGTGCGCGGAACCCGCGGCCGGGCGTGGTGGGCGCCGCGAGCGGCTGCTGGCTGCGGGCGACCTCCAGATCGGCACGCAGGCGGGCGATCACCCGCTGCAGCCGGGCCAGGTGCTCGTCGACCTGCCTGCGGTCGTAACCGCGGAGGACGACGTCGAACCGTGGGGCGCCGAGGAAGCGTTCGCCCCCGTCTGTCGTCATCGAACATCCTCCCGAGTGCCCATACCCTCAGTACCCCCAAAGCACGACACGCCCCCGAATCACAACAACGGCCTCGGCGTGGCGCCGCTGTTCACCCTCTCGGAGCATACGCGCGACGGGCCGGTCGGGCTCGTGGCGGTCGGGCGGTCCCGTACGCCCACCGGGTGAGGGATACCTCGGTGCCGCGGACCCGAGCGGCCTACCATCGGCGCGATGGACGCTCACACGGAGTCGTCGGCCGCGTCGGCGTCGCCGCTCGACCACGAGGAGCCCGGCGCCGACCCGGGCGACGCGCTGCGCAACACCCTGCACCGGCGCGGACTGCGGATGACGCCGCAGCGCCAGCTGGTGCTCGACGCCGTCCGTGAGCTGGGCCACGCCACCCCGGAGCAGATCTGCGTGCAGGTCCAGCGCGCCGCGCCTGCCGTGAACATCACCACCGTGTACCGGACGCTGGACCTGCTGGAACGGCTCGGTCTCGTCCGCCACACCCATCTCGGCCACGGCGCCCCGAGCTACTCGCAGGACACCCACCGCCACGTCCACCTCGTGTGCCACAGCTGCGGGGAGGTCGCCGAGGCGCCCACGGACCTGATGGACGGCCTGGCGCAGCGGCTGCGCGGGGAGTCCGGGTTCGTGCTGGACGTCTCGCACGTCGCGCTGTCGGGCCGGTGCCTGAGCTGCCGCGGTGCCGTACCCCAGGAGGCTTCGTGACCGACCCCGCTGACTCCGCTGACCACGACCCCGTCGACCACGACCCCGTCGATCTGGACGCCGCGGTCCCTGCGCACCGCGGTGACCCGCTCGCCGAGCAGCGGGCGATGGCCCGCTCGGCCGGGGTGGTCGACCGCGGCCACCGCGGGGTGCTGGCCGTGCCCGGCGAGGACCGGCTGAGCTGGCTGCACCTGCTGCTCAGCCAGCACGTCAGCGAGCTGCCCGAGGGCGCCGGCACCGAGGCGCTGGTCCTCGACCTCCAGGGCCGCGTGCTGCACCACGCGGTGCTCGCCCACGTCGACGGCACCGTGTGGCTCGACACCGAGCCCGGTGACGTGCCCGAGCTCCTCGGCTACCTGGGCAAGATGGTGTTCTGGTCGAAGGTCGAGCCCCGGGACGCGACGGAGGAGCGGGCGGTGCTCAGCGTCGTCGGCCCGCAGACGGCCGCGGTCCTGGCCGGCGCGGGCGCGCCCGTCCCGGTCGGGGCGTACGCGAGCGAGCCGCTGCCCGGCGGCGGCCTCGTCCGGCGGATGCCGTGGCCGGGGGTGGACGCCGCCGACCTGCTCGTCCCGCGTGCGGCCCGGGAGCAGTGGTGGGCGCGGCTCGCCGGCGCAGGTGCTCTGCCGGCGGGGACGATGGCGTTCGAGGCGCTGCGGGTGGCGTCGCTCGCGCCGCGGCTGCACCTGGACACCGACGACCGGACGATCCCGCACGAGGTCGGCTGGATCGGCACGGCCGTGCACCTGGAGAAAGGCTGCTACCGCGGGCAGGAGACGGTGGCCCGGGTCGCGAACCTGGGCCGCCCCCCACGCCGATTGGTGCTGCTGCACCTCGACGCGGGCGACGAGCACCAGCCCCACCCCGGCGACCCGGTGCTGCGCGAGGAGCGCACCGTCGGCCGGGTGGGCAGCGTGGTGCAGCACCACGAGCTGGGACCGGTGGCGCTGGCGCTCGTGAAGCGGTCGGTGCCGGTGGACGCCGCGCTCGTGGCGGGGGTCGACGAGCGGGCCGCACCCGCGTCGATCGACCCGGCGTCGGTGCCGCCGGAGGACGCCGCCCCCCCGCCCGGGCGCGCCGCGCAGTTGCGCGGCGGCCTGCGCTGATCCCCCCGGTCCGCAGCGAGCGTGCACCCAGTCCGCCGCAGGCCGGCCTCAGCGCATTCTCGGCGCGGCCGCCGGCTCCGAGCGTGCGCTGAGGCCGCCGCGGGCGTGCGTGAGTGCACGTTCGTCCGCCGGGTGCGCGAGGCCATGCGCAGCCGCTGGACCGTCCTCGCCGCGGGCACGCTCGCCCAGGCCGCCACGGCCGCGCACTTCCTCGGCCTCGCCGCCGTCACCCCGGCCCTGCGGGCGCACTACGGCCTCGGGCTCGTCGGCGTCGGCGCGCTGATCGGCGTGATCTCCGTCGGCATCGTGACGACCCTGATCCTCTGGGGCAGCGCCGCCGACCGGTTCGGCGAGCGCGGGGTGATGACGGTCGGGCTGCTCGGTGCCGCCGCCCTGCTCGCGGGTGCCGGGTCCACCGGGGCGGTCACGACGGGGGTGCTGCTGTTCCTCGCCGGGGCGTCCGGCGCCGCCGTCAACGCCGCGAGCGGACGCGCCGTGCTCACCTGGTTCCCCGGCCGGCAACGCGGCCTGGCCATGGCGGTGCGCCAGACGTCGGTGCCGCTCGGGGCGGGGCTCGCCGCGCTCACCCTGCCCGCGATCGCGGCTCGGGGCGGCGTCCCCGCGGTGTTCCTCGCCCTCGCCGGACTGTGCGCGATCGCGGCGCTCGCCGTCGCACTGTGGGTGCGCGAACCCCCGGACCCGCCTGCCCGCCCCGGCGCCGGCGGTCGGGTGCGCGACGTGCTCGGCGACCGCAGGCTGCTGCGGCTCAGCCTCGCCGGGGCGCTGCTCGTCGTCCCCCAGTTCGTGGGCTCGGCGCTGCTGGTGGAGGTGCTGCTCGCCGGCGGGCTGACGCTCGCCGTCGCGGGCGGGCTGCTCGGGCTCACCCAGGCGCTCGGCGCGCTCGGGCGGCTCGGCAACGGCTGGTGGTCCGACCGGGTGGGCAATCGGCTCGGTCCGTTGCGGATCGTGGCGGTCGCCACCGCCGCCGGGTTCGGGCTCGCCGCGGCGCTCCAGCCCGGGCCCGCGCCGCTGCTGGCCGCTGTCCTCGTCCCGGCCGCCGCGCTCGCGATCAGCTGGAACGGGCTCGTGTTCACCGCCGCGGGCGAGCTGGCGCCACCCGGGCGGGCGGCCACGGCGATGGCCACGTCCAACACCGCCAACTACGTCGCCGCGGCGCTCACCCCGGCGCTCGGCGGCCTCGTCGCGCAGGTCGCCGGGTGGCCCACGGCGCTCGCCCTGGGCGGTGCCGCCGCGATCGGGGCCGTGCTCGCCCTGCACCGCGTGGCCGAACCCCGGGCCGGGTTCGTCACAGCGGTGGTGCCACATCGCACTGACGCGGGTCCGCAAGGTACGGTGTCCACAGGACAGTGATGAGATGAAAGGGGCCGCCGACACTCCGGCCGCCCCTTCCCTGTTGTAAGGGGGACCGGCCATGGGGCGCGGACGAGCCAAGGCGAAGCAGACCAAGGTGGCCCGCGAGCTCAAGTACAGCTCCCCCACCATGGATCTTGAGGCCTTGCAGCGCGAGCTGGGCAACGGCACGACGATCCATCACGGGACGAGCGCGGACGAGCTCGACGACGTCGAGGACGACGACGATCCGTACGCCCCCGAGCTCGACGACGACGAGCCGGCGGCGCGCAAGTACTGAGCCGACCCGCCGCCACCGCACCGAGCTGGGGCGGACGTCCGCCTGGTCACCGCGGCCGCTCGGCCTGCGCACCGGTGGCGGCGCCACGCCCGCGGCGCGGTGCGTCGGTGCCACCGCGCGTTCCGCGGAACGCGCAGTGGCGAGCGACCTGCGCCATCGACGCCAGGCCGGCCGGGGTGACCGCGCACGCGACGACCGGCGCGGAGGCCGGGTTGGCCTCCGCGCCGGTCTCGCCGCGGGAACGGACGTCGGTCGATCGGTAGCAGGGCCGGTCAGGAGCCGCTGAGCAGGACCTTGCCGAAGGTGCGGGCGAGGATGGTGAGGTCGAGCAGGGGGGTCCAGGTGTCGATGTAGTGGTTGTCGAGGCGGGCGCGGTCGGGGATGGAGGTGTCGCC
>JBQTJE010000073.1:0-67524 GCA_052387455.1 Pseudonocardia sp.
GGCCGGCAGGTTGCTGGCGACGCCCAGGCGCTCGTGCCACCGCGGTCGGGTGGCAGCCTCGTCCGGCGCGGCGGTCACGGTTGTCAGTGTCGCGTCGAGCGTGCATTCCGTCACGCCTCGACGCGACGGGGTGCACGCTCGGTGCGGAGCGGGCCCGTCGCCCGGGGCTCGCGGGCCACGAGCGACTGCCGGGACGTCAGCCGCAGCCGACCGCGATGGCCAGGGCGCGGCACAGCTCGTCCATCCGTGGGTCGGGCAGCCGGCCGATGCGGTGGATGAACTCGGACTGCCGTACGAGGCTGAGGTTGTCCAGCGCGGCGATGCAGTCACGATCGAGCCCGTCCCCGGGGCCGAAGCGAACTGCTGTGGGGATGTCGCGGATCGTCGTCGTCAGCGGGGCGACGAGGACGCCGTTGAGACGGCGTGCGGCGAAGTCGCGGTGCATCACGACGACCGGGCGCACCTTGTCGATCTCGGCGAGCCAGATCTCGCCGCGACGCGGACGGCTACCAGTCAAGGTTGGCCGCCCGCAAGCCCGCACGGCTCGCCTCGACCCATGCGTCGTCCTCCGGGCCTTGGGGGACCGCCGCATAGCCGGCTTCCAACTGCGCGTCGATACGTTCCTCGCGACGCTGGCGCAGGAACGCCAGCACGGCCGCCCGCAGCGCCTCGGCGCGGGAGCGGAACTCGCGGGCGGCGACCAGCTCGTCGATCTCCGCAAGCTGTTCATCGCTCAGCTGGAAGGCGACTTGTGTGACGTTGGACATGAAGCGATCATACACGTGATGTGGTCAGGCCTTGGTCTCCGCCACGTCGGCCGCGGTCGTCGCCGCCGGGGTGCCGGCCAGTTCCCGGAGCTTGAACCGCTGGATCTTGCCGGTGGCGGTCTTGGGAAGCTCGGCCACCTCGACGACCACGCGCGGGCGCTTGAACGACGCCAGCCCCGCCCGGCAGAACGCGATCACCTCGTCCGCCGAGACCGTGTGGCCGGGCCGTGCGACGACGAACGCCACCGGCTTGTCCAGCCCGTCCGCGTCCGGCACTCCGACGACGACGGCCTCGGCGAGGTCCGGATGCTCCAGCAGGCGCGTCTCCACCTCCGTCGGCGAGACCCAGATCCCGCCCACCTTGAGCACGTCGTTCGCCCGGCCCAGGCACGTGTAGCTGCCGTCCTCGCCGCGCACGTACTGGTCGCCGGTGCGCATCCACTCACCCTGGAACACCGCGCGGTTGACCTCGGTGCGGCACCAGTAGCCGGTGGCGATCGAGTCGCCCGCGACGTAGAGCATCCCGGGCTCGCCGGGGCCGTCGATCACCGAGCCGTCCTCGCGGCGCAGCTCCACCCGGTAGCCGGGCACCGGGAACCCGGACGAGCCCGCCACCACCTTGCCCGCGACGTTGGAGATGAAGATGTGCAGCGCCTCGGTGGAGCCGATGCCGTCGAGCACCTCCACGCCGTAGCGCTCCAGCATCCCGTGGTACATCCGCGCGGGCAGCGCCTCGCCTGCCGACACCGCGTTGCGCACGCTCGCGAACGTCTCCCGCGGCAGGTCGGCGGCCAGCAGCGGGCCCCAGAAGCTCGGCCCGCCGAAGAACAGCGTGACCCCGTTCTCGCGGATGAGCTGGGCGTAGAGCCCGGGGTTGGGGCGGGACGGCTCCAACACCGTCATCGCGCCCGCCGACAGCGGGAAGAACATCGAGTTGCCGATGCCGTAGGCGAAGAACAGCTTCGCCGCCGACAGGCACACGTCGCCGGGGGAGATGCCGAGCACCTGGCGCCCGTAGGTCTCGCAGACGTGGCGGATGTCGGCGTGGCGGTGCATCGCGCCCTTGGGGGTGCCCGTCGTGCCCGAGGTGTAGAGCCACAGCGCGGGCGACTCGTCCCAGGTGGCGTACGGGCCCGCCGTGCCGTGCTCGCGCAGCGCCGCCCAGACGAGGTTCGCCGCCGGGGTGGCCGGGGCGCGGTCCCCGGTGAGCACGACGTGGCGCAGGTCCGGCGCGTCGGCGGCGGCCGCCTCGATGTTCGCCGCGAACTCATGGCTGCCCAGCAGCACCCGGGCGCGAGAGTCGACGACCAGCTTGGCCAGTTCCCCGCCGGTGAGCATCGTCGAGCAGGGCACCGCGACCGCGCCCACGTGCATCGCGGCGAGGATGCCGGTGAGCAGCTCGACGTCGTCGACCATCACCAGCAGCACCCGCTCCTCGGGTCGCACGCCGATGGCGGTGAGCCCGGCGGCGACCCGGCGGACCTCCGCCTCCAGCTCCGCGTAGGTCAGCGTCCCGCCCGGGTGGCGGACCGCGACCCGGTCGCCGCGCCCGTCGCGGGTGTGGGTCAGGTAGGTGGCGGCGTTGAAGAGTTCGGTCATCGGTGACGCTCCGAGAGTCCGGGACGGGGCGGGCGAGACACTACCGCCGCTCGACGGGCCGAGAGCCGCGTGTAGAAGATCAATACGCCGTCCCGTCTCATGCGCCCCGAGCATTCGGCGCCTTCCCAACCCATGCGGGGCCTGCTATGAACGCCCAGTGTGGCGCGGGCACGGTCCCGTGTCTCCCCGACCGGCCCCATCCGCGGGCCACGAATCCTGGAGCGTCGATGAAGACCAAGGCCGCCATCCTGCGTGGTGTGCACCAGCCCTTCGAGGTCGTCGAGCTGGACCTTGACCCGCCGAAGGAGGGCGAGGTTCTGATCAAGTACGTGGCTGCGGGCCTGTGTCACTCCGACGAACACCTCCGTCACGGCGACATCGTGCCGCGCTTCCCGATCGTCGGCGGGCACGAGGGTGCGGGGATCATCGAGGAGGTCGGCGCCGGCGTCACCCGGCTCAAGCCCGGCGACCACGTGATCTGCTCGTTCCTGCCGGTCTGCGGGCACTGCCGCGGGTGCGCCAGCGGCAAGACCAACCTGTGCGACCAGGGCGCGACGATCCTCGACGGCGTGATGGGTGACGGCACCTACCGCTTCCACCTCGACGGCGAGGACCTCGGTGGGATGTGCGCGATCGGCACGTTCGCCGAGCGGGCCACCATCTCGGAGAACTCCTGCATCAAGGTCGCCGACGACGTGCCGCTGGACAAGGCGGTCCTGATCGGCTGCGGGGTCCCCACCGGCTTCGGGTCCGCGGTGAACGCGGCCGAGACCGAGCCGGGCGACACCATCGCCATCTACGGCGTCGGCGGCATCGGGATGAACGCGGTGCAGGGTGCGGCGCTGGCCGGCGCGGCCAACGTCGTGGCGATCGACCCGCTGGCCAACAAGCGCGAGTTCGCCGAGACCGTCGGTGCCACGCACACGGCTGCCAGCGCCGAGGAGGCGCACGAGCTGATCCAGCAGCTCACCAACGGGGTCGGCGCGGACAAGGCGATCGTCACCGTCGACATCGTCAACTCCGCGGTCACCACCAGCGCCCTGCACTGCATCCGCAAGGGCGGCACCGTGGTGATCACCGGCCTCGCCGACCCCACCAAGAACACCATCGAGTTCCCCGGGGCGCTGCTCACCCTGTTCGAGAAGCGCATCCAGGGATCCCTGTTCGGATCCGGCGACCCGTTCAAGGACATCCCGCGGCTGGTCAACATGTACCAGGCCGGTCAGCTCAAGATCGACGAGATGATCACCAACACCTACACCCTCGACGAGGTCAACAAGGGCTACGAGGACCTCCTCAACGGCGTCAACATCCGCGGCGTGATCATCCACGACCCGGCTGCCTGATCCGATCCGACGTCGACGGCCGTGCCGGGCGGGGGCCCGGCGCGGCCGTCGGTGGTGTAGGGGGAGCTCGTGACAACACCGGTCATCGGCCTGCGCCGCGAGCGCGAGGTGCTCACCGTCGCGCTGGACACCGGGCGGCACGTGGTGATCGAGGGGCCGCCGGGCACCGGCAAGTCCACGCTGCTGCGCTCCATCGCCCGCGACCACGGCAAGGACGTCGTCTTCGTCGAGGGCAACGCCGAGCTGACCCCGGCCCGGCTGATCGGGGCGTTCGACCCGTCCCAGGTGCTCAACGAGGGCTACCTGCCGTCGAGCTTCGTCGACGGGCCGTTGCTGACCGCGATGCGCGGGGGCCGGTTGCTCTACCTCGAGGAGCTCAACCGGGTGCCGGAGGAGACCCTCAACGTGCTGATCACCGTGCTCACCGAGGGCGAGATCGCGGTCCCGCGGCTGGGCACGGTGTACGCGGGCCCCGAGTTCCGGCTGATCGCGGCCATGAACCCGTTCGACGCGATCGGCACCGCACGGGTCTCGCAGGCCATCGCGGACCGGATGTGCCGGGTCGTGCTCGGCTACCAGAGCGCCGACGCCGAGCGCGTCATCACCGGCACGGTGTCCGGGTTGGGCGGCCCCGTCGTCGACCTGGCCGTCGACCTCACCCGGGCCACCCGCGAGCACCGCGACGTGCGGATGGGCTCGTCGGTGCGCGGGGCCATCGACCTGTCGCTCGTGCTCACCGGCCTGTCGAAGCTGCGTGGCGAGCAGGACCTGGACCGCGAGACCGCCCGGGACGCCGCGTACGCCGCGCTGTCGGGCCGCATCCGGGTCGCCGACGGGGTGGACCGCACCCCGGAGTCGGTGATCGACGAGTTGCTGGAGCGGTTCTGGCCCGCCGACGCCGCCGAGCCACCCCCGTCCGACGGCGGGGGTGAGCCGGGAAAAGCTGACGGCCCGTCGCCGCAGGCGGCGGGCCCGCAGCAGCGTGAGCGTCCGCACCGCAACCGCGCCCAGCGCACGCTGGGCCGCGAGGAGCTCGGTGCGCGCCACGAGTCGTTCGACGACGTCTCGCCCGAGCTGGGCGAGCTCGACGCGGAGGCCTTCGACGAGGCGCTGGCCGGCGACCCCGAGGCGGCCGCGGCACTGCTCGCCGACCTGGCCGTCGCCACCGACCGGCAGTTGCGCGCCGCGGCCCGGCGGTTGGCGGGGCGGGTGTTCATCCAGCTCGGCCGCGTGGGCCCGGCGCGGTCGCGGGGGACGCGGCGGCTGGGGCCGTCGCGCCACCTCGACGGCGACCTCGATCTCGACCGCACCCTGGAGCGCTGGGAACCCGGCCCGGGCGCGGGCCGCCCCGGGCCCGACGACCTCGTCACCCGCACGTGGTCGGCGCACCGCCGCGCCGTCTGCCTCGTCGTCGACATGTCCGGGTCGATGCACGGCCTCGCCGTCGCCCTGGCCGCCGTCGCCGCGGCGGGCGTCGTGGTCGCCAACGACACCGGCACCACCAAGCTGGAGCCGTCGGTGCTGGCGTTCAGCGGCGGGGTGAAGGTGCTCCAGGCCCAGGGTGTGCGTCGCCCGCCCGAGCAGCTGCTCTCCGAGCTCGTCGCGCTGCGCGGGCACGGCGTCACCGACCTCGCCGCGGGCCTGCGGGAGGCGTCGGTGCAGCTCGCGGGGGCGGTGGCCGACGAGCGGCTGGTCGTGCTGCTCTCGGACTGCCTGCACACCGCGGGCGACGACCCGGCCGAGGCGCTGGGCGGGATCGACCGGCTGCACGTGCTCGTCCCGCTGCCGTCGGCGGAGGCGGAGGTGGCGGCCGCGGCGCTGGCCGCGCGCGGCGGGGGCACGGTGCAGGCGGTGCGGCGATTGGCCGAGATCGGCCCGGCGCTGACCCGGATCCTGGCCTGAGTGCCGTGCTTGCCAGCACCTGTCGGGCGCACGATCGGGACGGGGGCGTCGAGCGAACCGGCGTGAGCACGGGCTGGCGGGACGCCGGCGCGGCGGTATCGGCCGCGCTCGTCGTGGCGACGGCCGGGTGGGAGCGCCCGGCGTCGTGGTGGGCGTCGTAGGGTGCCGCCGTGCCCCTCTACGCCCTCGGCGACCGCGAACCGACGATCCACCCCGACGCCTACGTCCACCCCGACGCCGTCGTGATCGGCGACGTCGTCCTCGGCGCGCAGGCCTCGGTGTGGCCCACCGCCGTGCTGCGCGGCGACGACGGCCGCATCCTCGTCGGCGCCCGCACGTCCATCCAGGACGGCTCGATCATCCACACGACCGCGGTGCAGGACACCGTGATCGGCGCCGACGTCACCGTCGGGCACAACGTGCACATCGAGGCCGCCGTCATCGGCGACCACGCGCTGATCTCGTCCGGGTCGGTGGTGCTCAACGGCGCCACGGTGGGGGAGGGCGCGGTCGTCGCCGCAGGCGCGGTGGTCTCCCCGAACGCGACGATCCCGCCGCGGCGGATGGCGCTGGGCGTCCCGGCCCGGGTGCGGGAGGGCCACGAGGTGCCCGAGCGGGCCGCCGCCCACGCCGTCGAGTTCTATGTCGCGCGCGGGAAGCAGTACCGCGCGGAGCTGCGGCGACTGGACGGTTGAGCGCTGTGCCGAAGCCGCTGCACGAGGTCGTCGAGGCGGGGTGGGCGCGGGCGCTGGAGCCGGTGGCGCCCGTGATCACGCAGATGGGGGAGTTCCTGCGCGCCGAGACCGCCGCCGGCCGCCGCTACCTGCCCGCCGGGGCCGACATCCTGCGCGCCTTCACCCGCCCTTTCGACGCGATCCGCGTGCTGATCGTCGGCCAGGACCCGTACCCGACGCCCGGCCACGCCGTCGGGCTGTCGTTCTCGGTGGCCCCGGACGTCGCGCCCATACCGCGCTCGCTGGCCAACATCTACACCGAGTACAGCGCCGATCTCGGCCACCCCGCACCGTCCACGGGTGATCTCACGCCCTGGGCGGACCAGGGCGTCCTGCTGCTCAACCGGTGTCTCACCGTCGCTCCCGGCAAGCCGGCGTCGCACCGCGGCAAGGGCTGGGAGACCGTCACCGAGCAGGCCATCCGCGCGCTCGTCGACCGCGACGGCGAGCCGCTCGTGGCCATCCTGTGGGGACGCGACGCGCGCAACCTCGTGCCGCTGCTCGGCGACGTCCCGGCGGTCGAGTCGGCGCACCCGAGCCCGATGTCGGCGGCGAGCGGGTTCTTCGGCTCGCGCCCGTTCAGCCGCGCAAATGCGCTGCTGGCGGAGCTGGGCGCCGAGCCGGTGGACTGGAAGCTGCCCTGACCCGTACCGTGCAGTCGGGGGTCGACCGCAGAAACGGGGGGCGGAGGGGAGCCCCATGATCCGTCGGGTCCGCAACCGTCTCGGGTACGTCGTGCTCGGCGCGGCCGTCGTGGTCGCGGCGTGGCTCGGGATCGGCGCCTCGATCCTGTCACTGCCCGCCCCGGAGGCCGCCGACGACAGCGGCCCGGTGATGCTCCAGTCGATCCGCGACCTCGACCGCTACGTGCCTGCCCAGGGCACCTTCGAGGTCACCGTCGTGCTCCGCGAGGGCTACCCGCGGGTGCCGACCTGGGTGTACGGCTACGAGGGAGTCCTGGTCGCGCACGGCACCGTGGACGCCTACGTGGACCTGTCCGGGCTGCCCGCGGACGCGATCACCGTGTCGGCGGACCGCACCGTGGTGCAGGTCGAGCTTCCGGCGCCGCGGCTCGGGCCGCCGACCGTCGACCACCGGCAGAGCCAGGTGATCGACAGCGACACGGGGATCGTCAACGGCGTCGCCGAGGCGTTCGACGGGCGGACCGACCGCACCCAGGAGCTGTACCGGGCCGCCGAGACCAAGCTCGTCGCCGCCGCCGACGCGAGCGACCTGCGGGCGCGCGCCGAGCGCAACACCGCCGACGCGATGCGGTCGATGGGGCTGGCGTTGGGGTTCGAGACCGTGGAGGTGACGTTCCGGCCGATCACCTGAGGCGTGCGATCAGGCGCGCGCGACCTTGCCCGCCTTGAGGCACGAGGTGCACACGTCGAGCTTCTGACGGTTGCCCCCGTTCAGGCGGGCCCGCACGGTCTGGATGTTGGGGTTCCAACGGCGGTGGGTGCGGCGGTGCGAGTGCGAGACGGACATGCCGAAGCCCGGACCCTTGCCACAGACGTCGCAGACGGCAGCCACGTCGAACTCCTCGGGATAGACGATCACTTGCGCCGGGATCCCCCGGACCGGTGTGCCAGGGTACCCGCGCGGCTGCGGCGATGGCCAACCACCCGGTCGGTAGCCTCGCCACCGTGCCTGCCACGCTCGACGCCGCCCTGCTGAGGGGCTGGGCCGCCGCGGCGACGGCGGCGCTGGAGCGGCACTGCGCGGAGATCGACCGGATCAACGTCTTCCCCGTGCCCGACGGCGACACCGGCACCAACATGCTGCTCACGATGCGCGCCGCCGCCGATGCGGACCGCCGCGGGCGCCGCGAGAACGACCTGCCGGGCGGTGCGGCGGGTCCGGTGGCCGCGGCGCTGGCCCGCGGCGCGCTGCTGGGAGCGCGCGGGAACTCCGGGGTGATCCTCTCCCAGGTGCTGCGCGGCCTGGCCGACGCGATCGGGGCCGCGCAGGACGGTGCGAACGCGGGCGGTGGGAACGCGGGCGGGGGCGACGCGGCCGTCCTCGCCGACGCGTTGCGCCGCGCCGACCGGCTCGCCACCGCCGCGTTCAGCCACCCGCGTGACGGCACCGTGCTCACCGTGCTGCGCGCGGCGTCGGCCACCGCCGGGGCCACGGCCGAGGCGGGGGCGCCGCTGCCCGCGGTGGCCGCCGCCGCGTCCTCCGCCGCCGCCACCGCGCTCGCCGCCACCACCGCGCAGCTTCCCGAGCTCACCCGGGCCGGGGTGGTGGACGCCGGCGGCCTCGGGCTCTACGTGGTGCTCGACGCGCTCGCGTGCCTCGCGAGCGGGCGCGCCGCCGTCGTCGAGGTGCCGGTCACCGCGCCGCTCCGGCCGGCCGTGCGCGGGCGCGACGCGCTCGTCGTCGAGCGCGAGGCGGGCTCGCCGGAGCACGACTACGAGGTCATGTACCTGCTCGACCTCGAGAGCGGGGTCGGGCGGGACGACGTCGGGGCGAACGGAGCCGAGAAGCGGATCGACGCGCTGCGCGCCGAGCTGGCGGTGGTCGGCGACTCGGTGGCCGTCGTCGGCGACGGCGCGGGCCTGTGGAACGTCCACGTGCACTGCACCGACGTCGGCGCCGCGCTGGAGGCCGGGTTGGCGGCCGGGCGTCCGCGCCGGATCACCGTCGTCCGCTTCGCCGACCAGTGCCACGAGCGCGCCCCGGACGGCCGGTTCACCCGGGCTCGGGCCGTGCTGATCGTCGCCTGCGGGGGCGAGCTGGCCGGGCTGGCCCGCTCGGCGGGCGCGGACGTGCTCGACCGCGCTCGCGCCCGGCCCGTCGACGAGGCGGAACTGGCGGCCGCGCTGGCCGGCACCCGCGCCCGCCACGTCGTCCTGCTCCCCGGCGACGCCGACCTGACGCCCGTCGCCGAGCGGGCCGCCGCCACCGCCCGCCGCGGCGGGCAGGACGTCCTGGTGGTGCCCACGTCGTCGGTGCTGCAGGGGCTCTCCGCGCTGGCCGTGCACGACCCGGACCGGCGGGCGGGCGAGGACGTCGTCGCGATGGCCGAGGCCGCCGCGGGCACCCGCACCGCCGGCCTGCTGGTGGCCGAGTCCGAGGCGCTCACCTGGGTGGGCCGCTGCGAGCCGGGCGACGTCCTGGGGATCTCCGACGGCGAGGTGGTCCTGATCGCCCCCGATCTGGCGGTGGGCGCACTGTGGCTCGCCCACCGCATGCTCACCGCCGGCGGGGAGATCGTCACCATGCTGCTGGGCGAAGGTGTGCCCGCCGACCTCGGCGAGGGGCTCGTGGCTGACCTGCGCCGTACGCATCCCGAGGTCGACACGGTCGTCTACCGCGGCGACCAGACCGACTTCCCGCTGGTCCTGGGGGTGGAATGACACCGCGCATCGACCTCGACTCGCCCGTCGCGCCGCTGGTCGGCGCCAAGGCGGCCAAAGCGCTCGCCGCCCAGCTCGAGATCACCACGGTCGGCGAGCTGGTGCGGCACTACCCGCGCCGCTACGTGGGGCAGGGTTCGCTCACCGAGCTGGGCGGATTGGCCGTCGGCGAGGACGTCACCGTCGTGGCTCAGGTGGAGCGCGCCGAGCTGCGCAAGATGCGCAACCGCCCCGGGAGCCTGCTGTCGGTCACGATCCGCGACAGCCGCGGCGGCTCCATCGACTGCACCTTCTTCAACGGCCACAAGCTCAAGAGCCTGCTGCTGCCCGGGGTGCGGGCGCTGTTCGCGGGCAGGGTCGGCACGTTCGGCCACGGCCGCCACCGCAAGCTCCAGCTCACCCACCCGCAGTTCGAGCCGCTGGGCGCCGACGAGGACGAGCGGCCGTTCCTCGCGGTCTACCCGGCGACGTCCGGGATCCGCAGCTGGGAGATCGGCCGCTGCGTGCGCCAGGTGCTCGACGTGCTCGACGCGGGTGGACGGGTGGAGGTCACCGACCCGCTGCCCGCGGGGCTGCGCGACGCCGAACGCCTGCCCGAGCTCGGCCTGGCGTTGCGCCGGATCCACCTGCCGGAGACGGCCGCGGACCACGAGGCCGCGCGCCGGCGGCTGGTGTGGGACGAGGCGATGGGCGTGCAGCTCGCGCTGGCGCTGCGCCGCCGGGCCGCCGCGGCGCGCCCGGCGCCCGCGTGCCCGCCGCGCCTCGGCGGGCTCGCGGCGGCGTTCGACGCCGCGCGCCCGTTCGCACTCACCGCGGGCCAGCTGGCGGTCGGGGCCGAGGTGGCCGCCGACCTGGCCGTCGAGCACCCGATGAACCGGCTCGTGCAGGGCGACGTCGGCGCCGGCAAGACGGTGGTGGCGCTGCGCGCGATGCTCCAGGTCGTCGACGCAGGCCGGCAGGCCGCGCTGCTCGCGCCCACCGAGGTCCTCGCCGCCCAGCACGCCCGGTCGCTGCGGGCGTTGCTCGGGCCGCTGGGGTGCGCGGGCGAGCTGTGGTCGCTGGAGCACGGCGCCGTCGAGCACGCCACGTCCGTCACGCTGCTCACCGGCTCGCTCGGCGCCGCGGCCCGGCGGCACGCGCTGCTCGACGCGCAGTCCGGCGCCGCCGGGATCGTCGTCGGCACCCACGCGCTCATCCAGGAGCGGGTCGGGTTCGCCGATCTCGGGCTGCTGGTCGTCGACGAGCAGCACCGGTTCGGCGTCGAGCAGCGCGACGCCCTGCGCGGGCGCGGCGAACTGGCCCCGCACGTGCTCGTCATGACCGCGACGCCGATCCCGCGCACCGTCGCGATGACCGTCTACGGCGACCTGGAGGTCTCCGCGCTGCACGGCCTGCCCGGTGGGCGCTCGCCGATCGCGACGTCGGTGGTGCCGGTGGGGGAGAAGCCGGCGTGGCTCGAGCGGGTGTGGGCGCGGGTGCGCGAGGAGGTCGAGGCGGGCCACCAGGTCTACGTGGTGTGCCCGCGGGTGGGTGGCACGGACGCCGACGAGGACGCCCGCGGGCCGGACGGGGAGGACGAGCAGCGCCCGCCGCTCGCCGTGCTCGACGTCGCACCCGGGCTGCGCGAGGGCCCGCTCGCGGGGCTGCGGCTGGAGATCCTGCACGGAAAGCTGCCGCCCGACGACAAGGACGCCACCATGCGGGCGTTCGAGGCGGGGGAGATCGACGTCCTGGTCGCGACCACCGTCGTCGAGGTCGGGGTGGACGTGCCCAACGCCACCGCGATGGTGATCATGGATGCGCACCGGTTCGGCCTCTCGCAGCTGCACCAGCTGCGCGGGCGGGTCGGCCGGGGCGCGGCGGCCGGGGTGTGCCTGCTGGTCACCGACATGCCGCCGGGCACCCCCGCGCGCGAGCGGCTCGACGCCGTCGCCGCCACCACCGACGGCTTCGAGCTGGCCCGGCTGGACCTGGAGCTGCGCCGGGAGGGCGACGTCCTGGGCGCGGTGCAGTCCGGTCGGCGCTCGACGCTGCGATTGCTGTCGCTGCGTCACCACGAGCCGATCATCGTGGCGGCCCGGCAGTACGCGGGGGAGATCGTCGCCGCGGACCCGGACCTGCGTGCGCACCCCGGCCTCGCCGCGCTGGTCGGCGAGACGATCTCCGACGACGCCGCGGATTACCTGGCCAAGTCGTAGCCCCCCCCGCGAGTCCGCGTTCTCGGCCCCGCGAGTCTGCGTTCTCGACGCCGCGAGTCCGCGTTCTCGGCACGGCGACATCGCCGCCGCCCTGATGCGCCGCTACCCGTCGCTCGCGCTGGCGTGCCGCTCGTCGTGCCGGTTTGCCGGACTCACCGTGCCGAGAACGCGGACTCGCCGTGCTCGTTTGCTGGACTCGCGGGGCGGGGTTACGCGGGGAGCTGGCCTCGGGCGGCGGCGTCGAGGGCGGCGCGGGCGGTGCGCGGCAGGTGCACGACGCCTGCCTTCTCCAGCTTCGCCAGCTCGGTGCGGGCGAGGGAGTAGGCGGCGAGGCGCTCGGCGTCGCTGTCGGAGTCGCGGGCGGTGGTGAGCAGCTTGATCGCCCGCTCGACGCTGCTGCGCTCGGCGGCCGAGAGCCCGGAGAGGCGGATCCGCTCGGCGGCGTCGCACGCCGCCCGCCACGACCGCGCGGCTCGGTCGGTGGCGGCGACGAACTCGGCGGCGTGCGCGGCGGGCGGCAACCCGTCGGTCTCCAGCGCCTGGGCCTGGGCGAACGCGTCGACGAAGCGCGCGGTGCTGGGCACGGAGACGTCGCCGAGGGCGGGCAGGCGCAGCACGTTCATCGCGTCGCACTCGTAGGCCGCGTACTCGGCGCGGACGGTCGCGAAGCGCTGCCGCGCGCGCTGCCACGCCACGTCCGGACGGGCGGGTAGTACGTGAGCCTGGGTCGGGACGACGGCACGCGCGCGGCGCCGCCGGTGGACCGAGCGCCGCACCTTGTGCCGCACGACGAGCGCGACGAGCCCGCCGAACACCAGCACCGGCGTCACCGTCATGATGATCACCGCGAGCACCGTGACGAGCACCGTGAGCCCTCCCAGCGCGGCCACCCCGCCGATCACGAGCACCGGTGGCGGCATTCGCCGCGCCACCGCCAGCGCGGCACGGCCGCCGCGCCGCCGCCCGTGCCGGGCCGCCGCCCGCGCGTGCCGGTGGGCGATGTGGTGGTGCAGGCGGCGGCTCATCCTTCCTTGGTACCGAACGCGGGCCTCCCGCGCACGGAGCCGAAAGGGTGCCGTCCCGGGGTAGCGTCACCCCGATCATCCCCCGACCGGTGCGACAGAGGGAGACACGCGTGTTCTCGAAGGTGCTGGTCGCCAACCGGGGCGAGATCGCGATCCGGGCGTTCCGGGCGTGCGCGGAGCTGGGCGCGTCGACGGTCGCGATCTACCCGCACGAGGACCGCAACTCGCTGCACCGGGCGAAGGCCGACGAGTCCTACCAGATCGGCGAGCCGGGCCACCCGGTCCGTGCGTACCTCTCGGTGGCCGAGGTGATCAAGGCGGCGCGCACGGCGGAGGCCGACGCCGTCTACCCCGGCTACGGGTTCCTGTCCGAGAACCCGGAACTGGCGCAGGCCTGCGCGGACGCCGGCGTCACGTTCGTCGGGCCGCCGGCCCGGGTGCTGCACCTGACGGGCAACAAGTCGCGCGCGGTGGCCGCCGCTCGGGAGGCCGGCGTGTCGGTGCTGAGCTCCAGCGCCCCGTCCGCGGACCTGGCGGTGCTGGTGGCCGCGGCGGGCGACATCGGGTTCCCGCTGTTCGTCAAGGCCGTCGCCGGCGGCGGGGGCCGGGGGATGCGCCGGGTCGCCGAGCAGAGCCAGCTGCGGGAGTCCGTCGAGGCGGCGATGCGCGAGGCCGAGTCGGCGTTCGGCGATCCGACGGTGTTCCTGGAGCAGGCCGTCGTGAACCCCCGCCACATCGAGGTGCAGATCCTCGCCGACGCCGCCGGGCACGTCGTGCACCTCTACGAGCGGGACTGCTCGGTGCAGCGGCGCCACCAGAAGGTCATCGAGATCGCCCCGGCGCCCAACCTGGACCCGGAGCTCCGGATGAGCATCTGCGCGGACGCGGTCGCGTTCGCCCGGGCCATCGGGTACGTCAACGCGGGCACCGTGGAGTTCCTGCTCGACGAGCGCGGCCGCCACCATTTCATCGAGATGAACCCGCGCATCCAGGTGGAGCACACCGTCACCGAGGAGGTCACCGACCGGGACCTGGTGGTCGCCCAGCTGCGCATCGCCTCGGGGCGCACGCTGCCCGACCTCAAGCTCACCCAGGACGCCATCTACCTGCACGGGGTGGCGTTGCAGTGCCGCGTCACCACCGAGGACCCGGCCAACGGCTTCCGCCCCGACACGGGCGTGATCGGCAACTACCGCTCCCCGGGCGGGCCGGGGGTGCGGCTGGACGGCGGCACGACGCACACCGGCGCGGAGGTCAGCGCGCACTTCGACTCGATGCTGGTCAAGCTCACCTGCCGGGGTCGCACGTTCGGCACCGCGGTGCGCCGGGCGCGCCGGGCGGTGGGGGAGTTCCGCATCCGCGGCGTCGCCACCAACATCCCGTTCCTGTCCGCGGTGCTCGCCGATCCGGACTTCCGGGCGGGTCGGGTCACCACGAGCTTCATCGAGGAACGTCCCGAGCTGCTGCACGCGCGCCAGCCCGCCGACCGGGGCACCCGCCTGCTCAGCTACCTGGCGCACACCACCGTCAACCGGCCGAACGGGCCGCGGCCCCGGGTCGTCGAGCCGGTGCGCAAGCTCCCCACCTGCGACGTCCACGCGCCCGCCCCGGCCGGCTCCCGCCAGCTCCTGCGCGACCTCGGGCCCGAGGGTTTCGCGACGATGCTGCGCCACCAGCGGGCGGTGGCGGTCACCGACACGACATTCCGCGACGCCCACCAGAGCCTGCTCGCCACCCGGGTGCGCACGCGCGACCTGCTCGCGGTCGCGCCGCACGTGGCGCGGCTCGCCCCGCAGTTGCTGTCGCTGGAGTGCTGGGGCGGCGCGACCTACGACGTGGCGCTGCGGTTCCTCGCCGAGGACCCGTGGGACCGGTTGTCGGCGCTGCGCGCGGCGGTGCCGAACCTGTGCACGCAGATGCTGCTGCGCGGGCGCAACACCGTCGGCTACACGCCGTACCCCACCGAGGTCACCGACGCCTTCGTCGACGAGGCCGCCCGCACCGGCCTGGACATCTTCCGGATCTTCGACGCGCTCAACGACGTCGCGCAGATGCGCCCGGCCATCGACGCCGTGCGCGCCACCGGCACCGCCGTGGCGGAGGTGGCGCTGTGCTACACCGGCGACCTGTCCGACCCGCGCGAGACGCTCTACACCCTCGACTACTACCTGCGCCTGGCCGAGCAGATCGTCGACGCGGGCGCGCACATCCTGGCGATCAAGGACATGGCCGGGCTGCTGCGCGCGCCCGCGGCGCGCACGCTGGTCACGGCGCTGCGCGAGCGGTTCGAGCTGCCCGTGCACCTGCACACCCACGACACCGCGGGGGGTCAGCTCGCCACGCTGCTCGCCGCGGTCGACGCCGGCGTGGACGCCGTGGACGCGGCCGTGGCGAGCATGGCCGGCACCACCAGCCAGCCCGCGCTGTCGTCGCTGGTCGCGGCCACCGACCACACCGACCGCGCCACCGGGCTCGATCTCCAGGCGTGCTGCGACCTGGAGCCGTACTGGGAGGCGGTGCGCAAGGTCTACCGGCCGTTCGAGTCGGGGCTGGCGAGCCCGACCGGGCGCGTGTACCGCCACGAGATCCCCGGCGGGCAGCTGTCCAACCTGCGCCAGCAGGCCATCGCGCTGGGCCTGGGCGACCGGTTCGAGCTGATCGAGGACTGCTACGGCGCCGCGGACCGGATGCTCGGGCGACTGGTGAAGGTCACCCCGTCGTCGAAAGTGGTGGGTGACCTCGCGCTGCACCTGGTCGGGGCCGGGGTGAAGCCCGCCGACTTCGAGGCCGACCCGGGCGACTTCGACGTCCCCGACTCCGTGATCGGGTTCCTGCGCGGCGAGCTGGGCGACCCGCCCGGCGGCTGGCCCGAGCCGTTCCGTACCCGCGCGCTGGCGGGGCGCTCGCCGGAACGGGCGGTCGCCGAGCTGGACATCGAAGACCGCCGCGGCCTGCGTGACGACCGCCGGGCCACCCTCAACCGGCTGCTGTTCCCCGGGCCCACGAAGGAGTACGAGGCGCACCGCGAGGAGCACGGCGACACCTCGGTGCTGGACACCCTGGACTTCCTCTACGGCCTGGAGCCCGAGACGGAGCACGCCGTCGAGCTGGAGCCCGGGGTCCGGCTGCTCATCGGCCTTGAGGCGATCTCCGAGCCCGACGAGCGCGGCTACCGCACCGTGCTCACCACCCTCAACGGCCACATCCGGCCGGTCGCGGTGCGCGACGAGTCCGTCGACAGCGACGTCAAGGCCACGGAGAAGGCCGACCGGTCCAACACCGCACACGTCGCCGCGCCCTTCGGCGGCGTGGTGACGCTCGCCGTCGAGGAGGGCGACTCCGTCGCGGACGGCCAGACCGTCGCGACGATCGAGGCGATGAAGATGGAGGCGTCGATCACCGCGCAGCAGGCCGGCACGGTGGCGCGGTTGGCGATCGGGAAGGTTCAGCAGGTGGAGGGCGGGGACCTGCTCGTGGAACTGGGCTGAGCTCGGCCGACCGGACACGCACGCACACCGGCGGGTGCCGGCGCAGACGGCCCGCGGTGTGCGTGCGCCGCCCGCGGTGTGCGTCGGCGCGACGGGACGCTGGGAGACTCGTGCGCGTGACGCGGATCATCGGAGGGTGCGCCGGGGGGCGGCGCATCGCGGTGCCGCCACGCGGCACCCGCCCGACGTCGGACCGGGTGCGGGAGGCGCTGTTCAGCGCGCTGGAGCACGACCCCGGGTTGGCCGGGGCCGCGGTCCTGGACCTCTGCGCGGGGTCGGGCGCGCTCGGGCTGGAGGCGCTCTCGCGCGGTGCGACGCGGGCGACGTTCGTGGAGATCGATCGCCGGGCCGCGGCGGTACTGCGCCGCAACGTCGCCGAGCTCGGGCTTGCGGGCGCCGTCGTGCACGCGGCCGCGGCCGCCACCGTGCTCGCCGGGCCCGGCCCGGCGCACGACGTCGGGCTCGGCGACCCGCCCTACGACCTGCCCGACACCGAGGTGGCCGGCTGGCTCGCCGCAGCCGACACACACGGCTGGCTGGCGGGCGAGGTCACCGTCGTCGTCGAGCGCGGTGCCCGTTCGGGGCCGTTCCCGTGGCCGCAACCGCTGCACGGCCTGCGTGAGCGCCGTTACGGAGACACGGTGCTGCACACCGGCGCGCGGTAGCGTTCGCGCATGCGGCGCGCCGTCTGCCCCGGTTCGTTCGACCCCGTCACCAACGGGCACATCGACATCGTCAGCCGCGCCTCGGGACTGTTCGACGAGGTCGTCGTCGCGGTGCTGGTGAACAAGAACAAGCGGAGCCTCTTCAGCGTCGAGGAGCGGATCGCCATGCTCACCGACGTCACCGCGTCCTACCCCAACGTCCGGATCGGCTCGTTCCACGGCCTGCTCGTCGACTACTGCCGCGAGCACGACATCCGGGCGATCGTCAAGGGGCTGCGCGCGGTGACCGACTTCGACTACGAGCTGCAGATGGCGCAGATGAACCAGCGCCTGTCCGGCGTCGACACGCTGTTCATGTCCACCAGCCCGGAGTACAGCTTCGTGTCCAGCTCGCTGG
This sequence comes from Pseudonocardia sp., assembly GCA_052387455.1. Classification (GTDB taxonomy): domain Bacteria; phylum Actinomycetota; class Actinomycetes; order Mycobacteriales; family Pseudonocardiaceae; genus Pseudonocardia. The sequence goes on from JBQTJE010000073.1 coordinate 17,487, forward strand.
TCAAGGAGGTCGCCACGTACGGCGGCGACGTCGCGCACCTGCTCCCGCCGCCCGTGCACGCCCAGCTCCTGGACCGGATCGCCGAGCGCGCGTAGGGCGCGACCGGCCGCCCACTCGCGAGGCGGCCAGATGCCCACTGGGGTTGCGGCTGTATGACCACGCAGCATCCGTCCAGATGACCACGTGTGGCAGGATGCGGCATGGTCGAGGCCCGAAAGGTCGTCGCTCGCCGGGTGCGGCCCCTGATCCGCGAGATGCTCGGCGACACGCGGATCGTGCTGGTCAACGGAGCGCGTCAGGCGGGCAAGAGCACGCTGACCCGCCTGACCGCCGCCGCCGTGCCCGGCGCGGTCATCCGCGCCTTGGACGATCCGCCGACGCTGCTGGCAGCCGGCGAGGACCCGGCCGGCTTCGTGGAGCACGACGGTCTCATGGTCATCGACGAGATCCAGCTCGCGCCCGAGCTGCTCCGCCCGATGAAGCTCGTCGTCGATCTCGATCCCACTCCGGGCCGGTTCCTGCTCACCGGCTCGTCGCAGGTGCTGGCGTTGCGCAACCTGCCGGACACCGTGGCGGGCCGGATGGAGATCCTCGAGCTCTGGCCCTTCTCCCAGGGCGAGCTCGTCGGCGGGCCGGACGCGTTCGTCGACGCCGCGTTCGCACACGGTCCGGCGCTCACCCGTTCCTCGGAGCTGCGGCGACGCGACTACCTGGAGCGGATCGTCGTCGGCGGGTTCCCGGAAGCCGTCCGGCGCGCCCCGCGCCGGCGCGCCGGCTTCTTCGACGGCTATCTCACGACCCTCGTCGACCGGGACGTCATCGGACTCGCCACCATCGAGCGGCGCGGCGACCTGCACCGGCTGCTCGCCCTGCTCGCCGCCCGAACGTCGGGGCTTCTGGTGCCGGCGACGTTGGCCGGGCAGTCGGGCATCCCGCGCACCACCCTGGTCCGCTACCTGGAGCTGCTCGTCCAGGTCTTCCTGATCAAGGTGGTGCCCGCGTGGTCGCCCGGTCCCACCGGCCGTGCGATCGGGACCCCGAAACTCGCCTTCGTCGACACCGGCATCGCGGCGCATCTGATCGGTCAGGACGCTCACCGCCTCGGCGAGCCGGGCGGCGCGGCGGGGGCAGTGGTGGAGAACTTCGCGCTGATGGAGCTGGCCAGGCAGCTGACGTGGTCCGACGAGCGAGCCCGGCTCTACCACTACCGGACGAAGGACGGGGTCGAGGTCGACGGCGTGCTGGAGACCCCCGACGGTCGGGTCGTCGGCGTCGAGGTGAAGGCCGGCGCGACCGTGCGCACCGAGGATCTCGCCGGTCTGCGGCTCCTCCGGCGGCAGCTCGGCGACCGGTTCGTCGCGGGTTTCGTCCTCTACACCGGCCAGCAGACGCTGCCGTTCGGCGACCGGTTGCGCGCGGTCCCTCTCGACGCGCTGTGGCAGGCGGGTTCGGGCGCGTCCGGAGGACGGGCGCCCTGACGCCGCCGGCGCGGGAGGGCGCCGGTCGGCGGGCGCCGCTCGGCTGTCCGGCCGATTGCCCGGCTGCGGTTTCGCGGAGCAGTCTCGGGTGCGAGCGAGGGGAGTCCGCCGTGCCACCGACCGCGATCCACCTCAACGGCTCGGTCAACCTGCCGGACGCCGAGGCGGTCATGCGCGAGGTCGCCTCCCGCGTGCCCGCCGGCCTCCGGCGCATCCCCGACGGGGAGACGGGCGACCGCGGGAACTGGATCCTCTTCCAGCTGCAGCGGTTCCTCGCGACCCCGGGGATCGAGGAGGTCCCGGCGACGGGCGAGGGCTACGACGGTCTCCCCAAGGTCCGGATGGCGGCAGGCGGGGACGCGACCAGCTGGCCTGACCTCGGTTACGCCGACGTCTATCGCGCGTCGTACGAGACGTTCGGTCGCCTGCGCAAGGAAGGCGCCGTCCCGGACGGTGTCCGGTTCCAGGCGCAGTACCCGACCCCACTGGCGCCGGTCGCGGCGTTCTTCGTCCCGGAGGACCACCAGCGCGTCGGGCCTTCCTACGAGCGTGCGCTGCTCGCCGACCTTGACCGCCTCGTGTCGGCGCTGCCGCACGACGACGTCGCGGTGCAGTGGGACGTCGCCGTCGAGATCGGGATGCTGGTGGCCGGGATGCCCCTCGGAGCGGTCGTCGACGGCCTGGTCCGCTGCGTGGACGCCGTGCCCTCGGACGTCCCCGCCGGGCTTCACCTGTGCTACGGCGACTACCAGCACCGGCACTTCGCCGAACCGACGTCGCTCCGGTTGCAGGTCGAGCTGGCGAACGCCGTGTCGGACGCGGCGTCCCGACGGGTCGACTGGTACTCGTTCACGGTCCCGCAGTCCCGCCGCGACGCCGCGTTCTTCGCGCCGCTGGCCGAGCTGCGCCCGGACACGGGCGAGGAGATCTACCTCGCGCTCGTTCCCTACCACCCGGACCGGCAGGAAGGTGGAACGACCGGCGAGCAGATCGCGCTCGTCGACCGGTACCTCGACGGCCGCCCGTGGGGCATCTGCACGGAGTGCGGGATGGGTCGGGCCGAGGTGGCGGAGATCCCGCGCCTGCTCGACCTGCATCGCGAGATCCTGGCCGGCTGATCCGACGGCCCTCCTCGGCAGCGACGTCGTCCGGGTCGTCCGCTCGAGATCGACGTGAGGTACCGCGCACGCCGCATGGACGTGCCGGAGGTCTATCTCGACCGTGACGGCCGCCCCGGCAGACACGCCCGGTGATCGCGCAATGACCCGTCCGGGCGCGGCCCGGTGGGAGGATGCGCCCCGTGTACCGGGTCTTCGAGTCGCTGGACGCGCTGGTCACGGTCGTGGAGGAGGCGCGGAGCTTCCCCATGACCGCCAACTGCGTCGTGCCCCGGGGTGACGTCCTGGAGTTGCTCGACGACGTCCGCGAGGCGTTGCCCGCCGAGCTGGACGACGCCCAGGACGTGCTCGACCGCCGCGACGAGATCGTGGGGACGGCCGAGCAGGAGGCGGCGCGCACCCGGTCGGCGGCCCAGGCCGAGGCCGGCGAATTGCGCGACCGGGCGCACGCCGAGTCCGAGCAGTCGCTCGCGCAGGCCCGCCACGAGGCCGAGCGCATCGTCGCCGAGGCGCGGCGAGCGGCCGGCACGCTCACCGACGCCGCGCGCGACGAGGCCGACCGGCTCGCCGCATCGGGCCGGGCCGCGCACGACCGTGCGGTCGCCGACGGCCGCGGCGAGCAGGCGCGGCTGGTCTCGCAGGCCGAGGTCGTCCGGGCCGCCCGGCTGGAGGCGACCCGCATCGTCGAGGCGGGCGAGACCGAGGCCACCCGGCTGCGCCACGAGTGCGACGCCTACGTCGACGGCACGCTCGCCGGGTTCGAGGAGTCGCTGGGCAACGCCCTGCGCACCGTGGGCCGCGGGCGCAGCGCGCTGCGTCGCGGGTCACCCGGCGCGTCCGCGGTGGGTGCGGGCATCGGCCGTTCCGGTACGGGGATGGACCTGATCGACTGAACAACTCCCGCCGGTGATCCGCGGCGGACGTCGTACCGTGTCCGGCGCGCTACGCTGCGTCAATGGAGCGTGGCACGGAGACGAATCCCGGGAGCTGGTGGGATCGCTACGGTCACCGGCTGGAGCTTCGGTACGGATCGCCCGCCGACCCGCCGATGGCGATGTCCGCCCGCCCGCCCGCACCGGCGGCGCCGGCAGGCTCCGCGATGCACGACGAGGGGGAGGCGGTGTCCGAGCCGCGCACCGGTTTGATCGGCGTTCGCTCCCAGACCGCGGCCGACCTCACCGACGACGTGATCGTCCGCCGGCGTGACGAGCGGCCCGCGGAGGGCTGGCGCAAGGCGGTGCTCTCGGTCAGCGGCGGGCTGGTCAACCCCGGTCCGAGCGCGGCCGAGCTGGAACGGCGCTCGCTGGTGCACCGGGTGCGGCGCCCGCTGGCCGAGTCGCACCGTATCGCCGTCACGTCCATCAAGGGTGGGGTCGGCAAGACCACCGTGTCCACGTGCCTGGGCCTGATGCTCGCCGAGAACCGGGGCGACCGCGCGATCGTGCTCGACGCCAACCCCGACGCCGGCACGCTGGCCGACCGGCTCACCGGGGAGTCGTCGATCACCGTGCGGGAACTGCTGCGCGACGTCGAGCGCATCGGCTCCTGGGCCGACGTCTCCCGCTACACCAGCCTCGCCGGGCGGCTGCAGGTGCTGGCCTCGGAGCAGGACCCGGCGTCGAGCGACGCGTTCAACCGCGCCGAGTACGAGCAGATCCTCGGGGTGCTCGGCCGGTTCTTCAACGTGATCATCACCGACTCGGGCACCGGGCTGGTGCACTCGGCGATGGAGGGCACGCTCAACCTGGCGGACAGCGTGATCGTGGTCGGCGCGCCCACGGTCGACGGCGCGTCGCGGGCGAGCAAGACGCTGGACTGGCTGATGGCGCACGGGCACGCGAGCCTGGCCACCGACGCCGTGGTGGTCCTGTCGTGCGACCGCAGCAGCACCGACGTCGACGGCGAGCGGATCCGTGACCACTTCGCCGCCCGCTGCCGGGCGGTCGTCGAGGTGCCGCACGACCCGCACCTGGCCACCGGCGGGCGCGTCGACCTCACCCGGCTGCGCCGCTCCACCCGGGACGCCTTCCTCGAGCTGGCCGCGCTGATCGCGGACCGGTTCGACGGTGCGATGTCGACCTCGCAGCCGAGCCTCGTCGCGCCGCGGCCCGCGCCCGCCCCGCCGCCCCGCGCCTGACCGGCCTACCCTTGGGGGCGTGAGTTCCCCATGGGTGTTCGGCACCCGCGAGCTGGGCCGCCGCGCCGGCGTCATGCGCGAGTACCACCGCACCATCCTCGCGCCGGCCGAGCCCGCCCTCGGCATCGACGTCATCGGCGTGCCTCCCGGCGCGCCGGTGGAGCTGGACGTGCGCCTGGAGTCGGTCACCGAGGGCGTCTACGTGTCCGGGACCGCGCGGGCCCCGCTCGGCGGCGAGTGCGCGCGCTGCCTGGAGCCGGTCACCGACGAGGTGGAGGTCGAGGTGGCCGAGCTGTTCGCCTACCCCGACAGCCTCACCGGCGCGACCACCGACGCCGACGAGTTGCCCCGGGTCCTCGACGAGGCGGTCGACGTCGAGCAGATCGTCCGCGACGCGGTCGTGCTGGGTCTGCCGCTGTCGCCGCTGTGCCGCGCCGACTGCCCGGGCCTGTGCCCCGGGTGCGGGGAGCGCCGGGCCGACCTCGCCCCCGACCACGGGCATGAGACACTGGATCCTCGATGGGCCGCGCTGCGCGGTCTCGCCGTCGGCGAGGCAACACCGTCCGCCGACTGACACCCCCAGCACTGGTTGCGCTGTACCGCAAGGAGATTCGCCGTGGCCGTTCCCAAGCGCCGGATGTCGCGCTCCAACACGCGCTCGCGTCGGGCGCAGTGGAAGGCCGCGATGCCCACGCTCGCCGCCTGCCCCAACCGTGCCTGCAAGGCCATGAAGCCGCCGCACCACGCGTGCCCCGAGTGCGGCCTCTACGACGGCCGGCCCGTCGTCACCCCGGCCTGACAGGGCGCGCATGGCGGAGCGCGGCCAGCGGGGCGCCGTCACCGAACGCGGACCACTCCTCGCGGCGCTCGGGGTCGAGATCGCCGACGAGCTGCTGGTCCTCGCGCTGACGCACCGGTCCTACGCCTACGAGCACGGCGGGCTGCCCACCAACGAGCGGCTGGAGTTCCTCGGCGACTCGGTGCTGTCGATCGTGGTCACCGAGCGGCTCTACCGCGACCACCCCGACCATCCCGAGGGTCAGCTCGCCAAGCTGCGCGCCAGCGTCGTCAACATGCACGCGCTCGCGAGCGTGGCGGGCGCGCTGGGTCCCGAGGGCCTCGGCGGGTACCTGTTCCTCGGCCGCGGCGAGGAGCTCACCGGCGGCCGTACGAAGGAGAGCATCCTCGCCGACGCGACCGAGGCCCTGATCGGGGCCGTCTACCTCCAGCACGGCCTGGAGTCCGCCCGGTCGCTCGTGCACCGGTTGTTCGACGTGCTGCTGCGCAACGCGCCGCTGCTCGGCGCCGGGCTGGACTGGAAGACGAGCCTGCAGGAGCTCACGGCCGCGGCCGAGCTGGGCGTGCCCGAGTACCGCATCTCCGAGACGGGCCCCGATCACCTCAAGGTGTTCACCGCCACGGCCGTCGTGCAGGGCCGCGAGCTGGGCTCCGGGGACGGCCGCACGAAGAAGGAGGCCGAGCAGAAGGCCGCCGAGCTGGCCTGGCGCACCCTGACGGCCGAGGCCACCTCGCCCAACGGTGCGGTCGACGGGCCGGGCGGCCCCGCCGGAGCCGCGGGCGGCGGCCCCACCGACGCCGACGCCGCCTCCGCCTGACCCGTGCCGGAACTGCCCGAGGTCGAGGTGGTCCGCCGGGGCCTCGCCGAGCACGTCGTGGCGCGGCGCATCTTCTCGGTGTCCGTGCAGCACCCGCGCGCGGTGCGCCGCCACCCGGCGGGCGCGGTCGACTTCGCCGCCCGGCTCGCCGGCACGACGATCACCGCCGCGCGCCGCCGCGGCAAGTACCTGTGGCTCCAGCTCGACGAGCCCGCGCCGGGTGCGGACGCGGTGCTGGCGCATCTCGGGATGAGCGGCCAGATGCTGGTCGTCGACGCCGACCGGCCCGCGGAGAAGCACCTGCGGGTGCGGTTGCGGTTCGCCGACGGCGGCCCGGAGCTGCGGTTCGTCGACCAGCGCACCTTCGGCGGATTGTCGGTGCACGCCCTGGCCCCCGGGTCGGGAGCGGATCTGCTGCCCGAGCCGATCGCGCACATCGCGCGCGACCCGATGGACCCCGCGTTCGACCTCGACGCCGCCGTCGCCGGGATCCGCCGCCGCCGCACCGAGGTCAAGCGCGCGCTGCTCGACCAGACCGTGGTCTCCGGGATCGGCAACAACTACGCCGACGAGGCGCTGTGGCGGGCGCGGCTGCACGGGGCGCGCCCGACCGGCCGGCTCACCCGGGCCCAGGGCCGCACGCTGCTCGCCGCCGCCGCCGACGTGATGGACGCGGCCCTCGCCGCGGGGGGCACGAGCTTCGACTCGCTGTACGTCAACGTCAACGGGGCGTCGGGGTACTTCGACCGGTCGCTGGCCGTGTACGGGCAGGCCGACCATCCGTGCCCGCGCTGCGGCACCCCGGTGCGCCGCGAGCCCTTCATGAACCGGTCGTCGTACTCCTGCCCGCGCTGCCAGCCCCGCCCGCGCGGCGGGTTCAGAGCCAGCCGCGGCGTTTGAAGCTCGCGTAGAGGCCCACCCCGAGCAGGACCATCAGACCCATCGCCATCGGGTAGCCGAAGGTCCAGTGCAGCTCGGGCATCGCGTCGAAGTTCATCCCGTAGATCGACGCGATCAGGGTGGGGGCGAAGAGGATCGCCGCCCACGCCGAGATGCGCTTGACCTGCTCGTTCTGCTCGAAGCCCGCCGCGGTCATCCGGGCCATCTCGTCGTTCTGGCGCTGGCCGACGAGCGCCGCGTTGACCTGCAGGATGTTGGCCAGCAGCGCCCGGTTGCCCTCCACCCGCTCCAGCACGCGCAGCGAGTGGTCGGCGACGTCGCGCAGCCTGCGCCGCAGCTCCAGGTGCTCCTCGCCGTCGACCAGGCCCTGGAGCTGCTCGAAGACCGCGCGCAGCGGCTCGACCGCCCGCTGGAACTCGATCACCTCCCGGCTGAGCTGGTAGATCCGCCGCGAGGCGTTGGGGTCGCCGCCGAAGACCTGGACCTCGATCTCGTCGATGTCGTCCTGGAGGCCGTCGAGCACGGGGCCGTAGTCGTCGACGACCTTGTCGAGCACCGCGTAGAGCACCGCGAACGGGCCGTGCGCGAGGAGGTCCGGCTCGTGCTCGAGGCGGGCCCGGACGTCGCGCAGGTCCGGTTCCTCGGCGTGGCGGACGGTGACCACGAAGTCCGGGCCGAGGAACAGGTGCACCTCGCCCAGCTCGACGACCTCCTGCGGGTCGACGTAGCGGGCCGGGCGGAGCACCGCGAACAGCGTCTCGCCGTAGCGTTCGAGCTTGGGCCGCTGGTGGGCGGTGACGGTGTCCTCCACCGCCAGCGGGTGCAGGCTGAACTCGTCGGCCACCGCGGCGATCTCGGCCTCGCCGGGGCGCAGCATGCCGATCCAGCAGAAGCTGCGCCCGCCGTCGGGGCAGCTGCGCAGGGCGTCGAGGGCGTGGTCGAGGGAGTCCGGGGCCACCTCGCGGCGGCCGTCCACGTAGATCGCGTTGTCGACCACGGCCATGGTCGCCAAGCGTAGGACGCTGCGGACAGTCCGTCGCGTCGGTCCAGGTCGGAACGGTCGGGTGCCGGTCGCCGGCCGTTCATCGAGCGGCACGCAGAGGAGGGGACCGGCCGGACAGGGTCGCCGCGAGTCCCGCCCGGGAGGTGTCCAGCTTGCGGTAGGCGTTGCCCAGGTGGACCTCGACGGTCTTGATGGTGACGAAGAGCGCTTGGGCGATTGCCCGGTTGCTCATGCCGTCGGCAGCCATCTTCGAGACACGGAGCTCGCTGGGGGTCAGCGCGTCGACACCGCTGATCGCGCGGCGCGGGCGGACGCCCAACGGGACCAGTTCGTCGCGGGCCCGGCCGGCGACCGGCTCCGCGCCGCACCGCATGGCGAGGTCGAGCGCCTGCTGCAGTTGCTCGCGGGCATCCGTTCGACGGTTGGCGCGGCGCAGCGCCGCGCCGAGGTCGGCCAGCGCCTTGGCCTCCTCCAGGCGGGCGGTCGAGGTGGCGAGCTGCGTCGCGGCCTCGGCGAGCATGACGATGCCCTCGGCGCCACCCCGCACCAGACCGGCGGCCCGCAGGGCGACACCGATCGCGCGCGGCACTCCCAGCCGCCGGGCCAGGCCGAGTTCCTCGTCGGTGAGCCGGCGGGCCTCGTCGGCGTCGCCGAGGGCGAGCAGCGCGAGTGCGGCGTCCGAACGCCAGGCGAACATGCCGGCGTAGTGGGTGCCTCGTGCGGCCAGTCGCCGGCCTGCGGCGCGGAAGTCCTCGGCGGCCTCGGCGAAGCGGCCTTGCGCCTGACGCAGCCGTCCGCGGGCGTCGAGCATGAGGCTCATGTTCACCGGAACGGCGTCGAGGAGCTTGGCCGCCTCGGTCGCCTGACCGCGCTCGACCAGCGTTGCGGCGAGCACGCCGCGCGGGTAGCGCCGCCCCAGCTCGACCCCGCGCAACGCCTCGTAGCCCAGGCGGGCGTCGGCCTCGGCCTCGGCCAGCTGCCCGGCGCGGAAGCAGAGGATGGCCCGCACCGTCGCCGCGGTGCCGAAGCCGGTGATCGAACCCGTTCGTCGCGCCCGGTCCAGCTCGGTGTCCCACATTCGCCATACCGCATCCGCGCGATCGGTAGCCAGCAGGACACCGCCGGCGATCATGGCGATGTCGGTCTCGCCACACCCCATGAGACGCCCATCGCGCAGCGCCTCCTCGGCGAGCTGCGCAGCATCGTCCGGTGCGACGTCGCCGTCCTCGCCCAGGGCGTCGGCGGCCAGGTTGGCCAGCAGCACGCAACCGGTGAGGCTTCCTGGCCGGGCGTGCCGCGACAGCGTCCGCAGCCGGCGGGAGGCCTCTCCCCGGCTTTCCGGATAGCGCCGCGCGACGCTGACGTACTGAGCTTCGAGGCGCACGCCCCACTCCGCGTCGACGTCCTCGACATCGGCGACCGCGCCGTCAAGGACCGCCAAGGCGCCCTGGGTGTCACGGGCGATGCCCAGCACGCGGGCGAGTTCGAGAGCGATCTCCGACCGCCGCCGGACGTCCGAGGTCAGGTCCATCGCTGCGCGAAGGGTCCGGATCGCCTCGGGTACGTCGATCAGCGCGGCGACCGAGCCCAGCTCGAATAACACCGCGGCCCGCAGCGTCGGCGCGGGGGGCTCGGCCAGCGCTCGCCGCAGGTAGCCGGCCGCCTCATCGCCGGCGCCCCGCTCCCGTGCCGCCCGGGCGGCCGCGCGCAGTACCTCGACGACCCAGGCGTCACCCAGACGTTCGACGGCCAGCAGGTGCGCCGCGACAGGGTCCGCCGACGCGCCCTCGGTGTCGAGGATCTCCGCGGCCGACCGGTGTCCACGGTGGCGCTCGGCTGCGGTGAGGCTCTCGTACACGGCGCGCCGGAGGGTCGGGTGGCGGAACTCCAGCGGGCGGCCTGCGGCGAGGATGTCCGCAGCCACAAGGGTGTCTGCGGCGCGGATGGCCAGCCCGGCGTCGATCCCGGCCAGGGCGGCGGCATGCCGGATCTCCACGCGGTCGCCCAGGATCGCGACGGCCTGGGCGAACGCGGCCGAGTCGGCCGGCAACCGATGCAGCCGCGGGAGCACCGAGGCGGCGATCACCTGCGGTGCCAGCTCGACCACGCGCTGCCGGCTTCCCGCGGTCGGCGCGACGCCCTCCTCCCGCAACGTGTGGGCGAGCGTGCGCAGCAGCAGCGGGTTGCCGCCGGTCACGGCGTGGCACTCGCGGCACAGCTCGGCGTCCGCGTTCGGTGCGTACGCCGCGCGCACGACGCTCGTTGCGGCCGCCTCGGACAGCGGCCGCGGCAGCACGGTCCGGGTGACGGGGTTCGTCCGCAGCGCCGCGAAGAGGACCTCGTCGATACCCGGCTCCTCGGGCCGGGCGGCGACGACGAGCAGGAGCGGCAGCGCCTCGATCCGGCGCGCGAGGTAGGCCAGGAAGCGCAGCGACGCGTCGTCGGCCCAGTGCGCATCGTCGACACTGACGAGGAGCGGGCCGCGTTCGGCGAGGTTGGCCGTCAGCCAGTACAGCCCGTGCAGGCTTGATCCGTCATGGGCGCTCGGGGCGTCGGCTGTCCACCCCAGCACCGGGGCGGCCAGTCCGGCTGCTCCGGTCAGTAGCAGCGTGCGCTCGGCGTCGGGCGCCCGCCGGACGATCCCCTCGAACAGCTCCCGGGCGACCCCGAACGGAAAGCCGCGTTCGAGCTCTCCGCCGCGGGCGTGCAGGACGGTCATGCCCGCGGCCTGCGCCTGCGAGTGCGCTGACCCGACCAGCCGGGTCTTCCCGATGCCCGCCGGTCCCTCGACGAGGAGCAGGCCACCCGCCCCGTCCCGCGCGGCCTCGACGCGCTCCGCGATGGCCGCGAGCTCGGCATTGCGCTCGAGCAGCGCCGCGGGCTCGCGCGCCATGGTGGGGCCCCCTCGTCGACGTTGGGGTCGCCGCGACCGGAGACCTTGGGGTGCCTGCCCCGATGCGACCCCGCCCCGCACAGTCAACAGTTCCGGGCACCGAACCGCCAAGCCCTGCCCGGAGGACGTCATGGACACCGCCACCCTCGCCTACCGGCCCGCCGACACGTCGGTGCCGCTCCTCGAGCTGACCGTGGGCGACGCCCTGCGGGCCGCCGCCGCCGAGGCGCCGGCGCGGACCGCCGTCGTCGAGGGCGCCGTCGACCCGGCCGAGCGCCGCTCGCTGACCTACGCGGAGCTGGTGACGTCCGCCGAGCAGGTCGCCCGGGCACTGCTGACCCGGTTCCGGCCGGGTGAGCACGTCGCGGTGTGGGCGGGCAACTGCCTGGAGTGGATCTCGCTCGCCTACGGCGCGAGCATGGCCGGCCTCGTGCTCGTCACCGTCAACCCCGCCTACCGGGCCGTCGAGCTGGAGTACGTGCTGCGCCAGTCGCGCAGCGTCGGGCTGGTCCACATGGCGACCTTCCGGGGAGTCCCGCTCTCGCCGACCGTCGCCGAGGTCCGGCCGGGCCTGCCTGACCTGCGTGAGGTCGTCTCCCTCGACGACTGGGCGGAGTTCCTGGCCTCGGCGGACGTCCGGATCGCGCTCCCCGACGTCGGCCCGCTCGACGATGTCCAGATCCAGTACACCTCGGGAACCACGGGCTCCCCGAAGGGAGCGCTGCTCCACCATCGCGGCCTGGTCAACAACGCCCGGTTCCTCGTGCGGCGCATGGGCTGCGGGGCCGGCGACGTCGTCGTGTGGCCGTTCCCGCTGTTCCACACCGGCGGCTGCGTGATCGGCATGCTCGGCGCGCTGGCCGCCCGGGCGACGCTGGTCTGCATGACCCACTTCGACCCGGTCCTGCAGCTCGATCTGATCGAGACCTACCGGGCCACCCACACCGGCGGCGTGCCGACGATGATCATCGCGATGCTCGCCGGCGCCCCGCGTGACCTGTCGAGCCTGCGCACCGTGTTCGCTGCGGGCTCGCCGGTGCCCGTCGAGGTGGCCCGGGAGTGCGAGCGACGGTTCGGCGTGCGCATGTCCATCGGGTTCGGCATGACGGAGTGCTCGCCGGGCATCTCCGTCACGACGCTCGACGATCCCGAGGAGGTGCGTACGGGCACCCTCGGGACCGCCCTGCCGCACACCGAGGTGCTGATCGTCGACCCGGCGACCGGCGAGCCCGCCGCCATCGGGGCCGTCGGCGAGCTGCGCACCCGCGGCTACCACGTCATGCACGGGTACTTCGACGATCCCGTCGCCACCGCCGCCGCGATCGACGCGGACGGGTGGTACCACACGGGCGACTTGGCCTCGATGGACGCCGACGGGTGCCTGCGGATCGAAGGCCGACTCACCGACATGATCATCCGAGCCGGGGAGAACATCTACCCGCGGGAGATCGAGGACGTGCTGTACCGGCATCCGGCCGTCGCGGAGGTCGCGGTGGTGGGCCGGCCCGACGCGACCTGGGGCGAGACCGTCGCGGCGTTCGTGCGGCGGGCACCGGACACCGCCGCGACCGACGCAGCACTGCACGCCCATTGCCGGGCCCACCTCGCCGCCTACAAGGCACCCACGACCTGGATATTCGTCGACACGTTCCCGCTCACGGCATCCGGCAAGATCCGCAAGAACGTGCTGCGCGAGTCGCTCCCAGACAAGATCATTGCTTATTAAGGCGCGGTTCTCCACGGGACCGGACGCTCACCCCAGCCGGAACCCCAGGTCGGCGGGCAGGTCGGGGACGTCCATCTGGGCCTTCTGCAGCGTCCCCGCGTAGTCCCAGTTCAGCGCCTGCCAGCGGGTGAACTGGTCGAGCACCCACATCCCCGACTGGCGCGAGCCGTTGCCCGAGCGACCGTTGCCGCCGAACGGCAGGTGCGCCTCGGCGCCTGAGGTCGAGTTGTTGACGCTGACCATCCCGGCGGACACCCGCTCCCGGAACCGGAACGCGTGCACCGGGTCGCGGGTGTAGATCGACGCGGACAATCCGTAGCCGTGCCCGTTCGCGAGCGCGACCGCCTCGTCGAAGGTCTCGAACGACGCCACCCCGACGATCGGGCCGAACGTCTCGGTGGTCGCGAGCGCGTCGTCGCCGAGCACCCCGGACACGATCGTCGGGTGCGCGTAGAGCCCCGCCAGCGCGTCGCCGACGAAGCCCGCGCGCGGGTTCGCCGCGGTGACCCGGCCGGTGCCGGTGGAGCCGTGCAGCCGGTGGTGCGGTGCGACGAGGTCGAGGTGGCGCTCGAACGCGGCCAGGAACCGCGCGGAGATCATCGGGCCGTACAGCACGTCGTCGCGGGTCGGGTCGCCGATCACCGCGGCGCGCACCGCGGCGTCGAACCGGCGCAGGAACTCGTCGTGCACCGACCCGTGCACGATCACCGTGCCCAGCGACGTGCAGCGCTGGCCCGCGGTCCCGAATCCTGAGAACAGGGCTCCGGAGACGGCGAGGTCGAGGTCGGCGTCGGGCATCACGACCAGCGGGTTCTTCCCGCCCAGCTCCAGGCACGGGGTCTGCAGGTGGCGTCCGGCGAGCTCGCCGATGCGCACCCCGACCGCCGACGAGCCGGTGAACCCGATCTTGTCGACGAGGCCCTCGTCGAGCGCGGCCGTGAGCCCGTCGAAGGTGGACGGGCCGGTGGCCAGCACCATGTTCAGTGCGCCGTCGGGGACCCCGGCGTGGCGGCACAGCTCGGTGAAGGCGTGCGCGATCGCCGGGGTGTACTCGGCGGGCGTCCAGACCCCGGTGTGGCCGCACAGCAGCGCCGGGCCGAGGTACCACGCCGGGACGGCGACGGGGAAGTTGCCCGCGGTGACGATCGCGGCGACCCCGACGGGCGAGCGGAAGGTGAACAGCTGCTTGTCGCGCATCTCGCTGGGCACGGTCTGGCCGTGGAGGCGCCTGCCCTCGCCGGCGAAGAACGCGGCTGTGTCGATCACCTCCTGCACCTCGCCGCGGGCCTCGGCGATCGGCTTGCCGATCTCCCGGGTGACCAGCGCCGCCAGCGCCTCGGCGTTGGCCTCCACGAGCCGGCCGATCCGGGCGACCACCTGGCCCCGCACCGGTGCCGGCGTGGCGGCCCAGCCGGGTTGCGCGTCGCGGGCGGCGCGGCAGGCGTCGACGAAGGTGGCGGCGTCGCCCAGCAGGGCGGTGGCGACGGGGGCACCGATCGCCGGGTTGACCGAGTCCAGCCGCCCGCCCGGGGAGTCCGTCGCGACGTCGGAGCGCCATCTCCCGCCGACGAACGAGCCGATCATGCGGCCACCGCCCGGGCGAGCGCGGCGACGGCGAGGTCGCACTCCTCCTCGGTGACCGTCAGCGCCGGGCGGAACCGGATGGACCGCTCGCCGCCGCCGAGCACCAGCACGCGCTCGTCGTGGTGCAGCCGGTGCAGGACGGCGTCGCGGGTGGCGCGGTCGGGCAGGTCCACCGCGATCAGCAGTCCCCGGCCGCGCACGTTCTCGACCTGCGGGATCGTGCCCAACCCGTCGAGCAGGCGCTTGCCGACCACCGCGGCGCGCTCGCACAGGCCGTCGCGCTCGATCACCTCGAGGTAGCGCCGGGCGCGCACCATGTCGGTGAGGTTGCCGCCCCAGGTGGAGTTGATCCGCGACGCCACCCGGAACACGTTGTCGGGCACCTCGTCCACCCGCCGCCCGGCCATGATCCCGCACACCTGCAGCTTCTTGCCGAACGCGACGACGTCCGGCGCCAGCCCGAGCTGCTGGTAGGCCCACGGGGTGCCGGTCATGCCGGCGCCGGTCTGCACCTCGTCGAGCACGAACAGCGCGTCGTGCGCGTGGGTCAGCTCCTGCATCGCCCGCAGGAACTCCGCGCGCAGGTGCCGGTCGCCGCCCTCGCCCTGGATCGGCTCGGCGATGAAGCAGGCGATGTCGTGGCGGTGCGCGGCGAACGCCGCCCTGGCCTGGTCGAGCGCCGCCGCCTCGGCCGCGCGCAGCTCGTCGAGGTGCCCGTCGAGCGGGTACCGGACGGCGGGGGCGTCGATGCGCGGCCAGTCGAACGTCGGGAAGAGCGCCGTCTTCACCGGGTCGGTGTTGGTCAGCGACAGCGCGTAGCCGGTGCGGCCGTGGAAGGCGTGCCTCAGGTGCAGCACCTTCGTGCCGAGCGCGCCGTCGCGGCCGTGGGCGGCGTTGTGCCGGCGCTTCCAGTCGAACGCGGTCTTCAGCGCGTTCTCCACGGCCACCGCGCCGCCCTCGACGAGGAACAGGTGCGGCAGCGCCGGGTCGCCCAGCACCCGGGCGAAGGTCTCGACGAACTCGGCCAGCGCCACCGTCGGGACGTCGGAGTTGGACGGCTTGTTGATCGCCACCTCGGCCAGCTCGGCGCGGAACGCGGCGTCGTCGACCAGCGCCGGGTGGTTGAGCCCCAGCGGCGCCGAGGCGAAGAAGCTGAACATGTCCAGGAAGCGCGACCCGTCGCGGGCGTCGACCAGCCACGAGCCGCGGCTGGCCCGCAGGTCCAGCACCAGGTCGAAGCCGTCCACGAGCAGGTGGCGGCGCAGCGCGTCGGGCACGCGGGCAGGGGCGATCATGGTTCCAGTGTCGGCAACGGCCGCGTCGGCGCGCACCGGTGAATGCGTGGGCAGCGGCCGGCGAAGTGTCAGGATGAGCCGCGTGTCACCGACGGATCGTCAGCTCGACGATCTCGACCACGCCCTGCTCGCCCGCCTCGCAATCGACGGCCGCGCGACGCACGCGGAGCTGGGGCGCGCGGTCGGGCTCTCCCGCACGGCGGTGCTCGCTCGGGTACAGCGGTTGGAACGAGCGGGGATCATCCGCGGCTACCGGGCCGACGTCGTGCTGCCCGGCGCGGCCGAGGCGCACCGGGCGCGCGTCGGGATGGTCGTGCGGACCGCCGACGTCGCGGGCTACGTCCGCCGCCTGCGAGCGCTGCCCGAGGTGCTGGAGATCGAGACCGTCGCGGGGGAGTACGACCTGCTGGTGCTGATGGCCGCACCGGGCGCCGGCGCGCTGGACCGGGCGCTCGACCGGGTCGCCGGGTGGCCCGAGACCGTCCGCACCACGACCTGGGTGGTGCTCACCCGCTACGCGTGACGGCGCCGCGGCGGCCGCTGCACCGTCGCCACTACAGATCCGCTGGCGGATCGGCGCTGTCGACTCCCTTGGCCACTTCTTCCCGGACCAGCTGCCGGCAGCGATCCACGAAGGCCTTGGCCTCCGCGAGGAGATCACGGGCCTGAGGTTCATTCTGGTCGAACCGCTCGGGGCGATAGTCGGCGTCGATCCGGTACTCGAGCAGCCTGCCGAGCAGGGGTGCGGCCTCGACCGTCGTGTTGAACATGGTGACCTGCCCGCTGTGGGTCTTCGCGCTCCGGCCCCGGGAGATCAGGACGGCCCGGGACGCGTGGAACACGGCGTAGTAGAGCCGGCTGACGGCGTCCACGAGGAGCCCCAGGTCAAGCAGCGCTGCTGCCGCGCGCAGGGAGTTCGCGGCGAGCTCGAGTTCGACAGCCGCACGATCTCGCTGGCCCGGGCTCATAGCCGGATCGAGTCCTTGCGCAGCTCCTCGTAGAAGCCCGTGACCCGGGACGTGGGCGCGTGGTAGTCGTCGAAGGCGATGATCCGTGGGGAGACTCCGGTGTGGTGGGCGTAGGCGAGATCGACGATCTGCTCCCACGTCGCGCGGTCCTTGACGTCGAGCAGCACGAGGATGTCGATGTCGGACTCGGGGTGGTCGTCCCCACGGGCCTTCGAGCCGAACAGGCGCAGGTCGCGGATCCGCGAGCCGTATCGCCGGCGCAGCTCGTCGCGGAACCAGACGATCACGCGCTGGTCGTCGGCGGACAGCCGGGCCAGCGCCGCCTCGGCCGTGATGGTGGAGACCACGATCGGATCGTACCCAGCGCGCCGGCGCACGCGTGTCGAGCGACTCGGCCGAGCCGGGTGGGGTGCGTCGCTGCCGCGCGCTGCCGGGCCGCGCGGATAACGTGGGTCCATGGCGGGACGGACGACGGCGCGTGGCGGCGGCAACCGGGGTGCCGCGACGCGGCCGGCGGGCGGGCGCCGCAAGCCCACCGCGCGCCGCCAGCCGGCACGGCGGCCGTCGCCGCCGAAGGGCCCCGACCTCATCGACCGGGGCATCGACGCCACCGGGCGCGGCCTCGCGTCTCTGGGCCGCGCGGCCGGGCGGGCGCTGGGCCGCACCCGGGAGCTGGACCCGGCGCACCCGCGGGACGGGCTCGGCGTGGTGTTCCTGGTCGTCGCCGTCGTCACCGCGGCCGGGATCTGGTTCACCGCGGGCGGGCCGGTCGGGCGCGGGTTCGCCGCGGCCGTCGCCGCGGCCGTCGGGCTCGGGTCGGCGCTGGTGCCGGTGCTGCTGGCCGCGATCGGGCTGGTGCTGCTGGGCACGCCGCCGAGCCCGCAGGTGCGCCCGCGGGTCGCGGTCGGCGCGTCCCTGCTCTGCTTCGGCGGGCTCGGGCTGGTGCACCTGGCCACCGGCGCCTCGGCGCGCTGGGGTGAGGGCGGCGGCGCCGTCGGCTACGCGGCGGCGGTGCCGCTGGCCACCGGGCTCACGGTGTGGGTGGCGGTGCCGGTGCTGGCACTGGTCACGGGCTACGCGCTGCTCGTGCTCACCGGCACGCCGGTGCGGGAGGTGCCCGCGCGGCTGCGGCGGCTCATGGGTACCGAGCCGGAGGACGTGCCCGAGCCGCCGGCCGCGCCCGACCCCGTCGAGCAGGCCGCGCCCGTGGGCCTGCGCCGCCCGTCGCGCAGCCGCCGGGGCGCCGCCGCGGCCGACCCTGCCGACCCACCGACCGCCCCCGCGCCCCCCGGGCCCGCCGCGGTGCCCGCCACCGCCCCGGCCGACCCGGTGCCCGATCCCACCGCGGGCGAGCAGCTGCGGCTCACCACTCAGCGCCCCGACGGCGAGGTGGCCGCCTACGTCCTGCCGCCCGCCGACCTGCTGCCCACCGGGCCCGCCCCGAAGATCCGCAGCCGGGCCAACGACGCGATGATCGAGTCCATCACCGGGGTTCTGGAGCAGTTCGAGGTGGACGCGCAGGTCACCGGCTTCACCCGCGGCCCCACGGTCACCCGCTACGAGATCGAGCTGGGCCCGGCGGTCAAGGTCGAGAAGATCACGGCGCTCACCCGCAACATCTCCTACGCCGTCGCCACCGACAACGTCCGGATCCTGGCGCCGATCCCGGGGAAGTCGGCCGTCGGCATCGAGGTGCCCAATACCGACCGCGAGATGGTGCGCCTGGGTGACGTGCTGCGCAGCGGCAACGCCCGCGCCGAGCAGCACCCGCTGGTGATCGGGCTGGGTAAGGACATCGAGGGGCACTTCCTCTGCGCCAACCTCGCGAAGATGCCGCACCTGCTCGTCGCCGGGTCCACCGGCTCGGGCAAGTCGAGCTTCGTCAACTCGATGCTGGTGTCGCTGCTCTCGCGGGCCACCCCCGACGAGGTCCGGATGATCCTCATCGACCCCAAGATGGTCGAGCTCACCCCGTACGAGGGCATCCCGCACCTCATCACGCCGATCATCACCCAGCCGAAGAAGGCGGCGTCGGCGCTCGCGTGGCTCGTCGAGGAGATGGAGCAGCGCTACCAGGACATGCAGGCCAGCAAGGTCCGCCACGTCGACGACTTCAACGCGCGCGTGCGCTCGGGCGCCATCACCGCGCCCCTGGGCAGCGAACGGGAGTACCGGCCGTACCCCTACATCCTGTGCATCGTCGACGAGCTGGCCGACCTGATGATGACCGCCCCGCGCGACGTCGAGGACGCCGTCGTGCGGATCACCCAGAAGGCCCGGGCCGCCGGGATCCACCTGGTGCTGGCCACGCAGCGCCCGTCCGTCGACGTCGTGACCGGCCTGATCAAGACCAACGTGCCGTCCCGGCTGGCGTTCGCGACGTCCTCGGTCGTCGACTCGCGAGTGATCCTCGACCAGCCCGGCGCGGAGAAGCTCATCGGCATGGGCGACGGGCTCTACCTGCCGATGGGCGCGTCCAAGCCGGTGCGCATGCAGGGCGCCTACGTCGGGGACGACGAGATCTCGTCGGTCGTGGCGTTCACCAAGGACCAGGCCGAGCCGGAGTACACCGACGGCGTCACCGCGCAGAAGGCCGGTGAGCAGCGTGAGGTCGACCCCGAGATCGGCGACGACCTCGACCTGCTGGTCCAGGCCGCCGAGCTGATCGTCAGCTCGCAGTTCGGGTCCACCTCGATGCTGCAGCGCAAGCTGCGCGTGGGGTTCGCGAAGGCCGGGCGGTTGATGGACCTGCTGGAGTCGCGCGGGGTGGTCGGGCCGTCGGAGGGGTCCAAGGCCCGCGACGTCCTGGTCAAGCCCGACGAGCTCGACGGCGTGCTCTACCTGATGCGCGGTGGCCCCGACCCGGGCGACGCCGAGGACGGCTGAACCGGCTCGCGGGCGTCCCGGCGGGCGGCGAGTGTGCGGTCACGCAGCCGCCGGGGTGCGGCAGCGCATTCTCGGCAAGCGGGTCCCCGCCGAACGGGCTCCCGTACGCGCCGGGCTACTCGTCGAGCTCGTGGCCGAGGTCGAGCTGGCGGCGCACGCGGTGGCGCAGCTCGCACATGCGGGCCCAGTGGTCGAGGCGGGCGAGGTCGCGCCGGTCCGGGGCGGGGGACGGCGCGACGGCCGGCGAGCCGCCGGCGCCGGTGCCGGCCAGGTGGAGGTAGTCGCCCGCCGCGACGATTCCGGCGTGCAGGACGTCGCACGCCGCGACCGGGCCGATCCCGGCGGAGCCGTCCCCCGGGGCGCCCGCGCCCCACGCTCGCGCGATCGCCCGCAGGCTCGCCGCGAGTCGGCTCAGCACCTCCGCTGCGTCGTCCGGATCGACGCCCAGCTCGCCGTCCGTACCGCGGTCGGCCGTGAACAGCGCGGCGAGGACGTCGTGTCCGGCAGGGCCGAAACCGGGTGCGCGCCCGATGATCTCGATCACCTGCGCGGCGGTGAGGAGCTGCGGGACGCCCGCGCGAGCCACATCGACGGCAGCGGCCTCCAGGATCGCGGCGGTGCGCGCGACCGCCACCATCGCCGCGTCGAGGGGACCCTCCCCCGCGGCGGGGGTGTCGGCGCTCACCTGCCGAGGGTAGCCCGGCTCAGGGCTCGGGCAAGGTGCTCGTGACGGCGGGCCGCTCGGCCAGCCACCGCGTGGCCGTGACACCCGCCAGTTCGCGAAAGTCCCGGGCGAGGTGCGCCTGGTCGGTGTACCCGCCGTCGGCGGCGACGGTGGCCAGCGACGGCCGGGCGGGCGTGAGCAGCCGGGTGCACGCCCGCTCGAAGCGGATGACGCGCGCCGCGGACTTCGGCGAGAGCCCGATCTCGCCGCGGAAGCGGCCGGCGAGATGGCGCCTGCTCCAGCCCACCTCCCTGGCCAGCGGCTCGATCCGCAGCGCCCCGCCGGTCTCCGCCAGCCGGTCCCACGCGTAGCCGACCTCGGGCGACACGCCGTGCTCGCCGCGGCCCGCGCCGGCCAGCCGCAGCAGTGCTCCGTCGAGCATCGCGAACCGCGACGGCCAGTCGGGCGCGGCCGCCAGCCGGTCGAGCAGCGGGGCCAGCCTGGCGCCGAGGACGGCCCCGAGATCGACGACGTCCCCGGCGAGCTCGGCCGCAGGCAGCCCCAGCAGCGCCCGCGCGCCGCGCCAGGTGAGCCCGAGCTGGATGCCCGTCTGCGGGGCACCCGTCGCGACGACGGCGGGCGCGTCGTGCAACCCCCCGACGAACGCGACGAAGGTGCCCGGCGGGCGCGCCGGGTCGGGCATGCGCAGCAGCTCCACCGCGCCGTGCAGGCACAGCAGGAACCTCAGGTGGCCCGAGGGGACGCCCTGGTGGGTGCCCGGCGGGGCGGGCCCGAGCCGGTAGCCGGTGTAGGTCGACACGTACGGCCGCAACGCTGGCGCGGGGCGGCGCTCGTGCATCTCGGCGTCCATGTTCGTGCCCTCCACGCGGCCGAGAGTACGACGCGGGTCCGACAACTGTCGGTGCAGCGGCTACAGGTACAGCATCATCCGGTGGTTGCCCAGGGTGTTCGGCTTGACGTGGGCGAGGTCGAGGAACTCCGCCACGCCCGCGTCGTAGGAGCGCAGCATCTCGGCGAACACGTCCGGCTCCACCGGGGTGCCGTCGATCTCGGTGAAGCCGTGCCGCGCGAAGAAGCGCAGCTCGAAGGTGAGCACGAACAGCCGTTGCAAGCCCAGCGTCGAGGCCGCCTTGACCAGCGCGTCGACGATGGCGTGCCCGATGCCGCGCCCGCTCACCTCGGGGTGCACGGCGACGGTGCGGATCTCCCCGAGGTCCTCCCACAGCACGTGCAGCGCCCCGCACCCGACGACCCGCCCGTCGAGCTCCGCGACCAGGAACTCCTGGACGTCCTCGTAGAGGGTGACGGTCTCCTTGGCGAGCAGGACGCGGCCCGCGTAGACGTTGACCAGCTCGCGGATCGCCCGCACGTCGACGGTGCGCGCCGGTCGCACGAGCACCTCGGCCATGGCTCAGCAGGGTAGATCACGGGGGTGCCGGTTACCCTGGCCCAGTGCCGGACACCGAGGGCCTCCCACCCACCCCGCGGCGGGCCGCCCTGCTCACGCTCGGCTGCGCCCGCAACGAGGTCGACTCCGAGGAGCTCGCCGGTCGGCTCGCGGGCAGCGGCTGGGAGCTGGTGGAGGCCGACGCGACCGACGGGCCGGCGCCGGACGTGATCGTCGTCAACACCTGCGCGTTCGTGGAGCAGGCGAAGAAGGACTCGATCGACACGCTGCTGGCTGCGGCCGACAGCACGGCCGTGGCCCGGGGCGCGAAGGTGGTCGCGGTGGGTTGCCTCGCCGAGCGGTACGGAGCGGAGCTGGCGCAGAGCCTGCCCGAGGCCGACGCCGTGCTGGGCTTCGACCACTACCCCGAGCTGGCGGCGCGCCTGTCCGACGTGCTCGGCGGGCACGCCCCCGCCCCGCACGTCCCGGTCGACCGGCGCACGCTGCTGCCGATCAGCCCGGTCGAGCGGCCCTCGGCGGCCTCGACGGTGGCGGTTCCCGGCCATGCCTGGCTGCCCAACGCCGACCGGGTGCGGCTCACCGACGGGCCGGTGGCCCCGTTGAAGATCGCGTCGGGCTGCGACCGGCGGTGCGCGTTCTGCGCCATCCCGACGTTCCGCGGCTCGTTCGTCTCCCGCCCGCCCGACGACGTCGTCGCCGAGGCCGCGTGGCTGGGCATGCAGGGCGTGCGCGAGCTGGTGCTCGTCAGCGAGAACTCCACCTCCTACGGCAAGGACCTGCCCGGCGGCACCCGCGCGCTGGTGCACCTGCTGCGCCGCCTCGGGCAGGTGCCGGGGATCGACCGCGTGCGCGCCAGCTACCTCCAACCCGCCGAGCTGCGCCCCGACCTGCTGGAGACCATCGCCACCGCGCCGGGCGTCGCCCCCTACTTCGACCTGTCGTTCCAGCACGCCAGCGCCGCCGTGCTGCGCCGGATGCGCCGGTTCGGGTCGCGCGCCGACTTCCTCGACCTCTGCGACCGGATCCGCGCGTTCGCCCCGGAGGCCGGCATCCGCAGCAACGTCATCGTCGGGTTCCCCGGCGAGACCGAGGCGGACCTCGCCGAGCTGGAGGCCTTCCTCACCGGCGCCCGGCTCGACGCGGTGGGCGTCTTCGGCTACTCCGACGAGGACGGCACCGAGGCGGCGGGCTACGACGGCAAGCTCCCGGCCGACGAGGTGGCCGCGCGGGTCTCGCGGATCGCGTCGCTGGTCGACGAACTGATGGCCCAGCGCGCCGAGGACCGCGTCGGCTCCGAGGTGGAGGTGCTGGTGGAGGTCGCCGAGGACGACGACCTCGAATGCACCGGCCGGGCCGCGCACCAGGCCCCCGACGTCGACGGCGAGTGCGTCGTCGAGCGCGGCTCCGGGCTCGCCGCGGGTGACCTCGTGCGCGCCGAGGTGGTGGGCACCGAGGGTGCCGACCTGGTCGTGTCGCCGCGGGAGGTGCTGCCGCGCCGCCACGCCGCGCTCGTCGGCTCGGCCGGGCCGCGGTCGTGACCCCGCCCCCGGTGCCGGTGCTCAACATCGCCAACGTCCTGACCGGGCTGCGGCTGGCGCTGGTCCCGGTGTTCCTCGCGGCGCTGCTGGTGGAGTCGGGCCGCGACGTGGACTGGCGGCTGGTCGCGTTCGTGATCTTCGCGGTCGCGATGTTCACCGACCACGTCGACGGCGAACTGGCGCGCCGCCGCGGCCTCGTCACCACCTTCGGGATGATCGCCGACCCGATCGCCGACAAGGCGCTCACCGGCGCGGCGCTGGTGGGCCTGTCGGTGCTCGGGCTGGTCCCGTGGTGGGTCACCGCGGTGATCATGGTGCGCGAGGTCGGCATCACGGCCCTGCGGTTCGTGGTGCTGCGCCACGGGGTGATCCCCGCCAACCGGGGCGGCAAGGCCAAGACACTGGTGCAGACGTTCGCCATCGGGCTCTACCTGCTCCCGCTCACCGAGCTGCTCGGCGCGGCCCCGGTGGTGGACGGTGCCCGGTGGGTCGCGCTGGCCGCGGCGCTGGCGCTCACCGTCGTGACCGGCGTGGACTACGTGGTCCAGGCGGTGCGGCTGCGCGCCGGGGCCGCCGTGCCCGAGACGCCGTAGCCCGGTCGCCGTAGCCCGGTCGCCGTAGCCCGGTCGCTGTTCGCCGTGGGCGGACACGGGTCGCGGGCGGCGCCGGCGACGCGGCGCCACGCCGATCGGTACGGTGGGCTGCGTCGGGCGCGGCCCGGTACGAGGAGGAGCGCCATGGCAGTGCTGCTGCGGGAGGCGATCGGCGGCAGCCTGCGCCGGGTGCGGACGGCGCGCCGGCACACGCTGCGCGAGGTCTCGCGGCGCGCGCGGGTGAGCCTGGGCTATCTCTCCGAGGTGGAGCGGGGTCGCAAGGAACCGTCGAGCGAATTGCTGGCCGCCATCTGCGAGGCGCTCGACGTCGCGCTGCCCGACGTGCTCAGCGACGCCGCGGAGGCGATGTGGGCGTCGATGTCGAGCGGGTCGGCCATGTCCAGCGGGTCGGTGCTGTCCCCCGACCTGCGGGTGCGCCCGATCGGCGGGCGCCAGGCGAGCCTGCGTCTCGCCGACCGTGCCGCCCTGCCCGCCACCGTCGCGCCGGGCGCCGCCCTGCCCGGTGCCGAGCGGCCCGCGGCCCCGGCCGGGAGCGTCCGCGCCGCCGCGTGAGCCCGTCCGCACGGCCGGGACGGCGGTTCCGCCAGTGGCGGATGCCCTGCGGGTCATCCCCGACGCCGCCTCCGGGCGATCACCGGATATCGTCGCCGCCGGTGGAAGCCGGGACGATGCGGTGCCACGATGGGGTACGGGCGCGGCGCCACCTGGCCGACCCGGTGACGCGAGTCGAGACTAGGCGGAGGACATGGCCAACCCGTTCGTGAAGGCCTGGAAGTACTTTCTGGCGGCGTTCTCGTCGAAGATCGACGAGCATGCCGACCCGAAGATCCAGATCCAGCAGGCCATCGAGGAGGCGCAGCGGCAGCACCAGGGGCTGTCCCAGCAGGCCGCCGCCGTGATCGGCAACCAGCGGCAGCTGGAGATGAAGCTCAACCGCCAGCTCGGTGAGATCGAGAAGACCCAGGCCTCGGCGCGCCAGGCGCTGGTGCTGGCCGACCAGGCGCGGGCGGGCGGCGACGAGGCGAGTGCCCAGCGCTACGAGGAGACGGCGCAGGTCTACGCCACGCAGCTCGTCACCGCCGAGCAGTCCGTCGAGGACCTCAAGACGCTGCACGACCAGTCGATCCAGGCCGCCGGGCAGGCCAAGCAGGCCGTCAAGCGCAACGAGATGATGCTCCAGCAGAAGATCGCCGAGCGCACGAAGCTGCTCAGCCAGCTCGAGCAGGCGAAGATGCAGGAGCAGGCCGCGGCGTCGCTGCGGCAGATGAGCGAGCTCACCGCGCCGGGCAACACGCCGTCACTGGAGGAGGTCCGCGACAAGATCGAGAAGCGCTACGCCAACGCCATCGGCTCCGCGGAGCTGGCGCAGAACTCCGTGCAGGGCCGGATGCTGGAGGTGCAGCAGGCCACGGTCGACATGGCCGGGCAGAACCGGCTGGAGCAGATCCGCGCCTCGCTGCGCGGCACGCCCGTGGCCGGGGAGGTCACGGCCGGGCCGGGGCAGGCCGCGCCGCAGCCGGCCCAGCCGCAGGCCATCCAGCCGGGGCAGCAGAGCACGACCTGACTCACGCCGTCGGTGCGGGGCCGGGCTGGCAGCGGGGGCACCAGTACGCGGGGCGGGCGTACACCCCCGCGCCCTGGTCGGCGACGCGGATCCGGGTGCCGCAGCGCCGGCAGCGCTGCCGCGCCCGCTCGTAGACCCAGTGCTGCCGGCCCCGGGCCAGCTCGCCGGTCGTCGACTGCTCCGGGCGCTCGGCGTTGCGCGCCAGCAGCGTGCGGGCGAGGGTGACGGCCGCGGCCGGGTCGGGCAGGTCGCGCACGGGCGTCCACGGCGAGACGCCGAGCAGGAAGCACACCTCGGCCTTGTACAGGTTGCCCACCCCGGCCATGACCCGCTGCTCCAGCAGCACCAGGCCCACCTCGTGGTCGCCGCGCGCGGTGAACCGGCGCAGTGCCTCGGCCAGGTGCTCGTCACCCCACTCCGGGTCGAGCAGGTCGGGGCCCAGGTGCCCGACGAGCCGCTCCTCCTGCCCGGTCGCGACCAGTGCCAGGTCGTGCAGGGCGAAGCCCACCGCCACCCGCTCGGCCGTCGCGAGCAGCGCGCGCACCTCGTGGGCGGGGCGCTGCCAGGCCGTGCCGGGCCGGTAGAGGTGCCACGAGCCGTCCATGCGCAGGTGGCTGTGCAGGGTGCGGCCGTCGTCGAGGCGGGTGAGCAGGTGCTTGCCGACGCTGCGCACGCCCAGCACCGTGCGCCCGGCCAGGTCGTGCTCGATCAGGCTCGGGTGGCGCAGCTCCCCGCGCACCAGCAACCCGCCGGCGAGCGCGGCGTCGAGCCTGCGACCGGTGAGGTGGACGGTGTCGCCCTCGGGCACGCTCCGACGGTAGCGCTTGCGGTCAGCCGCTCTCCGACCCCGCGGTGGCGGCCTGCACGATGCGGTCGGTGGGTGCCCGGAACGGCGTGCGGCCGGGCACCAGCTCCAGCTCCCCCACCTGGCCGTAGCGTTGCGCGTAGGCCAGGGCCAGTCGCAGGTCGGTGACGCCGCTGGTGGCGAGCCGGTCGAGGTAGCGGGTGGCGAGGATGCCGAAGGCGGTGCCGTCGGGGCCGAGCAGCCCGCTGCCGGAGTCGCCGAGGTTGGCGGCGGGGGCGACGTCGACGCGGTGCAGCCAGCCGCCGCCCCGGGTGCCGAGCATGACGCCCTGTTTCATCGCGGGCTCGGTGACGTAGGGCTGATAGCTGACCACACGCTCGAAGCGCTCCGGCGGGGTGCGGTCGATCCCGCTGGGCCCGCCCACGACCGGCACGGTCGGGTCGACGGAGCCGGCGTCCACGGTGTCGATCTCGACGAGGGCGAGGTCGTTGAACCGGCAGCGGTCGTCGTCGGACTCGCCGATCTCGCGCATCGTGCGCCACGAGCTGTAGGCAAGTGACCCGTACGCCCGCGCGCCCGCCGTGCCCTGGATCTCCACCCGCGTGCCCAGCGGCAGCGTGTCGTACTCGCAGCCGCTGCGTTTCTTGTCCTGCACGGGGATGGCGCAGTGCGCCGCGTAGGCGAGGAAGGTCGCCCGCTCGTTGCGGAAGACGAAGGCCGCGGTGCACGCGCTCGTCGCCTCGGGGCTCACCGACGTGATCATGAGTGCGCCCGGAGTGATCATGGCCGGACGCTCGGCGGCCGTTCGGGTGACCGCCACGGCCGGGGGCGCCAGGACACTCAGGCTCAGCACTGCGGAGAGTGCGCACATGACGGCGAACAACCGGCGAATCACCCGAACAGCCAATGTGAGCCCTCCGCATCCGCAACGTGGCGTGATCGACGTTAGCCGATCCACGACAGATGGGGATCGCTCGATAGTGGACAAGTTGTGGCTGCTAAGCGCCGTCACCCGCCCCGGTGGCCGCGCTCGGCGCCGACGTCAGCGCGCCGCGCGGGTGTCGACGGTGTCGTCGGCGGCCAGGTCGCGGCTGCGCGTCTCCTGGTAGGACGCCACCGCCACGATGCTGATCACCGCCGACACCGCCACGTACACCGCGACCGCGTAGCCGGTGCCGTATGCGGTGTAGAGCGCCACCGCGATGAGCGGCGCCAGCCCGCCCGCCACGATCGAGGCCAGCTGGTAGCCCACCGAGACCCCGGAGTAGCGGACCTTCGTGCCGAACAGCTCGGACAGGAACGCCGCCTGCGGCCCGTACATCGCGCCGTGGAAGAGCAGGCCCACCACCACGGCGAGCACGGTCAGCGGGAAGCTCTCGGTGTCGATCAGCCAGATGAACGCGAACGCCCACACCCCGACGCCCGCGGCGCCGAGCAGGTAGATCGGCTTGCGCCCGAAGCGGTCCGACAGCGCTCCCCAGACCGGGATCGTCACCAGGTGCACCGCCGCCCCGATGAGCACGGCGTTGAGCACGAACGAGCTGGGCAGGTCGTGGGCGGGCGGGTTCTTCGTCAGGTACGTGACGACGACGATCGTGAAGATGTAGTAGGAGACGTTCTCCGCGAACCGCGCGCCCATGGCCGTGAAGACCTCGCGCGGGTAGCGACGGAACACCTCGACGATCGGCAGCGACTCCTTCTCGCCGGCCGCCGCGCGCCGGGCGGCTCGCTGTGCGGCGGCGCGGAACACCGGCGACTCCTCCACCGCGAGCCGGATGTAGAGCCCGATCACCACCAGTACGGCCGAGAGCAGGAACGGGATGCGCCAACCCCACGACAGGAACGCCTCCTCGCTCTGCACGAGCGCGAGTATCGCGAGCAGTCCGTTGGCCAGTAGCTGCCCGACGGGGACGCCCGCCTGCGGCCAGCTCGCCCAGTAGCCGCGCCGGGCCGGGTCGCCGTGCTCGGCGACGATGAGCACCGCACCACCCCACTCACCGCCCAGCGCGAAGCCCTGGATCAGCCGGAGCAGGACGAGGATCAGCGGCGCGGCGACACCGATCGTGGCGTAGCCGGGCAGCAGCCCGATCGCGAACGTCGCGATCCCCATCATGAGCAGGCTGAGCACGAGCAGTTGCTTGCGGCCGATGCGGTCGCCGTAGTGACCGAAGACCAGCCCGCCGATCGGGCGGGCGATGAAGCCGATGGCGAAGGTACCCAGCGCGAGCAGCACCCCGACCGCGGGATCGCCCGCCGGGAAGAAGACCTTGGGGAACACCAGCGCCGCGGCGACGCCGTACAGGAAGAAGTCGTACCACTCGACGGTGGTGCCGGCCATGCTGGCGGCCACCACCCGGACGATGTTGCTGCGCGGTTGCGCTTCGGATGTGGACATGGGGATCTCCCGGATATGGATCGGTACGTGCGACGTCACCACTCGATCGGGTGGTCGCGGCAAGCACGCTACGGAGGTTGCCCGGGTCTCGCCGGGTGTGGCGGTCCGTGCTCCGATCGGTGGCCCGGCACGCCGCCGTTCCGACCCATTGAGGGTTCTGGCACCCTGGACCGTGCGCCCGTGACGGGTTTCGGGGCGCCCGCGCGCTCCCCGCGACGATGTCCGGGTGTGCCCGCGTGGCCGGGCCGGCGACCGAGAGGACCGCGAACGGTGGACGTCACTGCGGTGTGCGGCGCGGTGCTGCACAGCACGTGGCTGCTGCCGGTGCTCGCCGTGATGATCGCCGTCGACGGCCCGTTGCCGATGCTGCCGAGCGAGACCGTGCTGCTCACCGCCCTGGCTGTGGCACTGGGCGAGCGGGACGTCCCGATGCTCGTCGGCCTGTTCGCGGTGTCCGTTGTCGGCTCGATCGTCGGTGATCTCGCCGTGTTCGGGCTGGGGCGCACCTCGCGGCGGGTGTTCGTGCGCGCGGCCGAGGCCGAGGGCAGGCTCACCGGGTGGGTCCGGCGCAACGTGCTGTGCCGCCCGGGGGTCACGCTCGTCGGTGCCCGGTTCGTGCCGGCGGGCAGGCTGGTCAGCACCGCCGCCGCCGGGCGCTTCGGGCTGCCGCTGCACGTGTTCGTGCCGTGGTCGCTCGTCAGCTCCGCCGCGTGGGCGCTCTACATGACGTTCGTGGCGATGCTCATCAACCCGATCGCCGACGGCAGCCCGCTCTCCGCCCTCCTCGCCGGCATCGCGATCGCCGTCCTCACCGCGGCCGGGTTCGCCGCGCTCAAGGTCGTGCAGGACCGGCGGGCGCCGCGGCCCGCGGGCGTCGTCCCCGCGCTGCACCTCGCCGGCAAGTAGTCCGCGCGCCGTGATCGACCGGCGCCGGTGGAGGCTCCCCGTTCCACCGGCGCCGGCCTCTCCCTCAACGGTGGGTAGCGCGCGGGGGTTCGGCCGTGGCGCGAACCCGTCGGATGAAAGCTGCGGGCGCGCTCACCCGAACGGTGGGGACTGGCCGTTCGATCGCCAGACCGCCAGACTCGGCGTCATGTGGGCACAGACCTGGGTGGCCGACGTCGGCCCGGACAACGCTCGGCTCCTCGCGAAGGAGAGCCGCACCTCCATGCTGGCGTCGGAGTACCGGCCGCACGACATCGGCGGCGGCCGGATCTCCTACAGCCACCATGCGCTGGGCGCCTCGCGCGAGCTCAGTCCCGAGGAGGAGGGCGCCATCACCGACGACGCCGAGGGCCTGCGGGTCTGGGTCGGCGACGACGCCTTCGAGCTGGTGCTGGTGGAGGAGTAGCGGCCTGGTCGCGTCGTCGGGGCGGCATGATGCGGGGGTGCGGTCGTTGGCACCCGCCGCTCGCGCTGTCGGTCGCCGGCGGCGGCCGCTTCGGCACGCACGTGCTGTGGGCGGGGGTCGCGGGGGACCGGGTCGGACTGCTCCGGCTCGCCGGGTCCGTCCGGGCCGCGGCCCGACGCTGCGGGGCGCCGGTCGACGATCGCGCCTACCGGCCGTACCTCACGCTCGCCCGCGGCGCACCGGCGACCGATCTGGCGCCGTTCGTCGAGCGGTACGAGGGTTCGCCGGCCCGGTCTGGCCGGCGCAGGAGCTGCACCTGGTGCACAGCCACCTGGCAGCCGGGCCCGGTGGCACGGCCCGGCACGAGACCGTGGCGACATGGCCGCTCACCGGGCGCCGTGCCCGTTGAACGAACGGCCGGGCGTCAGATGATCGGGCGGTCCGTCGGCTCGATCGGGCGTGGCAGGACGGTGCAGCCGCTGAGGTAGGTGTCGACGCCCGCGGCGGCGGCCCGGCCCTCGGCGATCGCCCACACGACCAGCGACTGGCCGCGACCGATGTCGCCGGCGGAGAACACGCCGTCGACGCTGGTCATGAAGGCCGCGTCGCGGGCCACGTTGCCGCGCCCGTCCAGCTCCACGCCGAGGTCGGCGAGCAGCCTGCCCTTCTCCGGGCCGACGAAGCCCATCGCGAGCAGCACGAGCTGCGCGGGCAGCTCCTGCTCCGTGCCCTCCACGGCCACGAACCGCCCGGCCGGGTCCCGGGAGACCTCGACGATCCGGATCGCGGCGAGCCTGCCGTCGGCACCGGCCACGAACTCGGTGGTGTTGACGGAGAACAGGCGCTCGCCGCCCTCCTCGTGGGCCGAGGACACCCGGTAGACCATCGGGTAGGTCGGCCAGGGCATGCCGTCGGTGCGGTGCTCGGGCGGTGTCGGCATGATCTCCAGCTGCGTCACCGACGCCGCGCCCTGCCGGTGGGCGGTGCCGAGGCAGTCGGCGCCGGTGTCGCCGCCGCCGATGATCACGACGTGCTTGCCCGCCGCGGTGATCGGCGGGGCGTCGATGTCGCCCTGCTGCACGTGGTTGGCCCACGGCAGGTACTCCATCGCCTGGTGGACGCCCTCGATCTCGCGTCCGGCCGCCGGGATGTCGCGCCACGCCGTGGCCCCGCCGGCGAGCACGACTGCGTCGAAGTCGCGGCGCAGGTCCGCAGCCGTGACGTCGGTGCCGACGTCCACCGAGGCCCGGAAGATCGTGCCCTCGGCCTGCATCTGCGCCAGGCGCCGGTCGAGGCGGGCCTTCTCCATCTTGAACTCGGGGATGCCGTAGCGCAGCAGCCCGCCGATGCGGTCGGCCCGCTCGAACACCACGACGTCGTGCCCGACCCGCGTGAGCTGTTGCGCGGCGGCCAGGCCCGCGGGTCCGGAGCCGACGACCGCGACCTTGCGGCCCGTGCGCGTCGACGGCTGCTGCGGCGCCACCCAGCCCTCGTCCCACGCCCGGTCGATCAGCTCCAGCTCGACCTGCTTGATCGTGACGGCGTCGTCGTTGATCGCCAGCACGCACGCGGCCTCGCACGGCGCGGGGCACAGCGTCCCGGTGAACTCGGGGAAGTTGTTCGTGGCGTGCAGCCGCTCGATGCCCTCGCGCCAGTCGCCGCGCCAGACCAGGTCGTTCCACTCCGGAATGAGGTTGCCCAGCGGGCACCCCTGGTGGCAGAACGGGATGCCGCAGTTCATGCAGCGCCCGGCCTGGGCCTCCAGCGTGGCGTGCGGGAAGTCCTCGTAGACCTCCCGCCAGTCGGTCAGCCGCAGGTCCACCGGGCGACGTTTCGGAGCCTCCCGCCGGGTGGTGAGAAAGCCCTTCGGGTCACCCATGTGCCGCCTCCGCGGTGTCGATGGTCGGCCTAGCCATGTGCCGCCTCCATGATGGCCGCGTCGACGTCGCGGCCGTCGCGCTCCGCGGCCGCGCGGGCCGTCAGCACCCGCTTGTAGTCCTTCGGCATGACCTTGCCGAAGCGCTCCGCCGCGTCCTCCCAGTCGGTGAGCAGGTTCTTCGCCACCGCCGAGCCGGTCTCGGTGAAGTGGCGTTCGACGGCGTCGCGCAGGAACGCGCGGTCGTCGCCGTCGAGCGGGTC
Organism: Pseudonocardia sp.; assembly: GCA_052387455.1. Classification (GTDB taxonomy): domain Bacteria; phylum Actinomycetota; class Actinomycetes; order Mycobacteriales; family Pseudonocardiaceae; genus Pseudonocardia. The sequence continues at coordinate 49,590 of JBQTJE010000073.1, forward strand.
GAGGTCGACCATCTCGGGGTTGACCCGGTGCGCGGTGCGCGCGAGGTCGAGCACGTAGGCCACGCCGCCGGACATCCCGGCCGCGAAGTTGCGCCCGATCCCGTCGTCGCCGGCACCCAGCACGACGACCTGCCCGCCGGTCATGTACTCGCAGCCGTGGTCGCCCACCCCCTCGACGACGGCGAGCGCGCCGGAGTTGCGCACGCAGAACCGCTCGCCGACCTTGCCGCGCACGAAGATCTCCCCGGACGTCGCCCCGTAGAGGATGACGTTGCCCGCGATGATGTTGTGCTCGGCGACGAACGGCGCGGACGGGTCGGGGCGCAGCACGAGCCGCCCGCCGGACAGGCCCTTGCCGAAGTAGTCGTTGGTGTCACCGACCAGCCGCAGGGTGATGCCGCGCGGCACGAACGCGCCGAACGACTGGCCCGCCGAGCCGGTGAGCGTGACGTCGATGGTGTCGTCGGGCAGGCCCTCGCCGCCCCAGCGCCGGGTGAGCTCGTAGCCGAGCATCGTTCCGACGGTGCGGTTGACGTTGCGCACGGGCAGGTCCAGGCGCACCTTGTCGCCGGAGGACAGGGCCCCCTCGCAGAGCTGGATCAGCGTGTTGTCCAGCGCCTTCTCCAGGCCGTGGTCCTGGCCGCGGGTGCGGTGCCGCGCCGCGCCGGGCTTCAGCTCGGGCACCGCGAAGATCGGCGAGAGGTCGAGCCCGGAGGCCTTCCAGTGCGCCACGGCACCGTCGGTGTCGAGCATCTCGGCGTGCCCGACCGCGTCGGCCAGGGTGCGGAAGCCCAGCTCGGCGAGGTACTCGCGCACCTCCTCGGCGACGAACCGCATGAAGTTGACGACGTACTCGGGGCGCCCGTCGAAGCGCTTGCGCAGTTCCGGGTTCTGCGTGGCCACGCCCACCGGGCAGGTGTCGAGATGGCAGACGCGCATCATGATGCAGCCCGACACGACCAGCGGCGCCGTGGCGAACCCGAACTCCTCGGCCCCGAGCAGTGCGGCGATCATCACGTCGCGCCCGGTCTTGAGCTGCCCGTCGGTCTGCACGACGATGCGGTCGCGCAGGCCGTTGACCAGCAACGTCTGCTGCGTCTCGGCCAGCCCCAGCTCCCACGGCCCGCCCGCGTGCTTGATCGAGCTCAGCGGCGAGGCGCCGGTGCCGCCGTCGTGCCCGGAGATGAGCACGACGTCGGAGTACGCCTTCGCCACCCCCGCCGCGACCGTGCCGACGCCGAGCTGGCTGACCAGCTTGACGTGCACGCGGGCGCGCGGGTTGGCGTTCTTGAGGTCGTGGATGAGCTGCTTGATGTCCTCGATGGAGTAGATGTCGTGGTGCGGCGGCGGGGAGATCAGCCCGACGCCCGGGGTGGAGTAGCGGGTCTGCGCGATCCACGGGTAGACCTTGCTGCCCGGGAGCTGCCCGCCCTCGCCGGGCTTCGCACCCTGCGAGATCTTGATCTGCAGGTCGTCGGCGTTGACCAGGTACTCGCTGGTGACGCCGAACCGCCCGGACGCCACCTGCTTGATCGCCGAGCGGCGCGAGTCGCCGTTGGCGTCGGGCTCGTAGCGGTCGGCGTCCTCGCCGCCCTCGCCGGTGTTGGACTTGCCGCCGAGCCGGTTCATCGCGATCGCGAGCGTCTCGTGCATCTCCTTCGAGATCGACCCGTAGGAGATCGCCCCGGTGGCGAACCGCGTGACGATCGACTCGACCGACTCCACCTCGTCCAGTGGCACCGGCGGGCGCGTGCCCGTCCGGAACGCGAACAGGCCACGCAACGTCATCAGCCGCGCGGACTGCTCGTCGACGGCCCGGGTGTACTCCTTGAAGATCTCGTAGCGGCCCTGGCGGGTGGAGTGCTGGAGCTTGAACACCGTGGCCGGGTTGAACACGTGCAGCTCGCCCTCGCGCCGCCACTGGTACTCCCCGCCCACCTCCAGCGCGCGGTGGTGGGCCCGCACGCCGTCGGCCGGGAAGGCGTGCCGGTGCCAGCGCAGCACCTCCTCGGCGAGCACGTCGAAGCCGACGCCGCCGAGCCGGGAGGTGGTGCCGGTGAAGCAGGAGTCCACGACCTCGCGGCCCAGCCCGATCGCCTCGAAGATCTGCGCGCCGGTGTAGGACGCCACCGTGGAGACGCCCATCTTCGACATCGTCTTGCGCACACCCTTGCCGAGCGCGCGCACCAGGTTCTGGGCGGCGCTCGCGGGGCCGACGCCGGGGATGTCGCCGCGCCGGGCGAGGTCGGAGACGGTGGCCATCGCCAGGAACGGGTTGACGGCCGCGGCGCCGTAGCCCAGCAGCAGCGCGACGTGGTGCACCTCGCGGGCGTCGCCGGCCTCGACGACCAGGCCCACCCGGGTGCGGGTCCGCTCGCGCACCAGGTGCTCGTGGACGGCGCCGGTGAGCAGCAGCGACGGGATCGGCGCGCGGTCGCGGTCGACCCCGCGGTTGGACAGCACGATCAGCCGGGCGCCGCCGGCGATGGCGGCCGAGACCTCCGCGCGGATCTCGTCGAGCCTGCGCACCAGACCCGCGCCGCCGTCCGCGGCCCGGAAGAGGCCATCGACGACGTGCGAGGCGAAGCCGGGCAGCTCCCCGTCGTCGTTGATGTGCACGATCTGGGCGAGCTCGTCGTTGTCGAGCACCGGGAACGGCAGCACGATCGTGCGGCAGCTCGCCGGGGTGGCCTCCAGCAGGTTCTGCTCAGGGCCGAGCTGGCTCTGCAACGACGTCACCAGTTCCTCGCGGATCGCGTCCAGGGGCGGGTTGGTGACCTGCGCGAACAACTGGGTGAAGTAGTCGAACAACTGCCGCGGCCGCGTCGAGAGCGGGGCGAGCGGGGCGTCGTTGCCCATCGAGCCGATCGGTTCGGCGCCGGCCCGCGCCATCGGCTTGAGCAGGACGTTCAGTTCCTCCTCGGTGTAGCCGTAGGCCTGCTGGGCGTGGGTGAGCTCGGCCGGGTCGATGTCGTCGGGCAGCTCGCGCCGCCGCGCCGGCAGGTCTTCCAGGCGCAGCAGCCCGGCGTGCAGCCAGTCGGCGTAGGGGTGCTCGGCGGCCAGCTCGTCCTTGATCTCCGCATCATCGACGATCTTGCCGGCCGCGGTGTCGACGAGGAACATCCGCCCGGGCTCCAGCCGGCCCTTGCGCACCACGGCCGACGGCTCGACGTCGAGCACGCCGACCTCGGAGGCCAGCACGACGGTGCCGTCCTCGGTCACCCAGTAGCGCGCGGGGCGCAGGCCGTTGCGGTCGAGCACCGCGCCGATCAGCGTGCCGTCGGTGAACGCCACCAGCGCGGGACCGTCCCACGGCTCCATCAGGGTGGAGTGGAACTCGTAGAAGGCGCGTCGCGCCGGGTCCATCTCGGCGTGGTTCTCCCACGCCTCGGGGATCATCATCAGCACCGCGTGCGGCAGGCTGCGCCCGCCCAGGTGCAGCAGCTCCAGCACCTCGTCGAAGGTCGCGGAGTCGCTCGCGTCGGGGGTGACGACGGGGGACAGGCGGGTGAGGTCGCCGGGCAGCACGTCGCTGCGCAGCAGGGCCTCGCGTGCGGCCATCCAGTTGCGGTTGCCGCGCAGGGTGTTGATCTCGCCGTTGTGCGCCACGTAGCGGTAGGGGTGGGCCAGCGGCCACGCGGGGAACGTGTTGGTGGAGAACCGGGAGTGCACCACGGCCAGCGCGGAGGTGACGCGCTCGTCGGACAGGTCCGGGTAGAACGCCTCGACCTGCGGCTCGGTGAGCATCCCCTTGTAGACGACGGTGCGCGGGGACAGGCTCGCGAAGTAGGTGCCGGTCTCGTGCTCCGCGCGCTTGCGCAGGCAGAACGTGCGGCGCTCCAGCTCGATCCCGGTGGGCGGCCCGTCTGCTTCCGCGCCCGCGACGAACAGCTGGCGGAAGCTCGGCATCGCCGCGCGGGCGGTGGGACCGATGTCGGCGCCGTCGGGGTCGGTGGGCAGGTCGCGCCAGCCCAGCACCCGCAGGTTCTCCTCGGCGGCCAGCGCGTCGATCCGCGCCACCGTCTCGTCGGCCGCCGCCACGTCCGCGGGCAGGAACGCGATGCCGACGGCGTAGGCCCCCGCGGGGGGCAGCGGGAAGTCGACGACGGCCCGGAAGAACTCGTCGGGGACCTGGATCAGGATCCCCGCGCCATCGCCGGAGTTGGCCTCGCTGCCGCGCGCACCGCGGTGCTCCAGGCGCAGCAGGGCCGTGATGGCCTTGCGCACGATGCCGTGGTCGCGGCGGCCCGCGAGATCGGCGACCATGGCGACGCCGCACGCGTCGTGCTCGTGGCCTGCCGCGTAGAGCCCGGTGTGCGGGATCCGCGTGGTGGTGGCAGCCAACAGTTCCTCCTGTCGTCACGGTGCACCCCGAGCGATGAGCATCGGGACGACGTAAGTAATCTGATCAGAGTAACCGACACATCCGAATGGACGATTGTTGATCATCCTTGGGTATGCCGGTGCCGGTGCCGGTGGGGGCAGGCCCGGCGCATCGGTCCGCCTGCCGTCACCGTTCGTGGGGCGCGGCCGGTCGGCTCCGTGCTCGGGGATGTCTGCTGCCGCACACAGCGCCGGGTGCGGTCTCGCGCTGCCAATGTCGCATGTGGTGACCACGGTTCGCCAGTGGTCGACCCATCGAGTGATGGCGACCTCTCACGGGGCCGACCGTGACCGGCATCGCCGTCCGGATGAGCGAACCTTCATCCGGACGGCGGTTGGCATTCATCCTTCGCGGCAATCTTGAGAACCGACATGCTGTTCGACGGGGGAGGGGACATCGGTGAGCACGGATGTCGGGCAGGCGACGGGGGCCGCGAACGGGGTGCGGGGGCGGCGGATCTCGGTCCAGCCGCTGACCGACGCTCGTCGCGAGCGGGTCAAGGTCGGTTTCGCGGTCCGGCGGGTCCCGCGGGAGGCGATGCAGACCATCCTGGCCGGGACGATGCGGCCGCGCACGGGTGACGTGGTTCTCGCCCGGATCAGCCGGCTCGGCCAGCACCGTAAGCTCGAGCAGCCCGACGGACGGCGGGCCGCGCTGCACATCGGCGACGAGATCATCGTGACCTACGCCGACCGGTACGCCCCCGACCAGTTCGAGGCACACGTGCCGCCCGACCTCGGTCGAACCCAGCTCGTGGCATCCGGCGGGATCGCCTCGCAGATGCTGACCCGCAGCAGTGGCGTGCGCAACGCCACCGACATCGAGCCGGTCGGGCTGGTCGGCGACGCGCACGGGAGGCCGCTCAACGTGGCCGACTTCGGCCTGCCCGCCGTCCCGGCGAGGGACGAACGCCCGCGGACCGTCGCGGTGATCGGCACGTCGATGAACTCCGGCAAGACGACCACGATCCACTTCATGGTGCACGGGCTGACCCGCGCCGGCGTGCGCGCGGGCGTCACGAAGGTCACCGGCACCGGTTCCGGGGCCGACTACTGGGTGATGCTCGACGCCGGCGCGCACCGGATGCTCGACTTCACCGACGTCGGTCTCGCCTCGACCTACCGGCAGCCGATGATCCGGGTGGAGCAGGCGTTCGTCGAGCTCGTCGACCATCTCGCCGACGCCGGTTCGCAGGTGGCGTTCGTCGAGGTGGCCGACGGCATCTACCAGCGCGAGACGGCGAAGCTGATCGAGTCGGAGATCTTCGCCGCGACCGTCGACGCGGTGGTGTTCGCCGCCGCGGACTCGTCGGGTGCCGTCGCGGGCGTGCACCACCTGCGCAGCCGCGGGCTCGACGTCGTCGCGGTCAGCGGGCGGATCACCCGCTCCCCGCTCGCCGTCCGGGAGGCCGAGCAGGTGCTCGGGCTTCCCGTGCTCGACCTCGACCAGCTCAGCGACCCGGTGTCCACGACCGCGGTGCTCGGGCTGTCGCCCGAGCTGCTCCCGATCGGTGCCGAACCGTGGATGCGCAGGCCCAGCCCCGTTCCGCGCCCGGCCTCGTCGGCCGAGGAGGCTCCCGCAGGCGACGAGCTGCTGCCCGAGGACGAGGCCGTGGTACCCGTGGTGGAGCAGCGATGACCGGCGGAGCGGCGATGACCGGCGGAGCAGTGACGACCGGTGGAGCGGCGATGACGCGCCCGGACGTGCCGAACCCGTTCCGGCTGCGCCGAGTCGACATCGCGAAGGTGGTCGCGCTCGGGCTGGGCCAGGCCCTCGCCCTGATCACGTTCGCGCTGTTGGTCATCCTCGTCGCGAACCAGGTGAACGCCGAGTCGCTCGGGCCGGCGGCCGACGCCGCGTGGCGGACCACGCTCGGTCAGCTCGCCGCCCTCGCGGGCGTGGCCGCGCTGTACGGCCTGCTGCGGGCGTTGGAGTTCAGCCAGGCGGAGAAGGTGGGCTACGAGGTGGTCCGTCGCGTCCGCATGCAGATGTACGCCCACCTGCAGGGGATGACTCCCGCACAGGTGCAGCACCGCTCGCGCGGGGGGTTGCTGCTGCGCTTCATCGGCGACCTGTCGATGCTGCGCACGTGGATCAGCCGTGGCCTGCTCGGCGGCCTCGTCGCGCTGATCGTGCTGATCCCCACCGTCGCTGCGCTGTCGGTGCTCAACGTGGCGATCGGGCTGACCCTGGTGGCGGTGCTGTCGGCCGCCGCGGCGGTGTCACTGCTGTCCGGGAGGGCGGTGCGCAACGCCACCCGGACGATGCGCAGGCGCCGGTCACTGCTGATCGGCAACCTCGACGAGCAGCTGCATTCGCTGCCGGTGGTGCAGGTCTTCGGGCGCTCGAACGGGGAGCACGCCCGGCTGTCCAGGCAGAACGACTCGCTCAACCGCTCGCTGTACCGGGTGGCGGAGCTGCGTGGCCGGCTGCGCGGCATCAGCTCCGTCGCCGCGCTGCTCGCGGTCGTCGCGGTGCTCGCCGTCGGGCTGGTGGAGATCCGCCGCGGCACGGCGACGGTCGGGCTGGTCGTCGCGGCGCTGGTGATGACCCGGTTGCTCGTCACGCCGGTGCGCACGCTCGGGCTGGCGCACGACTACTGGCACCGCGGGCAGGTGTCGCGGCAGAAGGTGCTGGACTTCCTGCGCAGCGGCGGGCGCGCTCTGGACCCGCCCGAGCTCGACGCGCTGCGGGTGCGCCGGGGCGGGATCGAGTTCCGCGACGTCGTGGTGCCGGGTGCCCTGCGCGGCGTGACGCTGCGCGCGGAGCCGGGTGAGCTCGTCGCGGTCACCGGGCCGTCGGGTGCGGGCAAGTCGACGCTGCTGCGGCTGGTGGCCCGGCTGGCCGACCCGATCGGCGGGTCCGTGCTGGTGGACGGTCAGGACCTCGCGACCGTCACCCCGCGCTCGACCTTCCGCAAGATCGGCATGATGAGTCCGGACCTGCCGCTCATGCGCGGGACCGTCCGGCGCAACCTCGTCTACAGCCGCCCCGACGTCGACCTCCACGAGATCCAGCGGGTCATCGCGGCTGCCGGGCTCGAGGAACTGCTCGCCGAGCTGCCGCACGGCCTGGGTACCCAGCTCGTCGAGGGCGGGACGAACCTGTCCGTGGGACAGCGCCGACGCCTCGCGCTGGGCCGGGCCCTGCTGGGCAACCCACCGATCCTGCTGCTCGACGAGCCGACCGCCAACCTCGCCGCGGCGACGCGGGCGGAGTTCCGGTCGCTGGTCGCGCGCCATCACGGCACCGTCCTGCTGGTCACCCACGACCCGGACGAGATCGCCATGGCCGACCAGGTCTGGACGCTCGACGGCGGGCGGGTGCGCGAGACGTGCAGCGGTGACGAGCACCGCGACCGGATGTGGATCGAGTCGAGGGGAGGCGCGTCGTGGCTCTCGCCCGCCGACCGCTGATCACCCGCTCGGTCGACCGGTCGGATCTCCCGGGCCCGGCGCTGACCTACCGGTCGTTCGTCCCGCGGACCCCCGGCCGGTCGGCGCCGCTGGTCCTGCTGCACGGCCGCGGGCGCGCCGCGACGCGACTGTTCCGTGCGTTCCTCCCGGCGGCGGTCGCCCGCGACGTCGCGCTGATCGTGCCGACGTTCCCGGCCGACCGGTTCGCGGCCTACCAGCGCCTCGCCGGTGCCGACGGCCCGCTGGCCGCCGCGGCGGCGTTGGTCGCGGCCCTCGACGACGTCCGCGACCACTTCGGAATCACCACCGACGTGGTCGACCTGCTCGGCTTCTCGGCGGGGGCCCAGTTCGCGCACCGGTTCGCGATGGTCGAGCCGGCCCGGGTGCGGCGCGCGGTCGTCGTCGCGGCCGGCTGGTACACCTACCTCGACGAGCACCGCCCGTTCCCGACCGGTGTGGGTGGGCACGTGCCGGTCGATGTCGAGGGGTTCCTGCGGGTGCCGGTGCACGTGCTGGTCGGCGAGCGGGACGTGCACCGCGACGCCGGACTGCGTACCGGCAGCTCGCTGGACCGCCGCCAGGGGCCGCACCGCCTCGCCCGCGCCCTGCGCTGGATGGACCACGTGGACGAGGTCGCCCGCGTGCGGGGCGTCCCGTCGCGGGTCTCGTTCGACCTGCTCGCCGACTGCGGGCACGGCCTCGGCGACGCTGTCCGTCGCGGTGGCCTGGTCGCCCACGCGGCCGAGTTCCTGGACGCGGCGGCGCCCGGGGGCCCGTCGTGAGGGGTCGGATCCGCGATCTGCGGATCGCCGCGGTACTGGGCGCCGTCGCCGCGCTCGCGGTCGCCGCGGTCGGGGTGAGCCTGGCCGTGGTCGAGCCGCCGCCCGTTCCGGTGGTTGCCCGCGACGTTGCGGTCGGGCCCGACGGGACGCTCACCGTGGCGTTCGTCGGCGACACCATGCTCGGCGACGAGGCGCAGGTGCAGATCGACCAGCGCGCGACGGGCTACGACTGGCCCTTCGACGGGGTCCGGGAATCGGCGGCGTCGGCGGACTTCGTGATGGCTGTCGCGGAGACCCCGATCAGCGCGCACACCGTGCCGTGGAACCCGGCGAAGCAGTACTCCTACAGCTCCCGCCCGCCGGTGGCCGAGGCGCTCGCGCGGGCCGGTGTCGACGCGGTCCAGCTGGCGAACAACCATGCCTATGACACCGGGCCGATCGGGCTCACCGACACGATCGCCCACCTGGACGCCGCGGGGATCGCCTCGATCGGGGCCGGCCCGGATCTGGAGCGGGCGCAGCAACCGCTGCTGCTGCGCACCGAGCTCGGCATGGTCGGGATCGTCGCGATCGGCGAGAGCTTCGGGCACCGTGCCGCCGACGACGCGGGCGGCACCCTGGTGATGAGCCCCGAGACGATCGAGCGCGGTGCCGCGGCGGCCCGTGCGGCCGGCGCCGACTGGGTGGTCGCGTTCGCGCATTGGGGCGACAACTACGCCCCGGTCAACCCGGCGCAGCAGGCCGCGGCGCAGCTGTTCGCCGCGGCCGGCTACGACATGGTGGTGGCCAGCGGCCCGCACAGCACGCAGCCGATCGAGCTGGTCGGCGGCATGCCGGTGGTGTACAGCCTCGGCAACTGGGTGTTCGGTACCCCCGGCCGTTGGGCGACCAACGGCGTGCAGGGCCTTGGCCTGGTCGCCGAGCTGCGGTTGGGTCGCGACCGCCCGGCCGAGCTCGCGGTGCGCTGCCTGGTCACCGACAACGACGTCGTCGACTTCCAGCCGCGGTTCTGCGACCCCGCCCAGGCGCAGGCGTTCCTGCCCACGCTGTCCCCGCTGCTGCGGATGGACGGCGACACGGGGGTGCTGGCCTGCACCGACTGCTTCGTCCGGACCCGGGAGTCGTCAGCAGAGGAGCTGCCGTGACGTGGGGCAGGCGCGGGGCTGCCGCGCTCGCCGCCGTGCTGACCGTGCTCGGGGGCTGCGGTGCGGCGGCCGGTGTCGACCGGGACGCACCGGTCGAGCCCGGCCGCGGCGAGTTCACCTTCGACGGCTACCCGCCGCTCGCGGACCGCCCCGTGCGCGTGCATTACCACGCCCCGCCCGACCCGTCCCGGGCGCAGGTGCTGATCGTCATGCACGGGCTGACCCGAGACGCCGAGAGCTACCTTGACGACTGGGTCGAGCTGGTCGGCGACCGGAACGTGCTGGTCCTCGCCCCGACGTTCTCCGACGAGCACTACCCGGGAGCGGAGGGCTACAACACCGGCAACGTCGTGGACGCCGACGGCGATCCCCGGCCGGCGCAGGATTGGAACTTCCACGTCGTCGAGGCGCTGTTCGACGCGGTCGTCGCGGACACCGGCAATCCAGCGCGCGACTACGCGCTCTTCGGTCACTCGGCGGGCGGCCAGTTCGTGCACCGGTTCGTCGAGTTCATGCCCGAGCACCGGGCCCGGGTCGCGGTCGCCGCGAACGCGGGCTGGTACACCCTGCCCGACGAGTCCGTCGCGTTCCCGCACGGCCTCGACGGCGTCCCGCTCGCACCGGGCGAGCTCGCGCCGGCGTTCGCGTCGAACCTCGTGGTGGTCGTGGGCGCCGACGACAACGACCCGGACGACGGGTCGCTGCGCCGCGACGAGCAGACCGACCGGCAGGGCGAGCACCGGCTCGCCCGCGGCCTGAACTTCTTCGAGGTCGCGCGGGCGTCCGCCGCCGAGGAGGGGCACGAGTTCCGCTGGCGGTTGCAGGTCGTCCCCGGCCTGGCCCACGACCACGGCGGCGCGGCCCGGGCCGCCGCGCCCCTGCTGCTCGCGGAGCCCACCTGACAGACTGGTCCCGGTGGACCTGCCCGCGGTGCTGGACGACGTCGGCGCGCTCGGACCGTTCTTCGCCGTGGCGACCGGCCCTTCGGCGATGCCCGGCTGGCGCCCGCTGACCGACCTCTACACCGACCCCGAGCCGCTACGGGCCCGGATCGCGCACGTCCGCGGGGTACTCGGCGGGGACGCCCGGGTCGCGGCGTCGATCACCTTCCAGGGACTGGCGGCCCGCGTGCTGTCCGCGCCGTTCGCGGCCGCCGCGATCCACGGTGTGGTGCCGCTGCTCGAACCGGACGTCCTGCTGTTCCGGGTGTGCGACGACCGGCCCTGGCCGTTGCGTTGCGCCGTGCCGTCGGGGCTCGCGGCGCCCGGACCGGACGAGGCCGCCCGCGCGCTCGCCGCGCTCCTGCTCGACGCCCACCTCGCGCCGCTGGTCGCAGCCGTGCGGGCGCAGGTGCGGATCTCGGCGCGGCTGCTGTGGGGCAACGTCGCATCGTCGGTCGCGGCGGGCAAGCGGCTGGTGGGCCAGCAGCGGCCCGACCATGCCGGGCGCGCCGCGGAGATCGCCGGGCGACTGCTCGACATGGGCCCGCTCGCCGGCGCAGGCGAGCTGCTCGCGCCGGCGGAACCCGACCGCGGGTGGACGTTCCGGCGGCGTTCCTGCTGCCTGTTCTACCGCGCCCCCGGTGGGGGGCTGTGCGGCGACTGCGCCCTCGACACCGTCCCCGGTGACGGGACGGACCGCACGGCGTAGACCCTCAGCCCACGCCCGCGTCGGAGCGGGCCTGCGCGGTGATCCGGGCGATCGACGCGAGCGGGATCGGCACCCACGACGGGCGGCTGCGCGTCTCGTAGACGACCTCGTACACCGCCTTGTCCAGCTCGAACGCCCGCAGCACGGTGGCGTGGGTGCGCGGGTCGCTCCCGGCGCCCGCGGTGTAGCCGTCGCAGAACGCGTCGCGGTTGCGGGTGGCCCACTCGTGGGCGTGCCACGTGGCCTGCGAGTCCGCCGTGCCGATCGGCACCCCCGGCTCCCACTGCTGGAGCTGGTGGAACGCGGCGTAGTCGAACGAGCGCAGCATCCCGGCGACGTCGCGCAACGCGGAGTCGGGGCGCACGCGCTCGGCGAGCGGGGCCGACGGCTCGCCCTCGAAGTCGATCACCAGCCAGCCGTAGGGGGTGCGCAGCGTCTGGCCGAGGTGCAGGTCGCCGTGCACCCGCTGGGCGGGGATCGGCGCGCCGAGCGCGGCGAGCGCGTCGTAGGAGGCCCGGACGGCGTCGACGTGGTCGCCCAGCGACGGCACCGCCGCGGCCGCCGCGTCGAGCCGCTGCGCCATGACATCGGCCAGCTCGCCCGGGTCACGCTCGGCCGTGCCGAGGACCCTGGCCAGCTCGGCATGCACGACGGCGACGGTCTCGCCGAGCCGGTGGGACTCCGCCGCGAAGTCGCCGCCGACCTCGTCGGCGTGCAGGTCGCCCTCGGCGAGCAGGTCGCGCACGCTGGCCAGGGCCATCGCCCAGCCGTCGGCGGAGTTGGCGGCGAAGTCCTGCACCATCGCGAACGTCGCGGGCTCGCCGTCCGGGGTGCCGTCGAAGGTGCCCTCGATCGCGCCCTGCAGCGCCGCCACCTGGGTGCTGCCCGCCGCCCGAAGCGCCCGGTGCAGCTCCACGTCCGGGTTGGCCCCCGGGGCGACGCGCCGGAACAGCTTGAGGATCGAGCGCTCGCCGTAGACGACCGAGGTGTTGGACTGCTCCACGCCGACCACCCGGCCGGGCACCCCGTGGGCGATCTCGGCACCGGGCTCGGCGACGAACCGCACGCCGCTGATCTCGGCACCGGTGCGCACGGCGTCGAGCAGCCACGCCGTGACGGCGTGGTCCCACAGCCCGTCGTAGGCGACCATGCCACCCACCCGCCCGATCGCCGCCGTCTCCAGCTCGGGGCCGATCTCCGCGCGCCGCCCGAGGAGCACCTGGTAGCGGTGTGCGGGCGAACCGTCGTCGAACTCGACGTCGAGCAGCACGAGATCCAGCAACGGCTCGCCCTCGGCACGCAGCGGGCCGTGCACGGCGACCGCGGCCGACCGCACCGGGCGCCCCTTGGCCGCGAACCACCGTTGCCGGGCGAGCCACTCGGGCAGCTGGTGCGCCAGCTCGTCGGCGAACGTCACGTTGCCTCCTGGGCGGTGCTGACGGTCGGCTCCCGGGCCGGCTCCGCTCCTCGCTCGCTGGCGCTCGCTGCGATGCTCACCGGCCCTCCGCCTCCGGGACGATCGAGAACCAGTAGAAGCCGTGCCCGGGCAGCGTCAGCAGGTAGGGCAGTTCGCCGATACGCGGGAACGGCACCCCGCCGGTCAGCTCCTTGGGCGCGCACCCCTCGTAGGCCGAAAGGTCCAGCTCCACGGGCTGCGGGAAGCGCGACATGTTGTTCACGCACAGCACGGTGTCGGTGGCGCCGTCGGCGAACCGGTGGGAGCGGATGTAGGCGAGCACCGACGGGTTGGTGCCGCCCAGCTCGTGGAACTCGCCGTAGCCGAAGGCGTGGTGGCGCTTGCGGATCTCGATCATGTGCCGGTTCCAGTGCAGCAGCGAGGTCGTGGAGTTCGACTGCGCCTCGACGTTGACGGCTTGGTAGCCGTAGAGCGGGTCCATCACGATCGGCAGGTACAGCCGGCCCGGGTCGCAGGTGGAGAACCCGGCGTTGCGGTCGGGCGTCCACTGCATCGGGCTGCGCACGCCGTCGCGGTCGCCGAGCCAGATGTTGTCGCCCATGCCGATCTCGTCGCCGTAGTACAGGACCGGCGAGCCGGGCAGCGAGAGCAGCAGGGCGGTGAACAGCTCCAGCTGGTTGCGGTCGTTGTCCAGCAGCGGGGCGAGCCGGCGGCGGATGCCGATGTTGGCCTTCATCCGCGGGTCCTTGGCGTACTCCGCGTACATGTAGTCGCGTTCCTCGTCGGTGACCATCTCCAGGGTCAGCTCGTCGTGGTTGCGCAGGAAGATCCCCCACTGGCAGCCGGACGGGATCGGCGGGGTCTGGGCGAGGATCTCCGAGATCGGGAAGCGGTTCTCCCGGCGCACGGCCATGAAGATGCGCGGCATCAGCGGGAAGTGGAACGCCATCTGGCACTCGTCGCCGCCCAGCTCCGCGTCGCCGAAGTACTCCACGACGTCCGCGGGCCACTGGTTGGCCTCGGCGAGCAGCACCCGGCCGGGGAACTCGTCGTCGACGACCTTGCGGGCCCGCTTGAGGAAGGCGTGGGTCTCGGTGAGGTTCTCGCAGTTGGTGCCCTCGCGCTCGAACAGGTACGGCACCGCGTCGAGCCGGAACCCGTCGATGCCGAGGTCGAGCCAGAACCGCAGGACGTCGAGCATCGCGTCCTGCACGGCCGGGTTGTCGTAGTTCAGGTCGGGCTGGTGGGAGAAGAACCGGTGCCAGAAGAACTGGCCGCGCACCGGGTCGTAGGTCCAGTTCGACGCTTCGGTGTCGACGAAGATGACCCGCGCCTTCGGGTAGCCCGAGTCGTCGTCGGCCCAGACGTAGTAGTCGCCGTAGGGGCCGTGGGGGTCGCGGCGGGACTCCTCGAACCACGGGTGGGTGTCCGAGGTGTGGTTCATGACGAGGTCGGTGATCACCCGGATGCCACGCTTGTGGGCCTCGTCGAGCAGCACGACGAAGTCGTCCACCGTGCCGAACTCGGGCAGCACCGCGCGGAAGTCGCGGATGTCGTACCCGCCGTCGCGCAGCGGGGAGTCGTAGAACGGGGGCAGCCACAGGCAGTCGACGCCGAGCCACTGGATGTAGTCCAGCTTGTCGGTGAGCCCGCGCAGGTCGCCGGTGCCGTCCCGGTCGGAGTCGGCGAACGCCCGCACGAGGACCTCGTAGAACACCGCGCCCTTGAACCAGTCGGGATCGACCTTGAGGGTGCGGGCATGTCCGTAGTCGTCGGCGTCCTGTTCCACGACCAGACCCGACGCGACCTTCTCGCTCATCGCCTCTGAGGCTAGATGCCCGCTCCCGGAACGTCAGTGCGGGGCCGGTATGCTGGCATACGTGAAGCGGACGACCATCAAGCTGCCCGACGATCTCGACCGGCTGCTCCGTGAGGAGGCTGCCCGCCGCGGCATCACCATCTCCGAGCTCACCCGCGAGGCGATCGCCGCACATCTCCCGCAGCAGCGTGGCCGGCGGCGGTTGCTCGCCGCAGGCGCCGGCAACAGCGGTCGGTCGGATACCGCCGAGCGGCTCGAGGAGATCCTCGCAGAGGAGTGGCCGGCCGCCATCGATCGGCGGGGATGACGAGTGCCGATTCCCGGCACGGTCGTCGTCGACGCCGGTCCGCTGTACGCGTACATCGACGTGGCCGACCGTGACCACGAGCGGTGCCTGGCGTTCATCCGCGACTTCCCGGGCTCGCTCGTCGTGCCGCAGCTCGTCGTCGCAGAGGTGGCGTACCTCATCCAGCAGCGGGTCGGCACCCGCGCGGAGCTGCTGTTCCTCGGTGATCTGACGTCCGGGTCGTTGTCGACGGAGCCGGTGGCGCCCACCGACTGGCTGCGCATCACCGAGCTCGTGTCGACCTACCGCGACTTCCCGCTCGGCACGACGGACGCCTCGGTGATCGCCTGCGCCGAGCGGCTGGACGTCGCCGCGGTCGCGACACTGGACCACCGGCACTTCGGCGCCGTCCGCCCGAGCCACGTGCAGACGTTCACCTTGCCTCTGTGACGCACCCGCTGTCGTGATGCCTCACAGCCAGCCGGCGTCGCGGGCGATGCGGATGGCGTCGATCCGGTTGCGCCCGCCCACCTTGGTGATCGCGTTCGACAGGTAGTTGCGCACCGTCGCGGGCGAGAGCGACAGCTGCAGGGCGATCTTCTCGGTGGGCAGCCCGGAGCCGGCGGCGCGCAGCACGTCGGACTCGCGGGGTGTCAGCGGGGTGGTGCCGGTGTCCAGCGCGGCGGCGACCAGCTCGGCGTCGAGCACCCGCTCGCCGGCCGCCACCCGGCGGATGCCCGCGGCGAGGGTGTGGGCGGGCGCGTCCTTCGGGATGAAGCCGCGCACGTGCGCGGTGAGCGCGCGCAGCAGGTGACCGGGCTGGGTCAGCCCGGTGAGCACCAGTACCCGGCACGCCGGCAGGTCCGTGTGCAGCCGCGCGGCGGCAGCGATCCCGTCGAGACCGGGCATGTCGATGTCGAGGACGGCGACGTCCGGACGGGTCCGCAGCGCCGCGCCGACCACCTCGTCGCCGCGTTCGAGCTCGGCGACGACGTCGATGTCCTCCTCCAGCGCGAGCAGGGCCACCAGCGCACCACGGATCATGTGCATGTCCTCGGCGATCAGCACGCGGATCACGGAGCCTCCCGGGGCACGTCGACGACCATGCGGAAAATCTCGCCGGTGCAGGTGGTCGTCACGTCGCCACCCAGCGCCCGCGCCCGATCCGCCAGCCCGGCCAAGCCCGTGCCGGCGTCCGTGGCCGGTCGAGGCAGGTCGTTGACGATCTCCAGCCGCACCGACGTGACCGCGAGCATGCAGTGGATCGAGCAGCTGCGGGCGTCGCTGTGCCGCAGGACGTTGGTGACACCCTCGCGCACCGCCCAGGCCAGCAGCGCCTCCACCCGCGGCACCGGCCCGGGAAGCTCGACGGCGAGCAGGGCTGCGGCCCCGGCGCACTCGGCGTCGAGGGAGAGATCGTGCTCGTCGCGGGTGACGGCGCGGATACCACGCAGCGCGTCGCGAGCCACGCCGGTGAGACTCTCGATCTCCGCGCGTGCCGCCGCCGGGTCGGTGTGCAGCAGCGCGAGCGCGAGGTCGCCCTTCAACGACAGCGCCGACAGGCTCTGCCCGAGCAGGTCGTGCAGGTCTCGCGACAACCGCAGCCGCTCCTGTCCGACGGCCGCGTCCGCCAGCTCCGCGCGGGCGGCGTCGAGCTGGTCGAGGACAGCGACCAGCCGCGCCGCGCCGTACAGCGCGATGCCGCCGAACACGAGGCCGGCGAGCCAGTAGAGGGCGACGGTGAGGCTCGCCGGAGCGAGCGGGCCCAGCTCGGCCGCGACGACCCACCACGCCACGGCCATCGTGCCCACCACCGGGACCGATCCGGCGATCACGGCCTGCCGGGCGGGGAGCAGCACCGCCACCGAGCCGACGACGAACCACTGGATGGACGCCCAGGCGAAGCCCCACCAGGCCGCCGGTGCGTAGACCAGGGCGACCAGCGCGGCGAGCGTCACGGGCCAGCCCGCCGGCCGCGCCGGCGTCGCGAGCGCGTGCCGCAGGTGGAGCGCGCCGATGCCCGCTGCGGCGACGACGGGCGCGGGCCCGTGGGCGTCCGGGCCGAGGAGCGCGAACGTCGGCGCCGGCACGAGGAACGCGCACGTGACCAGGAGCAGCAGCACCCGTGCCCGCCCGGGACGGTGCGCGAGGGCCGGGCGCGTGCTCACCGGATCGTCACCGGGCCGCCCGGAGGGTCGTCGGTGGGGTCGACCGCGAGCACCGGCCCGCCGGGGCCTGCGACGACGGCCAGCCTGCATGGACCGGCCGGGCCGGACTGCAGCAGGCGCCCGGTGGCAGCCCGGAGCCGAGCGGCCAGCATGTCGTGGGCGGGCCCGGCGAGCAGGTCGGGCGGCGCAGAGATCGCGACGTCGACGCCGGCCGCGCGCAGCAGGCTCGCCGCGGTCGCCAGCTCGGCGCCGACCGACCGCCGTCGGTGGTGGCCGAGGGCGCGCCGGGCGCCCGCGAGCGCCCGGCGCGAGGTGGCGACGAGCTCGGTCAGCAGCCGCTCGATCTCGGCGGCCGTGCGGCCCCGCTCGGTGGCCCTGCGGCCCTGCGGCCCTGCGCGACGATCGAACCCAGCTCGGCGCCGACCGTGCGGCGCAGCTCATCCTCCACCCGCAGTCGCTCCACCAACACGGCCCGTTCGGCGAGCGTGCTGCGGGTGTCCTCCAGGGCGCGGACGGCGCTCGCCAGCCGGATCAGGAGCAACGGCCCGAGCGAGATCGTCGCGAACAGTCCGAGCGGCACGACGCCGGGCGGCGCGACGCCGAGGACCAGGCACAGCGGCACGGGCGTGGCCAGCGCGAGCCCGGCCGCGGCGGACGACCACGGCGCGCGGGCAGCGACCAGGAACGCCAGCGCCAGGAAGGCGTACGCGCGCGGGTCGATCAGCTCGGTACCTCCCACGACGGTGGCCGCCGCCGTGCCGGCCGCGGCGGCGGCGAGCACCCATCCGGCGCCCGTGGCCCGCCGGTCCTCGACGGCGGGCCACGCGACCCCCGCCAGCGCCGCCAGAACCGCGAGGGCCAGCCGCGA